>NZ_CP128260.1:1072500-1392272 GCF_030344995.1 Pseudomonas fluorescens
ACGAATTGCTTGATTCATTGAAGAAGACGAAAGAAGCAGCCCGAAATTGGGTCTGTAGCTCAGTTGGTTAGAGCGCACCCCTGATAAGGGTGAGGTCGGCAGTTCGAATCTGCCCAGACCCACCAATTTTGTGTGGGAAACGCCTGTAGAAATACGGGGCCATAGCTCAGCTGGGAGAGCGCCTGCCTTGCACGCAGGAGGTCAGCGGTTCGATCCCGCTTGGCTCCACCACTACTGCTTCTGAAGTAAGAGCTTAGAAATGAGCATTCCATCGAGTTGATGGTGAATGTTGATTTCTAGTCTTTGACTGGTTCGTTCTTTAAAAATTTGGGTATGTGATAGAAAGATAGACTGAAAGCCACTTTCACTGGTGGTGATCAGGCTAAGGTAAAATTTGTGAGTTCTCTTAATTGAGAAATTCGAATTTTCGGCGAATGTCGTCTTCACAGTATAACCAGATTGCTTGGGGTTATATGGTCAAGTGAAGAAGCGCATACGGTGGATGCCTTGGCAGTCAGAGGCGATGAAAGACGTGGTAGCCTGCGAAAAGCTTCGGGGAGTCGGCAAACAGACTTTGATCCGGAGATGTCTGAATGGGGGAACCCAGCCATCATAAGATGGTTATCTTGTACTGAATACATAGGTGCAAGAGGCGAACCAGGGGAACTGAAACATCTAAGTACCCTGAGGAAAAGAAATCAACCGAGATTCCCTTAGTAGTGGCGAGCGAACGGGGACTAGCCCTTAAGTGGCTTTGAGATTAGCGGAACGCTCTGGAAAGTGCGGCCATAGTGGGTGATAGCCCTGTACGCGAAAGTCTCTTAGTCATGAAATCGAGTAGGACGGAGCACGAGAAACTTTGTCTGAATATGGGGGGACCATCCTCCAAGGCTAAATACTACTGACTGACCGATAGTGAACTAGTACCGTGAGGGAAAGGCGAAAAGAACCCCGGAGAGGGGAGTGAAATAGATCCTGAAACCGTATGCGTACAAGCAGTGGGAGCAGACTTTGTTCTGTGACTGCGTACCTTTTGTATAATGGGTCAGCGACTTATTTTCAGTGGCGAGCTTAACCGAATAGGGGAGGCGTAGCGAAAGCGAGTCTTAATAGGGCGTCTAGTCGCTGGGAATAGACCCGAAACCGGGCGATCTATCCATGGGCAGGTTGAAGGTTAGGTAACACTGACTGGAGGACCGAACCGACTACCGTTGAAAAGTTAGCGGATGACCTGTGGATCGGAGTGAAAGGCTAATCAAGCTCGGAGATAGCTGGTTCTCCTCGAAAGCTATTTAGGTAGCGCCTCATGTATCACTGTAGGGGGTAGAGCACTGTTTCGGCTAGGGGGTCATCCCGACTTACCAAACCGATGCAAACTCCGAATACCTACAAGTGCCGAGCATGGGAGACACACGGCGGGTGCTAACGTCCGTCGTGAAAAGGGAAACAACCCAGACCGTCAGCTAAGGTCCCAAAGTTATGGTTAAGTGGGAAACGATGTGGGAAGGCTTAGACAGCTAGGAGGTTGGCTTAGAAGCAGCCACCCTTTAAAGAAAGCGTAATAGCTCACTAGTCGAGTCGGCCTGCGCGGAAGATGTAACGGGGCTCAAACCATACACCGAAGCTACGGGTATCACGTAAGTGATGCGGTAGAGGAGCGTTCTGTAAGCCTGTGAAGGTGAGTTGAGAAGCTTGCTGGAGGTATCAGAAGTGCGAATGCTGACATGAGTAACGACAATGGGTGTGAAAAACACCCACGCCGAAAGACCAAGGTTTCCTGCGCAACGTTAATCGACGCAGGGTTAGTCGGTCCCTAAGGCGAGGCTGAAAAGCGTAGTCGATGGAAAACAGGTTAATATTCCTGTACTTCTGGTTATTGCGATGGAGGGACGGAGAAGGCTAGGCCAGCTTGGCGTTGGTTGTCCAAGTTTAAGGTGGTAGGCTGGAATCTTAGGTAAATCCGGGATTCCAAGGCCGAGAGCTGATGACGAGTTGCCTTTAGGCGACGAAGTGGTTGATGCCATGCTTCCAAGAAAAGCTTCTAAGCTTCAGATAACCAGGAACCGTACCCCAAACCGACACAGGTGGTTGGGTAGAGAATACCAAGGCGCTTGAGAGAACTCGGGTGAAGGAACTAGGCAAAATGGCACCGTAACTTCGGGAGAAGGTGCGCCGGTGAGGGTGAAGCACTTGCTGCGTAAGCCCACGCCGGTCGAAGATACCAGGCCGCTGCGACTGTTTATTAAAAACACAGCACTCTGCAAACACGAAAGTGGACGTATAGGGTGTGACGCCTGCCCGGTGCCGGAAGGTTAATTGATGGGGTTAGCTAACGCGAAGCTCTTGATCGAAGCCCCGGTAAACGGCGGCCGTAACTATAACGGTCCTAAGGTAGCGAAATTCCTTGTCGGGTAAGTTCCGACCTGCACGAATGGCGTAACGATGGCGGCGCTGTCTCCACCCGAGACTCAGTGAAATTGAAATCGCTGTGAAGATGCAGTGTATCCGCGGCTAGACGGAAAGACCCCGTGAACCTTTACTATAGCTTTGCACTGGACTTTGAATTTGCTTGTGTAGGATAGGTGGGAGGCTTTGAAGCGTGGACGCCAGTTCGCGTGGAGCCATCCTTGAAATACCACCCTGGCAACTTTGAGGTTCTAACTCAGGTCCGTTATCCGGATCGAGGACAGTGTATGGTGGGTAGTTTGACTGGGGCGGTCTCCTCCTAAAGAGTAACGGAGGAGTACGAAGGTGCGCTCAGACCGGTCGGAAATCGGTCGTAGAGTATAAAGGCAAAAGCGCGCTTGACTGCGAGACAGACACGTCGAGCAGGTACGAAAGTAGGTCTTAGTGATCCGGTGGTTCTGTATGGAAGGGCCATCGCTCAACGGATAAAAGGTACTCCGGGGATAACAGGCTGATACCGCCCAAGAGTTCATATCGACGGCGGTGTTTGGCACCTCGATGTCGGCTCATCACATCCTGGGGCTGAAGCCGGTCCCAAGGGTATGGCTGTTCGCCATTTAAAGTGGTACGCGAGCTGGGTTTAGAACGTCGTGAGACAGTTCGGTCCCTATCTGCCGTGGACGTTTGAGATTTGAGAGGGGCTGCTCCTAGTACGAGAGGACCGGAGTGGACGAACCTCTGGTGTTCCGGTTGTCACGCCAGTGGCATTGCCGGGTAGCTATGTTCGGGAAAGATAACCGCTGAAAGCATCTAAGCGGGAAACTTGCCTCAAGATGAGATCTCACTGGAACCTTGAGTTCCCTGAAGGGCCGTCGAAGACTACGACGTTGATAGGTTGGGTGTGTAAGCGCTGTGAGGCGTTGAGCTAACCAATACTAATTGCCCGTGAGGCTTGACCATATAACACCCAAGCAATCTGATGCTCCTAGTTGAAAAAACGAAAGAGGCCAGATTGCGGTGTGTGAAGACGCAATGAACCGAAAGTTCGATGCTCACAAAACACCGAAAGCTGTCACATACCCAATTTGCTGAAGCGAGGCCATCCGGCCACGACTCAGTACCCGAATTTCTTGACGACCATAGAGCGTTGGAACCACCTGATCCCATCCCGAACTCAGAAGTGAAACGATGCATCGCCGATGGTAGTGTGGGGTTTCCCCATGTGAGAGTAGGTCATCGTCAAGATTAAATTCCGAAACCCCAATTGCGAAAGCAGTTGGGGTTTTGTTTTGCCCGCAGGAAAGTTCTTACAGCATTCTCAGCCGCCCTGCGGCTGTCCTCGCCGGCCGACAATGCTAAGGTTCAGCCCTAGCTTTTGTACTTTTCCAAGGAAGCCTTCATGCCGGACACCCAGTCCCTCAACGCTGCATTCATGGTCGTTCAGAGCAACAGCCTGGATGAGTTGCGCAGCCTTGTGATCAGCATTATGCGGCGCTATCCACTGGCTCCCCTGGAAAACGAAATTGCGCTTGTGCAGAGCAACGGCATCGCTCAATGGCTCAAGCTGGCGCTGGCTGAGGATCCTGAAGCGGACGACTCAGGCGGCTGTGGTATCGCCGCCGCCATTGATGTGCAACTGCCGGGCAGTTTCATGTGGCAGCTTTACCGGATGGTGCTGGGACGAGAGGAAATTCCAGCAAAGTCGCTGCTCGACAAGGCGCCGCTGACCTGGCGCCTGATGCGCCTGTTGCCACAGGTCATCACCCGACCGCATTTCGAACCGCTACAACGCTTCCTCACCCATGATGCCGATCTGCGCAAGCGTTACCAGTTGTCCGAACGTCTGGCAGACCTCTTCGACCAGTACCAGGTTTACCGCGCAGATTGGCTTGAGGACTGGGCAGAGGGGCATCATCAACTCCGCAATGTAAGAGGTGAAGCGAAGCCGCTCTCACCAACCAGTTGCTGGCAGGCCGAGTTGTGGCGCGCCCTGCTGGACGATGTGGGCGAGCAAGGCATGGCCCAAAGTCGGGCAGGCGTGCACCAGCGGTTCATGGAGCGCATCAACAGTCTTGAGCGCGCACCTCTCGGTCTTCCCCAGCGGGTTATCGTATTCGGAATTTCGTCGCTGCCTGCTCAGGTACTGGAGGCATTGGCCGGGCTATCCCGTTTCAGCCAGGTTTTGTTGTGCGTCCATAACCCCTGCCGTTATCACTGGGCCGATATCGTTGCCGACAAAGATCTCTTGCGTCATCAATACAAGCGGCAAGCCCGAAAAAACGGCATGCCCGTAGTGCTGGATTCGGAATCACTCCACCAACATGCTCACCCGCTACTCGCAGCGTGGGGCAAGCAAGGTCGTGATTACATCAACCTTCTCGACAGCTACGACGAGCCTGACAGCTATCGCGCAGCATTTCGCAACGGACGCATCGACCTGTTCAGCGAAACCCAGCCGAACAACATGCTCAATCAGTTACAGGACGACATTCTGGAACTGCGGCCGTTCAGCGAGACTCGAGCACTCTGGCCGGCAGTCGACCTGACTCAAGACGACTCGATCCGCTTTCACATTGCCCATAGCGCCCAGCGCGAAGTGGAAATTCTTCACGACCAGCTCCTGGCCCGTTTCAGTGGCAACCCTCAATTACGCCCGCGCGACGTGATCGTGATGGTGCCTGACATCGACAGTTATGCGCCGCATATTCGCGCCGTATTTGGGCAACTGGATCGTCAGGACCCTCGCTTCATTCCTTTCACCATGGCCGATCAGGGGCAGCGCGGACGGGATCCATTACTCATCGCTGTCGAACATCTGCTCAAGCTGCCGGACAGTCGATTCCCCGTCAGTGAAATCCTCGACTTGCTCGATGTTCCTGCGTTACGCGCCAGGTTTGGTGTGCAGGAGCGAGACTTGCCGACTCTGCATCGCTGGATCGAAGGTGCTGGCGTGCGTTGGGGTATCGATGCAGGGCAACGTGCCGAACTGGGATTACCCGACCAACTGGAGCAAAACAGTTGGCGCTTTGGCTTGCGTCGGATGCTGCTCGGTTACGCCGTTGGCAGTTCAGGTACCTGTGGAGATATCGAGCCTTACGATGAGATCGGTGGTCTCGATGCCGCGTTGATCGGTCCGTTGGTAGCGTTGCTGGATGCACTGGAGCTCTCGCATCAGCAACTGATGAAACCCGCGCAACCACAGGAATGGGGGCATCGGCTTCAGGCGTTGATGCAGCTGTTTTTCAAACCCGAAGATGAACATGATGACTACCTGCTGGCTCAACTCGAGGAGTTGCGCGAAACCTGGCTGGAAACCTGCGAGGCCGTCGGTCTGCTGGACGAGCTGCCACTGACCGTCGTCCGTGAGGCCTGGCTGGCGGGGCTGGATCAGGGGCGTCTGTCGCAGCGCTTCCTGGCGGGGGCTGTGAACTTTTGCACGCTGATGCCGATGCGCGCGATCCCGTTCAGGCTGGTTTGCCTGTTGGGCATGAACGATGGCGATTATCCACGCGCTCAACCGCCGCTGGACTTCGACCTCATGGGCAGTGATTACCGGCCGGGAGATCGCTCCCGTCGGGAGGATGATCGCTATCTTTTGCTTGAAGCGCTCTTGTCCGCCCGCCATCAGCTCTACATCAGTTGGGTCGGCCGCAGCATTCGCGACAATAGCGAGCGGCCAGCCTCTGTGTTGATCGGCCAGTTGCGCGATCATCTTGCCAATGGATGGCGATCGGTCGACGACAACGAAGATCTTCTGATTGCCATGACCCAGGAGCATCCGTTGCAGCCATTCAGTTCGCGCTACTTCCATGAGGAAGACAAACTGTTCAGCTATGCCAGCGAATGGCAGGTGCTGCACCAGCATCACGAGCAGAATGACGTCACAACAATGCTTGCGCCCCATGTCCAGGAGGAACCGTTGAGTCTGGAGCTGCTGCAGGACTTCCTGCGCAATCCGGTCCGACACTTTTTCACTCAGCGACTCAAGGTTTACTTCGAAGCGGCGCAGGTACCTCAGGCTGACGAGGAACCCTTTGTGCTGGATGCGTTGCAGCGATACATGCTCAGCGACAGCTTGCTTGGGGCAGCCTTGAGACACCCGAACAATGTTGATCAGGCGCTCGAGTCTCAAGCCCGACGCCTGCAGAACAGCGGACTGCTGCCCATGGCCGGGTTCGGTGAATGCCTTCAACGAGAGTTGATCGAGCCTTTGCCAGACTTGTTGCAACGATATCAACAGCTGTTGGCGTTATGGCCAACACCGCTAACCAACGCGCTACCGATCAATTTTGAATGGCAGGAACTGCGCCTTGAAGGATGGCTAGGCGGTTTGCACCGGCGCGCCGATGGCGGCGTACTGTCGGTCACAACAATCCCCAACAGCATAGGCTCGATCAAGAGCCGCAAATGGCACCGCATTACCAAGCCCTGGGTCAGCCATCTTGTCGCGTGTGCCAGTGGTCTCTCTCTGACGACCGCACTGGTGGCCAGTGATGACACGCTCCTTCTTGAACCTCTGGGACAGACTCAAGCGGGGCGAATTCTCGAGGATCTGCTGCTCGCCTGGCAGACGGGTATGCGCCAGCCTCTGCCGGTCGCGGTGAAAACAGCTTTCGCATGGCTGGGGCAGACCGATCCGGTCAAGGCTGAAGCGGCTGCCCGCAAAGCCTATGAGGGGGATGGTCAGACCAGCGAAGGCGAGCGTCGCGAAAGCCCGGCTTTGTCCCGACAATTCGCCGATTTCGATGCACTGCAGGCGGATGAAACCTTTTCCGGTTGGTGTGATGCACTGTATCGCCCTTTGCTTGAGGCACCGTGGCGCTCATGGACTCACGAGGAGGCAGGCGCATGAGCAACCAACAGCCGCTCGCGCTGGTATTCCCGTTAAGAGGCAGTCAGCTGATCGAAGCCAGTGCGGGCACTGGCAAGACGTTTACCATTTCGGCGTTGTATCTGCGGTTGATCCTCGGCCACGGAGGCGAGGTGAGCGGTTTCGGTCGAGAGCTGCTGCCCCCGCAGATTCTCGTGGTGACCTTCACCGACGCGGCCACCAAAGAGTTACGCGAACGCATCCGTACGCGCCTGGCCGAAGCTGCCCGTTTCTTCCGTGACGAGACGCCTCCCCCTGATGCGCTGATCGATGAATTGCGAGCACAGTTCGATCCGCAACAATGGCCCGGCTGCGCTAACCGCCTGGACATTGCTGCGCAATGGATGGACGAAGCCGCGGTCTCGACGATCCACAGTTGGTGTCAGCGAATGCTGCGCGAGCATGCATTCGACAGCGGAAGTTTGTTTACCCAGACTCTGGAAACCGATCACAGCGACTTGCTCGGCGAAGTGCTGCGCGATTATTGGCGGCTGTTCTGCTATCCGATGCAGGGCGATGCCTTGAACTGGGTTCGCAGTCACTGGGGAGGTCCGGCGGCCCTGTTGCCGCGTGTGCGTGGGCTGTTTGGCACCGAGCGCGAAGGGGACTCTGACAAGACCCCATCCGAGCTGATCGAAGAGTGTCTGCAGGAGCGCCGTGCGGCATTGGTGGAGTTGAAGAGACCATGGCGGCAGTGGGCCGATGAGTTACTCGCCATCTGCCATCAGGGCGTCGCCAACAAAACCGTGGACGGGCGCAAGATGCAGGCCCGCTATTTTGAACCCTGGTTCGAAAAGCTCAAGGCCTGGGCCGAGGACGAGACGCTCGAACAACTGGATATCGGTACCGGGTTCGCCCGGCTCACGCCGGATGGCATGGCTGAGGCCTGGAAAGGCGAGCCGCCGAGTCACCCGGGCCTGGATGCCATGCCTGTGCTCAAGTCGAGCCTCGACAATTTGCCGACGCCCGATGCGGTCGTGCTGCAGCATGCTGCCAAATGGGTTGGTGCTCGCTTTGAGGACGAGAAGCGCCGTCGGGCCGAAATGGGTTTCGACGACATGCTGTTACGTCTGGATGCGGCCTTGCAGTCCGATGGTGGGGAACGTCTCGCCACGCTTATCCGCGAGCAGTTCCCGGTCGCCCTGATCGATGAGTTCCAGGACACGGACCCGGTGCAGTACCGGATCTTCGAAAGCATCTATCGAATCGAAGAGGATAATCCCGAGACCGGGTTGTTCCTGATTGGCGATCCTAAACAGGCGATCTATGCCTTTCGTGGCGCGGACATCTACACCTACCTGCGAGCCCGACAGGCCACAACCGGGCGCCTGCATACCCTGGGCACGAACTTCCGCTCCAGTCACGGGATGGTCAGTGCGGTCAATCATGTGTTCGAACGTGCCGAGTCCCGTGAGCAAGGGCGCGGAGCATTTCTGTTCCGAGAGAAAAACAACGATAACCCGGTGCCGTTCCAGCCTGTGGAGGCTCAGGGTCGTAAAGAACATTTGCAGGTATCCGGGCAGGACGTACCGGCGCTGAACATCTGGCATTTATCCACCGACAAGCCACTGTCCGGGGCGGTTTATCGCCAGCAGTTGGCGGCAGCCTGCGCCAGTGAGATCACGACCCTGCTCAATGGCGGGCAAACCGGTCGTGCCGGGTTTGCGCAGGAGGGCAAGGATTGGCGTGGGCTGCGGCCGGCGGACATTGCGGTCCTGGTGCGCGACGGTAAAGAGGCGCAGGCGATACGCGGTGAACTTGCAGCGCGCGGAGTACGCAGCGTTTATCTCTCGGACAAGGACTCGGTCTTCGCCGCTCAGGAAGCCCATGATCTGCTGTCATGGCTCAAGGCATGCGCCGAGCCGGATGTCGAACGCTCCCTGAAAGCGGCGCTGGCGTGCATCACGCTGAACCTGCCGCTGGCTGAGCTGGAGCGTCTGAACCAGGACGAGCTGGTTTGGGAAGCCCGGGTCATGCAGTTCCGTGGTTATCGTGAGCTCTGGCGCAAGCAAGGGGTGCTGCCGATGTTGCGGCGCCTGCTGCACGACTTTCAATTACCGCAGATGCTCATCGCCCGAAGTGATGGCGAGCGGGTGCTGACCAACCTGTTGCACCTGTCGGAGCTGTTGCAACAGGCCGCGTCGGAACTCGATGGCGAGCAGGCACTGATCCGTCATCTGGCCGAGCATCTGGCGCTGTCCGGCCAGGCAGGTGAAGAGCAGATCCTGCGTCTTGAAAGCGACGAACAACTGGTCAAGGTCGTGACCATTCACAAGTCCAAGGGGCTTGAATACCCGTTGGTGTTCCTGCCGTTCATCTGCTCGGCCAAACCTGTGGATGGCAGTCGATTGCCGTTGCATTACCACGATGAGTCCGGCAAGGCCCGCATCAGTCTGAAACCCGACGCCGAACTGATTGCGCTGGCGGACAACGAGCGCCTGGCGGAGGACCTTCGGTTGCTCTACGTCGCGCTGACCCGCGCACAACATGCGTGCTGGCTTGGGGTGACGGATCTCAAGCGCGGCAATCACAGCAGCTCGGTGCTGCACCTTTCTGCACTGGGCTATCTGTTGGGTGGCGGTGCAATGTTGAATGAGTCCAGCGGATTGGCTCGCTGGCTGGACGATCTGCAACAGGATTGCTCGGCACTGAGCGTTGTTGAAATGCCGGAGGCCACCAGCGAGGAGTACCAGCCTCCGCGTAACGAAGCCACGCTTCGTGCCACCCTTTTGCCGACCCGCAGGGCCAGCGAGAACTGGTGGATCGCTTCGTACAGCGCCTTGCGCATCAGTGACGTGCTGAGCGTCGGCAATGACGAAGCTCCCGACAGTCCGCAAGCGCAAAAGCTGTTCGACGACGAACGCCTCGATCCCGAAGCTCCACGCGAGATCATCGCCGGCGGGGCCGATATTCACCGCTTCCCTCGCGGGCCGAATCCGGGAACGTTTCTTCACGGTTTGCTGGAGTGGGCAGGGGAGGAAGGGTTCGCGGTCACCCGCGAGTCGTTGGACGATGCGATTGCCCGGCGTTGCAATCGGCGGGGCTGGGAAGGCTGGATCAGCACCCTCGTAGACTGGTTGCAACACTTGCTCAAACTACCGCTGCCAGCGGGCCTTGACCAACCGCCAGTGGTGCTTGAGCAATTGAAGCAATATCGGGTCGAGATGGAATTCTGGTTCGCCAGCCACAAAGTCGACGTCCTCAAGCTCGACGAACAGGTGCGTCAATTCACCCACAACGGTGTTGCCCGGGTGGGCGCCGAAGCGGTGCAGCTCAATGGCATGTTCAAAGGCTTTATTGACCTGACGTTCGAGCACGAGGGTCGTTACTACGTGGCCGATTACAAATCCAACTGGCTGGGTGTCGATGACGCTGCGTACACCGAACGGGCCATGGAGCAGTCGATACTCGACAACCGTTACGACCTGCAATACGTGCTGTACCTGTTGGCTTTGCATCGTCAGCTCAAGGCACGGCTCGCCGATTACGACTACGACCGGCATATCGGCGGCGCGTTGTATCTGTTCCTGCGCGGGACGCGCGCCCCCGGCGGTGGAGTTTACTTCGCGCGACCACCACGGGATCTGATCGAGCGTCTGGACTTCATGTTCCAGGGCAAACCGCAACCCAAGGCCGAGCCCGCGTGGGAACAGGGAGTACTGCTATGAACCGGACATTCGCCGACCTGCTGCCAACGCCGCTGACCGCCGAAAGCCTCGCGCAACTGACGCCCCTGACCCGTGCCGATGACCTGTTGCTGTTGCTGACACAATGGGTCGAGCGTGGCTGGTTGCGGGCGCTGGACAAGGCATTCGTGGCCTTTCTTCATGAGTTGGCGCCCGATGTCGATCCGTTGGTGTTGCTCGCCGCCGCATTGACCAGTCACCAGCTCGGCCATGGTCATGTCTGCCTGGATCTGTTCGAAACCCTCAAGGCACCGGATTTTGCACTTTCCCTGCCGCCGGAGGGGGATGCGCAACCCGGCGTGTTGCTGCTGCCATCGCAATTGCTCGAAACCCTCGACGGAGCGCACTGGTGCAAGGTGCTGGCCGGCAGTTCGCTGGTGGCACTGGCCGCCGACGAAGGTGCGTCGGCTCAGGAGCGCCCGCTGGTGTTGTCCGGCAAACGCTTGTACTTGCGGCGCTATTGGGCCTACGAGCGGCGTATCGACAGCGCATTGCGTCAGCGGCTCGCGGAGCAGGAAGCGACACCACCTGATCTTGCCCGTCGGCTGGACGCACTGTTCGATCCGGCCCAGCGTGCGGATGTCATCGACTGGCAGAAACTCGCCTGCGCCCTGGCCACCCGAAGTGCCTTCAGCATCATCACGGGTGGCCCGGGCACCGGCAAGACGACGACGGTGGTCCGTCTGCTGGCGTTGCTCCAGGCACCTGCGGTCGAGGCGCATCAGCCATTACGCATACGGCTCGCGGCGCCTACCGGTAAGGCGGCGGCGCGGCTGACCGAGTCCATCAGCCAGCAGGTGCAATCGCTGAAGGTCGCTGATAGCGTCCGGGAAAAAATCCCGACCGAGGTGACCACGGTGCACCGCCTGCTCGGCAGTCGTCCCGGCACGCGGCACTTTCGCCACCATGCCGGTAACCGTCTGCCCCTGGACGTTCTGGTGGTCGATGAGGCGTCCATGATCGACCTGGAAATGATGGCCAATCTGCTCGATGCCTTGCCGCCTCACGCCCGATTGGTGTTGCTGGGCGACAAGGATCAACTGGCCTCCGTGGAGGCGGGTGCGGTGCTGGGAGATTTGTGCCGCGATGCCGAAGCCGGTTGGTACAGTCCGCAGACTCGCCAGTGGCTGGAACAGGTGAGCGGTGAATCCCTGCAGGATAGCGGCTTGCACGAAGGCTCTGACGGCTCGCATCCGTTGGCCCAGCAGGTGGTGATGCTGCGTCACTCGCGGCGTTTCGGCGAGGGCAGCGGAATCGGCCAACTGGCGCGACGAGTGAATCAGCAACTCCCGGACGAGGCTCGCCAGTTACTGGATGCCAAAACCCATGGCGATGTGTTTTCGCTGCCGCTTCAAAACGAGCACGACCGGAAACTTGAGCATCTGGTGCTAGATGGACACGGCGAAGGCCCTCACGGTTATCGACACTATCTGAGCGTATTGCGCGATCAACGTCCGGCGAGCGGAACGCCGCTCGAGAACCCGGGTTGGGTCGACTGGGCGCGTGACGTCCTGCGGGCCTTCGATACCTTCCAGTTGTTGTGCGCAGTGCGCAAAGGGCCGTGGGGTGTGGAGGGGCTGAACCAGCGCATCACCGACGCGTTGCTTAAGGCGCGACTGATCGAGAGCGACCAGCAATGGTACGAAGGCCGGCCGGTGCTGATGACCCGAAATGACTACGGTCTGGGGCTGATGAACGGTGACATCGGTATCGCTCTGAAACTGCCCGAGCTCGATGGGCCGGATGCCGGTAAGTCGGTGTTGCGAGTGGCGTTCCCGCGTAACGACGGGTGCGGCGGGGTGCGTTTCGTGCTGCCGAGCCGGCTCAACGATGTCGAGACCGTCTACGCGATGACTGTGCACAAGTCACAGGGCTCGGAGTTTGCCCATACCGCGTTGATCCTGCCGGACGCCCTGAATCCCGTGTTGACCAAGGAGCTGATCTACACCGGAATTACCCGGGCCAAGGACTGGTTCACCTTGATCGAGCCTCGGGGTGGTGTGTTTGAAGAGGCGGTGCAGCGCAAGGTGAAGCGCTTGAGCGGACTGATGCTGGAACTGGAAGAAGGGACGCCGCATAAAGGATGAAGGTGCCTTCGATTGCCGCCGATAATTGACCGACCGGTCAGAGGTCGCTGTATCGCTGGCGTTCCAACGCTGTGCTATCGTTGCGGCATCATTTCGTAACGATCCAAGAGAATCCCTGCATGAAGGTGGCTGTCTGGGCGACAGAGCGCGTAGTTGGCTGCAAGCGGGCGTTGCTTGCCGGTGTGCTCTGTTTGCTCTCGGGTGTGGCCGCTGCCCAGACTCAACCCCCGGCGGGCATGGCCGAACAGCGGGCCAAATCCGTCACCCAGGTTGTCCTCGGTATCCTCAGTTACGCGCGCTGGCCGGTAGAGCCGGCGCAATTGCGCCTGTGCATCGTCGGTCCAACCGAATACACCGACGACCTGGTCAAGGGTACGACCCAGGCCACGGGGCGTCCGGTCATCGTGCGTCGACTGTTGGCTGACAATCCGGCCATCGTCAGCGAGTGCGACGCGGTCTACATCGGCAAACTCACGACCGACGAACGCAGCCGGCTGTTCGCATCCCTGATTGGTCATCCGGTGCTGAGCATCAGCGAAGGCGGCGATCAATGCACGGTCGGCAGCCTGTTCTGCCTGCGGGTCGGCGATGAGCAAGTGTCGTTCGAGGTCAATCTCGACTCCGTCGCCCGCAGCGGCGTGCGCATTCACCCCAGCGTGCTGCAGTTGTCGCGCCGCAAACCGGCGGTGCCATGAGACGCGTCAAATCCACAGGGCGCCCGACCCTCGGCTCGGTCATCGGCCGTGGCAACCTGATTGTGGCGCTGGTCGCCGTGGCAATGGCCAGTGTGTCGCTGACGCTGCTTGGGGTGCTGGCGCTGCGGGTCTATGCCGATCACAACCTGCACTTGATCGCGCGCTCGATCAGTTACACGGTGGAAGCTGCCGTGGTGTTCAACGACAAGGCCGCCGCGACCGAAGCGCTGGCGTTGATCGCCTCGACCGAAGAAGTGGCGGATGCCCAGGTGCTGGACACTCAGGGCCAATTGCTCGCGCGCTGGCAGCGTCCGGAGAACGGCCTGATTTCCGAGCTGGAGATGCAGGTCGCGCGAGTCATTCTGGAAAAACCCATCAACCTGCCGATCCAGCATCAGGATCGCGAGATCGGGCGCATCTTGCTGATTGGCCACGGCGGCAGCCTGATGCGCTTTCTGTTGAGCGGTCTGGCGGGGATCATTCTCTGTACGGCGATCAGCGCTTGGGTCGCGCTCTTTCTGGCGCGACGTCAATTGCGCAGGATCATCGGCCCGTTGCACAGCCTGGCGGCGGTGGCGCATGCGGCCCGTAGCGAGCGGGCACTGGATCGACGGGTGCCACGGGCAAAGATTGCCGAACTGGACAACCTGGGCAATGACTTCAATGCCTTGCTCGATGAGCTCGAAGACTGGCAAACCCACCTGCAAAGCGAAAACGAAACCCTCGCCCATCAGGCCAGTCACGACAGTCTCACCGGATTGCCGAACCGGGCCTTTTTCGAGGGCCGCCTGATCCGTGCGCTACGCAGCGCCCACAAACTGAACGAGCGCGTGGCAGTGCTGTTTCTCGACAGCGACCGCTTCAAGGACATCAACGACAGCTTCGGTCATGCCGCCGGCGACGCAGTGCTGGTGGCGGTAGCCAATCGGGTGCGGGCGCAGTTGCGTGAAGAGGATCTGGTGGCGCGTCTGGGCGGTGATGAGTTTGCCGTTCTGCTGACACCCCTGCACAAGACCGAAGACGCCGAGCGCATTGCCGACAAGATCCTCGCCAGCATGGACACCCCGATTGCACTGCCGGGCGACAGCAGTGTCGTGACTTCGCTCAGTATCGGCATCGCCGTTTACCCCGATCATGGCGCCACGCCCGGCACCTTGCTCGATGCGGCAGATGCCGCCATGTATCAAGCCAAGCGTTTGTCGCGCGGCGCCCAATTCACGGCCGGGTCGGAGCACCCGGTCGATCCCGTTCAAACCAGGAGCTGATGCCCGTGTTCTCATTTTCCTTTCGACTGTTTTCCACTTTGTTGCTGACCGCCATGCTGGCCTTGACCGGTTGTCAGACCGCCCCGCAAAAAGGCCTGACGCCGGCCCAGGTCGCAGTCCTCAAGCAGCAAGGCTTCGAGCTGACCGATGACGGCTGGGAATTCGGCCTGTCGGGCAAAGTGCTGTTTGGCAGCGATGTCGAAAGCCTGAACAAGCAAAGTACCGAAATCGTCGAACGTATCGGCAAAGCGTTGCTGGGCGTTGGCATCGAGCGGGTACGGGTGGATGGCCACACCGACGCCTCGGGCAAGGAAACCTACAACCAGCAACTGTCACTGCGCCGCGCGAAAAGCGTCGGCAAAGTGCTGACCTCGGTCGGCATGAAGGAGGAGAACATCCAGCTGCAAGGCCTTGGCAGCCGCGAACCGGTCGCCTCCAACGACACCGCTGCCGGCCGCACCGAAAACCGCCGGGTGTCGATTGTGGTCAGCGCCGATTAATCGGCGAACTGCATTTCGCGGGTCTCGCCCATCAACAGACCCTGATTGCGCTCGGTCACCTCACGGATGTAATCCCACAACAGGGTGATCCGTTTCAACTTGCGCAGATCCTCCCGGCAGTACATCCAGAACTGCCGGGTGATATCGATTTCCTCCGGCAACACCGGCAGCAGGCGCGGATCCTGGGCCGCGAGGAAGCACGGCAGAATCGCCAATGAGCGCCCCTGCTGCGCCGCCACGAACTGCGCAATCACGCTGGTGCTGCGCAAATTGGCGCTGGCGCCGGGCAACACATTCGCCAGATACAGCAGCTCCGAGCTGAACGCCAGGTCATCCACGTAACTGATGAATTGATGCTTGCCCAGGTCGGCGGGGCGGCGGATCGGTGGGTGCTTGTCCAGGTATTCCTGGGTTGCGTAGAGCTGCAAACGGTAGTCGCAGAGTTTGCAGCACACGTACGGCCCGTGTTCCGGGCGTTCGAGGGCGATGACGATGTCGGCCTCGCGTTTGGACAGGCTGATGAAGTGCGGCAGCGGCAGGATGTCCACCGAAATCGCCGGGTAGGCGTCGACGAAATGGCTCAATTGCGGGGTGATGAAGAAGCTGCCGAAACCTTCGGTGCAGCCCATCCGCACATGCCCGGAGAGCGCGACGCCGGAGCCCGACACTTGCTCGCAAGCCATGTGCAGCGTGCTTTCGATCGACTCGGCATAACTCAGCAGGCGCTGGCCTTCGGCAGTCAGTACGAAACCACTGGTGCGAGACTTTTCGAACAGCAAAGTGCCAAGCGCCGCTTCCAGCGAACTGATCCGCCGCGAAACGGTGGTGTAGTCCACCGCCAGGCGTTTGGCCGCGGTGCTGGCCTTGCGGGTACGGGCGACTTCGAGGAAAAACTTGAGGTCGTCCCAGTTCAGCGAGCCTAGAGAGGTGATGTTTTTTTGCATGATGGACGGGCTTATATATGCGTTCTTATTAGAAGTTTGC
Source organism: Pseudomonas fluorescens (assembly GCF_030344995.1). Lineage (GTDB taxonomy): Bacteria > Pseudomonadota > Gammaproteobacteria > Pseudomonadales > Pseudomonadaceae > Aquipseudomonas > Aquipseudomonas fluorescens_BF. The sequence goes on from NZ_CP128260.1 coordinate 1,088,994, forward strand.
ACATCTATACTCCAAAAACAGTCCGACAACCAATTCGCGACACACGCCTCATCTCAAGGCGAACCTTTCGCCTTGGCTCCCAAGATAAAAACAATTTCTGGAGACCAGCATGAACGCATCGCTTACGCCCAACGAAACCACGATCCAGAAGGTCAAGCTGCTGATCGACGGCGAGTGGGTCGAGTCGCAGACCACCGAGTGGCACGACATCGTCAACCCGGCGACCCAGCAGGTTCTGGCCAAGGTTCCGTTCGCCACCGCCGCTGAAGTTGACGCCGCCGTCAGTGCCGCCCAGCGCGCCTTCCAGACCTGGAAGCTGACCCCGATTGGCGCGCGCATGCGCATAATGCTCAAGCTGCAAGCGTTGATCCGCGAGCATTCCAAACGCATCGCCGTGGTCCTGAGCGCCGAGCAGGGCAAGACCATTGCCGACGCCGAGGGCGATATTTTCCGTGGCCTGGAAGTGGTCGAACACGCCTGCTCTATCGGCAGCCTGCAAATGGGCGAGTTCGCCGAGAACGTTGCCGGCGGCGTTGACACCTACACCCTGCGTCAGCCGATCGGCGTCTGCGCCGGCATCACGCCGTTCAACTTCCCGGCAATGATTCCGCTGTGGATGTTCCCGATGGCCATCGCCTGCGGCAACACCTTCGTCCTCAAGCCATCCGAACAGGATCCGCTGTCGACCATGTTGCTGGTGGAATTGGCGATTGAGGCTGGCGTTCCGGCAGGTGTGCTTAACGTCGTCCATGGTGGCAAAGACGTGGTCGATGGCCTGTGCACCCACAAGGACATCAAGGCGATTTCGTTCGTCGGTTCGACCGCCGTCGGCACCCACGTATATGACCTGGCCGGTAAGCACGGCAAACGCGTGCAATCGATGATGGGTGCGAAGAACCACGCGGTGGTGCTGCCGGATGCCAATCGCGAGCAAGCGCTCAATGCGTTGGTCGGCGCCGGTTTCGGTGCGGCCGGTCAGCGTTGCATGGCCACCTCGGTGGTGGTACTGGTGGGCGCGGCCAAGCAGTGGCTGCCGGATCTGAAAGCGCTGGCGCAGAAACTCAAGGTCAACGCCGGCAACGAGCCGGGCACCGATGTCGGCCCGGTCATTTCGAAAAAGGCCAAGGCGCGGATTCTCGATCTGATCGAAAGCGGCATCAAGGAAGGCGCCAAACTTGAGCTGGACGGTCGCGACATCAGCGTGCCGGGTTACGAGAAAGGCAACTTTGTCGGGCCGACCCTGTTCTCCGGGGTGACTACCGACATGCAGATCTACACCCAGGAAATCTTCGGCCCGGTGCTGGTGGTGCTGGAAGTCGACACCCTCGATCAGGCCATCGCGCTGGTCAACGCCAACCCGTTCGGCAACGGCACCGGCCTGTTCACCCAGAGCGGTGCGGCGGCGCGTAAATTCCAGACTGAAATCGACGTCGGCCAGGTGGGCATCAACATCCCGATTCCGGTGCCGGTTCCGTTCTTCAGCTTCACCGGGTCGCGCGGTTCGAAACTCGGCGACCTCGGCCCGTACGGCAAGCAAGTGGTGCAGTTCTACACCCAGACCAAAACGGTCACGGCGCGCTGGTTCGATGACGACAGCGTCAACGACGGCGTGAACACCACCATCAACCTGCGCTGAGGAATGGCCATGAAAATCGCATTTATCGGTCTGGGCAACATGGGCGCGCCGATGGCGCGCAACCTGATCAAGGCCGGGCACTCGCTGAATCTGGTAGACCTGAACAAAACCGTGCTGGCGGAACTCGAGCAACTGGGCGGCACCATTCGCGCTTCGGCTCGCGAAGCCGCTGAAGATGCAGAACTGGTGATCACCATGCTGCCCGCCGCCGTGCATGTACGCAGCGTCTGGCTCGGTGAAGATGGCGTGCTGGCCGGGATCGGCAAAGGCGTGCCGGCGGTGGATTGCAGCACCATCGATCCGCAGACTGCGCGCGATGTGGCGGCAGCGGCTGCCAAACAAGGCGTGGCCATGGCCGATGCACCAGTGTCCGGCGGCACCGGCGGCGCCACGGCCGGGACGCTGACCTTCATGGTCGGCGCCACTCCTGAGCTGTTCGCCACCCTGCAACCGGTGCTGGCGCAGATGGGCCGCAACATTGTGCATTGCGGTGAAGTCGGCACCGGACAGATCGCCAAGATCTGCAACAACCTGCTGCTCGCCATTTCGATGGTCGGCGTCAGCGAGGCGATGGCCCTCGGCGATGCGTTAGGGATCGATACCGGTGTGCTCGCCGGGATCATCAACAGCTCGACCGGTCGTTGCTGGAGTTCGGAAATGTACAACCCGTGGCCTGGCATCGTCGAAACGGCCCCGGCCTCGCGTGGTTACACCGGTGGCTTCGGCGCCGAGCTGATGCTCAAGGATCTGGGGCTGGCCACCGAAGCGGCGCGTCAGGCCCATCAGCCGGTGGTGCTCGGCGCGGTGACGCAGCAGTTGTATCAGTCGATGAGTCAGCGCGGGGAAGGGGGCAAGGACTTCTCGGCGATCATCAACAGCTATCGCAAGCCGCAGTAATCGTCGTCAGGCCTGTGCTCGTCACAGGTCTGCAATTCAGATGCAGTAGGTGTTGCCGGGAAATCACGTCGGGTGGTTTCCCGGCTTTTTTGTATCAGGCGAACACGAAATATTTGCGCACGGTCTCGACCACTTCCCAAGTGCCTTTCATGCCTGGCTCGACCACGAAGATATCGCCGGCGCGCAGGTGGATCGGCTCCATGCCGTCCGGAGTAATCACGCAGTAGCCTTCCTGGAAATGGCAGTACTCCCACTTTACGTAGTCCACCCGCCACTTGCCTGGCGTGCAGATCCAGGTGCCCATGATCTTGCTGCCGTCTTCGCTGGTGTAGGCGTTGAGGTTGACGGTGTGGGGGTCGCCCTCGAGCTTTTCCCATTTGCAGGCATCGAGTACGGGCAGGGGATGGGTGTCGCGCAAAACGGTGATAGGTGCGGGCATGACGGCTCCAGGCCAGAGGGAGTTAGAGCCGTCACCGTAGCTTTCGCGGGCGCTGTCGGAATGTCTGGGGTCGACCTCCAGATGCCTGTAAGCGCTGGCGCAGAGCTGCGTAAAAACTGGATTTGCACCATCGCTGTGCATATATGACGGTTTTAATACAAGGATGCACCGTAAAAGTTCAATCAATTTTTAGACCAAAACGAGATAACTATTCTGACACCTATTGCAAAACAAAATCGTCTGTACTATAACATTCGTACTAAAGGACTATTCCTCGGAAGGGAGCTCCAACTGAGTCACGGACAGACTTGAATCGGCTTTTTCTCATCTCGATAACTGACTTGGTCTTCGGCTCAAGTGTGAACTTCTATCTGTTGTTAATGAATAATGACAGTTGAATGAACTGCTCGGTTAATAAGTGGCGCGGACGCAATGTCTTGCGTGCTTTGAGTGGAAGCCTTAAATAAACAGTTAATTATTATTTGTGCACTGGCGGATTTATATCTGCGGGATGCGCACGTCTATCGAATTTTTATGTGCCCGGCATCAATGGAATGAGGCTTTATTGTGGACGACATAAACGTAATTGAAGTTTCGACGATTGTTGATAGTGCGAGTGAACTTGGCCGTAACGTCTGGGTGCGTGCCGGCAGCCGCCTGACAAATGTGCAGATAAGCGATGACTGCTTTATCGGCTTCAGGTGCGATTTGCAGCATGCGTCCATCGGCAAGTCCAGCATGTTCGCCACTGGCGCCCAGTGCCTGGGGACGGCGCAGGCGCCGGTCCGGATTGCCGAAAACGTCTGGCTGGGCGCCAAGGCCACCGTGGCTGCCGGTGTCTCCATCGGTGCCGGGGCCGTGGTGGCGGCTGGCGCGTTGGTGACAGCGGATGTGCCGCCGGACGCAATCGTCGTCGGCCGCCCGGCGCGGGTCATTGCCCAGCGCACCGTGGTCGAGGACGGCCGGCCGAGCCCGGAGCCGGTGCTGGCCAAAGTCCGGGAGCGGGCACGCCAGGGCTTGCCGTCGATGCTCGATCGGTCCACGCAGTCAGTCGCGCGGCTCAAGTCGCTGAACCCCGACACCCTGACCTGGGACATCAACGATGACGTCTTGATCGATGCCGAATTGCGCGGCGGGGCGTCGGTGGAAATCGCCCGGGACTGCATTCTGATCGGGCGCAGCAACCGTCAGGGCGGCATGTCGCAACTGGGCGGCATCGAATTGGGCACCGGCGCGCGACTGGCGGCCGGTGTGGTTATCGAGGCGGCCGGCGGCGTATCTGTCGGTCCCTTCAGCGAGTTGTCCGAGGGAGTCACGATCGTTGCCTCCACCCATGATCATTCTTTCCGCTCACTGCCTTGGGAGGAGGCACCGGTGCGCATTGGAAGTCGTTGCGTTATTGGCGAGGGCGCCATCTTGGTAGGTCCACTGAATATTGGTGATGGTGCCGTTATCAAACCGTATTCGGTGGTTATAAGGGATGTATTGGAAAACACTGTGGTTCATGGCGTTGTTCAACTAATGGAGATTCAAGAATGATTTTATTTGCCCCTAATCCAACCGGTTCCGGACACAACATGCGCGTGCTGTCCATCGCTCAGGCGATCAAGAAACAGCGTCCGGACATGCCATTGACGGTGGCACTGGCTTCTTTGCAGCCGACGTTTACGCCGTTGTTCGAAAAGTCCGGGATTGAAGTCGTGGATATTGCCGGGCGACTGGTCGACTATTCAAAAAAGAGCAACTTGTCGAAACAGCTCGACTGGGCCACTTATATCGGCAGTTATATTGCGACGACTTTCCTGTCCGGCGAGCGGATCCTGTCTTACCTGGCGCTGATCGCCGAGCACAAGCCAAGCGTGCTGGTGTCGGACTACAACATGGCAGCCTGCCTGGCAGCGATTTTCACAGGCACACCGCTGGTGTTCGTGACCGAGCGTTATGACTTCACACTTTGCCAATTGCAGGATCACGACCTGGCCGAGGGCGGTTTCGAGGTGAATGCGCTGGAGATGTCCCGGGCCCGGACGGCGCTGCACAGTCAGTTCAGCTGGATGATCAGCCAGGCGCAACTGGTGCTGACCGACAAACCCTTCATTCCTTCCCTTGACCAGGGCACTCCGGTGGCCGATGCCCTGGCCAGCGGCAAGGCGCATTTTGTCGGACCGATGATCCGCGACATCACCGTGCAGAGCGGCTTGAACGTGCGTGAGCAACTGAACCTGGGTGACGCGCCGTTCATTGTCGCCTCTATCAGCGGCACGACCATGTTTGCTGAGAACAAAGACGCATTGCTCGCGGCTTATCTGGACAGTTTCAAAATCCTGCGCGAGCGCAATCCCGAACTGAAGATGGTGTTGCTGGGTCGCAAGGACATCGAAGAGCAGGACGGTGTGGTGTGTGTGCCGTATTACCCGGACTGGATGGGGCTGCTGCGTGAAGCCAGTCTGCTGATTTCGGCACCGGGCTGGATCACCGTGACCGAAATCGCGGCGATGAATATTCCGACTCTGTTCCTGTTGTCGTCCAAATCCGAGTACCACGAACTGGAAGCCCTGCGTCGTCTGGAGTTGCTCGGTTTCCCGACGCATATCGGATATGACCGTGATCGTATCGTCGAACTGATCCAGGGCGAACTGGAAAAGGACACCGACGCTTCGACCTACTACGCACCGCATCAGCAAGTGGCCGCGCCGGATGGCGAAGGTGCCGCCCGCGCCGCGACGCGCATCATCGAGTTGTGCCAGGGCAGCGTTGTGTCGCTGACCGAAAGCAAAGCCGCTTAACCTCAAGGAAGAGGGATTCACCATGTCACTGCATCCGCAGTTTCTATTTGATCAAGGCCTCAAGGACATCGACCACGGCGGTTTTTTCGCCGTGACCGATGCCAGTGGCGAGGTTGCGATTTCCAGCGACAAGCAGTTGCAGGATCAGGTCGCCGCGACGCTCTATCAGGCCGAACACGGCGACGATGTCGAACTGCGTTTTGCCCATGACGGGCTGATGCAGTTGCATGATGCGTCGAATGGCGGTTTCCACGAGCTGGCCGACCGCTTCTGGACGCCGCACGGCTCCGGACGCTGTCGCACGCTGGCGCTGCAACTGGACGCGCTGGCGGCATTGATTGCCTATCAGCGCCGGGTGCCGCAGGACGCGGCGAACAATGCCGCCATCCACGGCCTGCTGGAAAAGGTTGAAGCGCTTTACGCCCGCTCTACGGTCGCCGGCCTGTACAGCAGCGACTGGTCGACTCCGCTGGAGCTCGCGACCTCGATCGATCTCGATATCAGCGCCACGGCCTTGCTCGCGCGTATCGACAATCAGCCGTTGGGTCTAGGCCTGGTCGGGCACCTGCAGATTCATGCAGAGAACCTGATCGGCCGGGTGGCCGGCAGCGACAGCCAATCCTGTGTCGATGTGGCGCTGACCCGTTGCGGCGTGCGTGCTCAGGTCAGCCTGGTGCTGGCGCAACTGGCTGATGCGCGCGACGACAATGCGCTGTCGAATCTGGCCCGCTCGTTCCTGCTGCAAACCCTGGCGCTGTTCCGCGATCCGGCGTACGGCGGGTACTGGGACCGGGTCGGGATCAACGGCAAAGTGCGTTGCGACTGGCACACCTCGTACAAAAATCACGAGTCGCCATTTCCGATCAAAACCGCCTACGACGTGGCGTTGCTGTTGCAGGCGATTCAAGCCTTGCCGTCCGGCGCGAGCGAAGCGGATCGGGCTTCGGTGACAGCAGCGTTGCTGGAGTTTCACGACACCCGCAATGGCGGTCTGTTCATGGGCAAGGGCTATTTCTGGTCGACGCCGGATGACCCGACCGTGCCGTTCATTCGGCAGTTCTGGGCGCCACCGCGTCAGCCGGGGATCTTCAGCATCGGCAACCTGACGTACCTGCCGCTGCATCTGAAGAGCCTGAAAACCCAGCTCGCCGCTGCCCACGCCTTGCAGTCCATCGAACCGGCCGCTGCCGTCACTCATCATGACGATGCGGCGTTGGTAAACCGTGAGCTGCAAGTGATCGATGGCGGTGGCGATGTGCAGCGCATTCATCCGAATGGCGTGCCGACCATCAATGTCGATCTGCAGCGTTATCTGGCGTGGCTGGCCAAGGCCCGGGCATCGAACGAAACGCCTTACGGGCTGACCGCCGAAACCGCGCCGCTGGGGTTCCGTGCCGACAAGACCTGGCAGGTGTTTTCCGGGCTGCACGTGATCTCGGACTTGCACGCGCTGGGGCTGCAAATCGAAAGCAAGGCCAGCCTGATCGATTGCATCAGGGCTTCGCAAAACACCGACGGCGGATTCGCCGAGCAGCCGGGGCATCTGAGCGATGTGTTCGCTACCTACTGCGCGGTGCTGTCGCTGCGAGTGCTGGGCGCGTTGCCGAACGATATCGGCGGTTGCGTGCGTTACCTGCAAGCGTGCCAAAACCCCGATGGCGGGTTCGGCGATGTGCCGGGGTTCGGCTCGGACATCTGGCACACCAATCTGGCGGTGCTGTCGCTACATGCGCTTGAAGCCAAGGCGCCGGACGAGCAGGGCGTGATGGCGTTTGCCTTGCGCTGCCGCTCGGCCGACGGCGGTTTCGCCAACAAGCCGGGATATCCGCCGGACGCGTTTTCGGTGTACCGAGTGGTGTCGACGCTGTTCATTCTCAACCGACGCATCGTCGATGCCGAACAGACCGTCGCTTGGCTGCAGAGCCTGCAACTGGCCAACGGCTCGTTCCATTACCGGCCGGGCAAAGCGGTCAGCCTGGTAGGCACTTACATGGCCATCGCAGCGATGTATCTGCTCGACGCGCAGCCGACGTATCTGCAGGAATCGAAAGACTGGATCGCTTCCCATCAGAAGCAGGACGGTGGATTCGGTCCGCTCAACGCAACCTCGGCGACCACCGACGAAAGCTTCGTCTGCATCCAGACGCTGCTGATTCTCGAGCAAGGGCTGTCGCAATACTGGGTGGCGTTGTTGAACTGATCCGCACACAGCATCGAAGGACGTTAATTCATCAATTTGCCAGGGGAGGCGCTGATGAAAATTTTAGTGACAGGGGGCGCGGGCTTCATTGGCTCGGCCGTGGTGCGGTTTCTGATTGAAGAGACCGAATGTGAAGTGATCAACGTCGACAAACTGACCTACGCCGGCAACCTGGAATCGCTGGCCGATGTGTCCGATTCGCCGCGTTACCGGTTCTGTCAGGTCGACATCTGCGACAAGCCAGCGCTGGACGAACTGTTCGCGCGTCTGCAACCGGATGCGGTGATGCACCTGGCCGCTGAGTCCCACGTGGACCGCTCGATCGATGGCCCGCAGGCCTTCATCGAAACCAATATCGTCGGCACCTACACGATGCTCGAAGCAGCGCGTGGTTACTGGAACCGACTGGACGCGTCGCGTCAGGCGGCGTTCCGTTTCCATCATATTTCCACCGACGAAGTGTACGGCGACCTGGAGCCTGAAGATCCGGCGTTCACCGAGCGCACGCCGTATGCGCCAAGTTCGCCGTACTCGGCGACCAAGGCCGGTTCCGATCATCTGGTCCGCGCCTGGCATCGCACCTTCGGCCTGCCGGTGGTGATGAGCAACTGCTCGAACAATTACGGGCCGTATCACTTCCCGGAAAAACTGATTCCCCACGTCATTCTCAATGCGCTGCAAGGCAAGCCGTTGCCGGTGTACGGCGATGGCGCACAGATCCGCGACTGGCTGTTCGTCGAGGATCACGCCCGCGCCCTGTATGCGGTGGTCACGCGCGGTGAGGTCGGGCAGACCTACAACATCGGCGGCCACAACGAGAAGACCAACCTGGAAGTGGTGCACACCCTGTGCGATTTGCTTGAGGCACGCGGTGCAGAAAAAACGGCGGGCGTTGCGCACTTCCGCGACCTGATCACCTTCGTCAAGGATCGTCCGGGTCACGACAAACGCTATGCCGTCGATGCCGGAAAAATCCACGCGACGCTGGGCTGGACGCCGCAGGAAACCTTCGAAAGCGGCATGCAGAAAACCGTCGACTGGTATCTGGATAACCGTGCCTGGTGGGTGCGGGTGATGTCCGGTGCCTACGCGCTGGAGCGCCTCGGCGAGCAACGCGACGAAGCCCTCGTGGCCTGAACTCAGTCATTCAAATCTCACTGCTTGAAAGGAAAAAAGCATGGCCAAGTACAAAGGAATTCTGCTGGCGGGCGGCGCCGGTTCGCGTCTGCACCCGATCACTCTGGGCGTCTCGAAGCAGTCGCTGCCGGTGTATGACAAACCGATGATCTACTACCCGCTGTCGGTGCTGATGCTGGCGGAAATCCGCGAGATCCTGATCATCTCCACCCCGGAAGATCTGCCGGGCTTCCAGCGTATGTTGGGCGACGGCAGCCAGTTGGGCCTGAGCCTGAGCTACGCGGTACAACCGAGCCCGGACGGTCTCGCTCAAGCGTTCATCATCGGTCGCGAATTCGTCGGTGAAGACAACGTTTGTCTGGTGCTCGGCGACAACATTTTCTACGGCGCCGGTTTCGGTGAGACCCTGCTGCAAGCCGCGTCTCGCGACGAAGGCGCAACAGTGTTCGGTTACTACGTGGTCGATCCCGAGCGCTTTGGCGTGGTGGAATTCGATGCTGCCGGCAAGGCCCTGAGCATCTGCGAAAAACCGAGCGATCCGAAGTCGAACTACGCCGTCACCGGCCTGTATTTCTACGACAACGAAGTGCTGCAGATTGCCGCCGACATCAAGCCGTCGCCGCGCGGTGAACTGGAGATTACCGACGTCAACAACGTCTATCTGCAACGCGGAAAATTGAACGTGTCGGTGATGGGCCGAGGCATGGCGTGGCTGGATACCGGCACCCACGATGCGTTGATGGAGGCCGGCAATTTCGTCCAGGCCATCGAGAAACGCCAGGGCCTGAAAATCGCCTGCCTCGAAGAGATCGCCTACCACAAGGGCTGGATCGACGACGCGCAATTGCTGGTGCATGCGGGCAGCATGAGCAAGACCGGTTACGGTCAGTATCTGGCGCGTTTGATCCACGATGATGTGGTGGTGGCGATGGATGCGCAGCGCCCGTTGAAAGGCGCTGCCTGATATCAAGTGTGGGAGCGGGCAAGCCCGCTCCCACAGGTTCAGTGGCCGGTCACGCTGTCGAGTTGGGCAGCTTTGACCGTGGCGCTTGGTTCGGTCGACGGGGTTTGCAAACGGGCCAGGCGATTGGCATGTGTCGGCGCTTCGGCCGCCAGCGGCGAGCAGCGTTTGCGGGTTTCTTCACGCAGCACCGGCAAGACTTCCTTGCCGAATATGTCGAGTTGTTCCAGCACGGTCTTCAGCGGAATGCCGCCATGGTCGAACAGGAACAGCTGGCGCTGATAGTCGCCGAAGTACTCGCGGAAGGTCAGGGTCTTGTCGATGATTTCCTGTGGGCTGCCGACGGCCAGCGGGGTCATTTCCATGAACTCTTCCAAGGACGGGCCATGGCCGTACACCGGGGCGTTGTCGAAGTAGGGACGGAATTCACGGCGCGCATCCTGCGAGTTGCGACGCATGAAAATGTGCCCGCCGAGACCGACGATCGCCTGCTCCGGCGTGCCATGGCCATAGTGGGCAAAGCGCGCGCGGTAGAACTCGACCAGCGCCATGAAATGCTCACGGGGCCAGAGGATGTGGCTGGCGAAAAAACCGTCGCCGTAATACGCGGCCTGCTCGGCGATTTCCGGGGTGCGGATCGAGCCGTGCCAGACGAAGGGCGGCAGGTCATCGAGGGGCCGCGGGATCGAGGTGAAGTTTTTCAGCGGGGTGCGAAAGCGTCCGCTCCAGTTGAGGTCTTCTTCGCGCCAGAGCCGGTGCAGCAGGCGATAGTTTTCCATCGCCAGTGGCAGACCGTCGGCGATGCTCTTGCCGAACCAGGGATAGACCGGCGCGGTGTTGCCGCGGCCGAGCATCAGGTCCATGCGGCCGCCGCAGAGGTTCTGCAGCAGCGAATATTCTTCGGCCAGACGCACCGGATCGTTGGTGCTGATCAGGGTGGTGGACGTCGAGAGAATGATGCGTTGGGTCTTGGCTGCGATGTAGGCCAGCAGCGTGGTGGGAGAGGAGGTGATGAACGGGGGATTGTGGTGCTCGCCGGTGGCGAACACGTCCAGTCCGATGTCTTCGGCCTTCTGCGCAATTTGCAGGGTGGCCTGGATGCGCTCGGATTCGCTGGGGGTACGGGCGTTGGTAGGGTCTTGTGTGACGTCGCCAACGGTGTAGATCCCGAATTGCATAAAGCCTCCTTGCCTTGGGTAAAGGTGTGTTTGAAACCCTTGCCGCGAAGAATGAATCATCGCGGCACTTGAAATGTACGCCTGTACACGTACAATCGCAAACATGGGTCATTGCACAAACGGACTTGAAGACCTGATCGAGAGAGGAACGCGACATGGAACTGGGATTTATCGGTCTGGGCACGATGGGCGCACCGATGGTGCTGAACCTGCTGAAAGCCGGGCATCGGGTCCGCGTGTGGAATCGTTCGTCGGCGCCGCTGGAAGCATTGGCCGAGGCCGGCGCCGAACCTGTCGAGACACCGGCACTGGCGGCGCAGGCCGAGGTGCTGATTTCGATGCTCGGCGATGACACGGCGATCCGCTCGGTGTTCTTCGATGCCAAGGCACTGGACGGTCTGCGGGCCGGCAGCGTTCACGTCAACATGTCCACGGTGTCCGTGGCGCTGGCCAAGGAGCTGGCGGCCGTGCATGAAGCGCGCGGCGTCGGTTACGTGTCGGCACCGGTGCTGGGGCGGGTCGATGTGGCGGCTGCCGGCAATCTCAATATTCTCGCCTCGGGTCCCGCCGAAGCACTGGCCCGGGTTCAGCCGCTGTTCGATGTGCTGGGGCGCAAGACCTGGACGTTTGGCGACACGGCCGAAGTAGCCTGCGCTGCCAAACTGTCGGCCAATCTTATGATCGCGTCGGCAATCGAGTCCCTGGCCGAAGCCTCGACCCTGGCCGGCGGTTACGGCATCAGTCGCGAGGCGTTCATCGAAATGATCACCTCGACCCTGTTCGCCGTGCCGGTCTATCAGGGCTACGGCAAGCTGATGGTCGATGAAAAGTTCGAGCCGGCCGGTTTCAAATTGTCGCTGGGCCTCAAGGATGTACGCCTGGCGCTGGAAGCCGGTGAAGCGGCGCAGGTGCCGCTGCCGTTTGCCAGCGTGTTGAAGGACAACCTGCTGGACGGCATGGCCCATGGTCAGGCCGATCAGGACTGGGCCTCACTGTCGAAAGTCAGTGACCGGCGCGCCGGCGTGAAGTAATCAAATAGATACAAGCAGCGTAACTTGTTCGCAAGTTACGTTGGCCTCTTGCGCCTTGCCTTATTGTCGGAAAGTGATTGCTCTTTTATTGGGAAATGAAAGAAGTCTGATAATAGTGCTTGTCAAATGTACGACTGTAGACGTACATTTTTATCGGGGTTTAACAACAATAAAAAGTTCTGTCTGTTTTTTCGTCTGCTGATCGTAAATAAATAATAGCTAGGAGCCGTTATGAAAAATCTAATGCAATGGAACAGCCTTCCCTCCGAATCCAATGAATGGCTCGAGAAGGTGCGTGCACTGAATCCGCTGATTATTCAGCACCGCGATTACAGCGAGCAGACAAATGCGACGCACAAGGATGTGATGTCCCGATTCTTCAAGGATGGTTTTGGCCGAACTTCGGTGTCCAAGGCGTTCGGCGGGTCTCAGGTCGATATCCAGACCACCTCGGCCCTGCTGCTGGAATTCGCCCGGTTTGACGCTTCGCTGTCCTGGCAGCTGGCGGTGCAAGTGGCGATGGGGCGCCTGTCGGACTACCTGCCGGAAGCCACTTCCGAAGCGATCTACAACCACTGCGACGGTTTCGTGATCGGCGCCATCCACTCCGGTGGCGAGGCGCTGCCGATGGGCGACGAATACCTGCTGAGCGGCAAATGGGCGTTCGCCAGTGGCTCGGCCCACGCTGACTGGTTGGTCTGCACCGCCACGGTCAAAGGCACCGAAAACAACACCACTCCCGAAGTGCGGATGTTCTTCGTGCCCGCCAGCCAGTGCACCATCCTGCCGACCTGGGACACCCTGGGCATGCGCGGCACCGGCAGCCATCACTTCCAGTGCTCCAGCGTGATCGTCCACAAGTCCTTCTCGCTGGACGTCGAAACCCTCAAGCAATCCCCCGAAGCGCGCAGCTCCCGGGCCTACGCCACCGGTTACTACGAGTTCGGCACCCTGGCGGCGATGTCCACCGTGCTGGGCGTGGCCCGGGCGGCGGTCGATCATTTCCGAAATGACCGCGCCGTGAACACCGATCCGGGTCTGGAAGGGGTGATCTTCGAGAAGACCGGTCGCGCCATCTCCTCGGTGCACACCGCACAACTGCTGCTGGAAGATGCGATCCACCAGGTCATCAACCGCGGTGAAACCATCGGCGAACCGGTCAGCGCCCGCGTCGGCCTGGCAGCCTCGGTGCTGACCGAGAACTCGGTCAATGCGGTCAACCAGATCTACTCGATGGCCGGTTCCAAAGCCGTCTACAAGTCGCACTTCCTGGAGCGTTGCTTCCGCGATATCCACACCGGTTCGAAGCACTTCACACTGTCGCCTTTGAACTTGCACGGTATCGGCAAGTACTACCTGGATAAAACCAACGTACTGGCCGCGGCGTAACAACGGATAAATAGAGCGGGCGCGTTTACAAGTGAAAGTTCACAGGGATCGATAACGCGCCCGCCCTTAAGTTGCACCTTTATTTTCTTAAAACTCAAACTTTTGTGCTCGCAGCAAAGAGTCAAGGGAGTGCCACATGCTTGCTCGAAACATTATCAAGTCGCTGATCTTTATTGTTCTTGTGGTGGTGTTATCCGCTGCACTGGGCTGGCGTTTCTGGTCGCCGCCACCGGCGGCGGCCGAGCAACGGATCCCCAGCACCCGGGTCGGTCTGGCCGTGGTCAAGAAACAACCGTACACCTACTACCTCGAAGCCATCGGCAAACTTGAAGCCCAGCGTCAGGTGCTGGTGTCGGCTGAAGTCAGCGGCAAAGTGGTGGACATCGATTTCGAGTCCGGCGATGAAGTGAAGGCGGGGCAGGTGCTGCTCAAACTCAACGATGCGCCGGAGCAAGGTGAACTGGTGCGCCTGAAAGGCGAGTACGAGTCGGCCAAGGCTCAATTTGCCCGGGTCCAGGAACTGGCCAAGACCGGCGCCGAAAGCCGTCGCGCCTTCGACAGTGCCCGCGCTCAATACGACGCGGCCAAAGGCGACATGGAGCGCATGCAGGCGCAGATCGCTCAACGCCACATTCGTGCACCGTTCGCCGGCACCCTCGGCATTCGCCAGGCGCATCTGGGCCAATACCTGCAAGCCGGTAGCGCGGTGGCGACCTTGACCGATCCAGGCCTGCTGCGCGTCAACTTCACCCTCGCCGAGCGCGATGGCTCGCAAGTGCAACTGGGCCAGACCGTACAGGCCAAGGTCGATGCCTGGGGTGATGTGACCTTCGCCGGCAAGATCGTCGCGGTCGATCCGCAGATCAACCAGTCGCACACCATCAACGTGCAAGCCGTCATCACCGACACGCAAAAACGCCTGCGTCCCGGCATGTATGCACGGGTCTCGGTGACCCTGCCGCAGACCGCCGAGCTGCTGATCCCTGAAACCGCGATCACCTACAACGCCTACGGCGAAAGCGTGTTCTCGGTCTACACCGACGAGGCCGGCATGCAGAAGGTCAAGCGCGAAAGCATCAAGGTCGGCGAGCGCCGCGATGGCTGGGCGGTGGTCGACAAGGGCCTGACCGAAGGCGTGCAAGTGGTGACGTCCGGTCAGCTCAAGCTCCACGACGGCGTGGCGGTGGAAGGCGTGCCGGACACGATTGCTCTTAAACTCAGTGGGCTGGAAAAATGAATTTCACCGACCTCTTTCTTCGCCGCCCGGTGCTGGCCGTGGTGGTCAGCACGCTGATCCTGCTGTTCGGGGTGCGCGCGCTGATGAACCTGCCGATCCGCCAGTACCCGATGCTGGAGACGTCGACCATCACGGTCACGACCCAGTACCCCGGCGCCTCTTCGGAGCTGATGCAAGGCTTCGTCACGCAGCCGATCAGCCAGGCCGTGGCCTCGGTCGAGGGCATCGACTATCTGTCGTCAGCCTCGACCCAGGGCCGCAGCCAGGTGACGATCCGCATGGCACTCAACAGTGACTCCATCGCGGCGCTGACCGAGGTCATGGCCAAGGTCAACCAGATCAAATACCGCTTGCCGAAGGACGCGTACGACCCGGTGGTGGAACGCACGTCCGGCGGCTTCACCAGCGTGGCCTACGTCGCGTTCGCCAGCTCCAACCTGACCATTCCGGAGATGTCGGATTACATCTCCCGCGTCGTCGAACCGATGTTCGCCGGCATCGAAGGCGTGGCCAAGATCAACATCATGGGCGAGCAGAAACTGTCCATGCGCCTGTGGCTCGATCCGCAGCGTCTGGCCGGTTACGGCATGACCGGGCAAGACGTGTCGGCGGCCATCGAGGGCAACAACTTCCAGGCAGCACCGGGTCAGGTCAAAGGCCTGTACGTGGTCAGCAACCTGCGGGTCAATACTGACCTGAACAGCGTCGAAGATTTCCGCGACATGGTGCTGCGCAACGACAACGGCCACATCATCCGTGTGCGTGACGTCGGCACCGTGGAGTTGAACGCCGCCTCCACCGACACCAGCGGCGCGATGAGCGATGTGCCGGCGCTGTTCCTCGGTCTGGACGCGGCACCGACCGGCAACCCGCTGGTCATCGTCAAACGTGTGCGTGAATTGCTGCCGCAGATCCAGGAAACCCTGCCACCGGGCGTGACCGTGCAGATCCCGTTCGAAGTGGCGCACTTCATTCAGTCGTCGATCGACGAGGTGAGCTACACCCTGCTCGAAGCGTTGGTGATCGTGGTGCTGGTGATTTACCTGTGCCTGGGCACGTTCCGCACCGTGCTGATTCCGCTGGTGACCATCCCGCTGTCGATGCTCGGCGCGGCGATGCTGATGCAGATGTTCGGCTTCAGCCTCAACCTGCTGACCTTGCTTGCCATGGTGCTCGCCATCGGGTTGGTGGTGGACGACGCCATCGTCGTGGTGGAAAACGTCCACCGTCACATCGAAGAGGGCAAGACGCCGTTCGACGCGGCACTGATCGGCGCCCGTGAAGTGGCCGGGCCGGTGGTGGCGATGACCTTCACCCTGGCCGCGGTGTACGCGCCAATCGGTCTGATGGGCGGCCTCACCGGCACGCTGTTCAAGGAGTTCGCACTGACCCTGGCCGGCGCCGTGGTGATTTCCGGCATCGTCGCCCTGACCCTGTCGCCGATCATGAGTACCCGTCTGCTGGACGCGAAAACCAGCGAAGGTTTCATGGCGGTGAAGGCGGATCGTTTCTTCCAGTACCTGTCCCGTCGGTATGGCGCGCTGCTTGGTGGTTCGCTGGCGCGGCGCTGGATCAGCCTGAGCGTGGCGCTGGTGATCTTCTTCAGCCTGCCGTTCCTCTATCGCTCGGCGCAGACCGAACTGGCGCCGCTGGAAGACCAGAACATCCTGCTGACCGCAATCAAGGCACCGCAGCACGCCAACCTGAATTACCTCGAGGCCTACGCCCACGAGCTGTACAAGACCTTCAACGAAATCCCCGAGGGCTACAGCAACTGGGTGGCGAACGGTTCCGATGGCCTGTCCAACAGCGTCGGCGGGATCAACCTGGTGGACTGGGAAAAGCGCGGCCGCGACGCCAACACCATCCAGCCTGACTTGCAGGCGCGGGTGAACCAGATCGAAGGCACGAGCATTTTCGTGTTCCAGATGCCGCCGCTGCCGGGCTCTACCGGTGGCCTGCCGGTGCAGATGGTGATCCGCAGCGATCAGGATTATCTGGCGCTGTACAACGTGATGGATCAGCTCAAACAGGCGGCGCAAGCCAGCGGTCTGTTCGCAGTGGTCGATAGTGATCTGGACTTCAACAACCCGGTGGTGGAAATCCAAGTTGACCGGGCCAAGGCCAACGCCCTGGGCATCCGCATGCAGGACATTGGCGAAACGCTGAACAGCCTGATCGGCGAGAAGTACGTCAACCGGTTCTCGTTTCACGGCCGTTCCTATGACGTGATCCCGCAATCGGTGTCGGCGGATCGCCTGACCCCGGAAACCCTGAAGCTCTATTACGTGAAGGATCAGAAGGGCAACCCGGTGCCGCTGTCGACGCTGGCCACCCTCAGCGTCAAGGTCGAGCCGAATCGCCTGACCCAGTTCAACCAGCAGAACTCCGCCACGTTCCAGGCCATTCCGGCGCCGGGCGTGACGTTGGGTGATGCGGTGGGCTTCCTGCAAAAACAATCGGAAGGTTTCCCGGCCGGCTTCAGTTTCGACTGGCAGTCCGACGCCCGCCAATACGTGCAGGAAGGCAACAGCCTGGCGTTCACCTTCGGCCTGGCTCTGGTGATCATTTATCTGGTGCTGAGCGTGCAATACGAGAGCTTCCGCGACCCGTTCATCATTCTGATCAGCGTGCCGCTGTCGATCTGCGGGGCCCTGGTGCCGCTGGCGCTGGGCATGACGTCGATGAACATCTACACGCAGATCGGCCTGATCACGCTGATCGGTCTGATCAGTAAGCACGGGATCCTGATGGTTGCATTCGCCAACGAGTTGCAGCGCCAGCAAGGCATGGACCGCGTGCAAGCGATCCAGCACGCCGCGCAGGTGCGTCTGCGGCCGATCCTGATGACGACTGCGGCGATGGTGGTCGGACTCGCGCCGCTGTTGTTTGCCAGCGGTGCCGGCGCCAACAGCCGCTTCGGCCTAGGCCTGGTGATTGTGGTGGGGATGCTGATCGGCACCTTGTTCACCCTGTTCATCCTGCCGTCGGTGTACACGCTGCTCAGTTCGATCAAGCAACCGAGCCACGCACCCGAAGCCGAATCGGCCGGTGTGCCGCAACCCATCCTGTGAGGACGTGACATGCATTCGATTACACGTTTGATGCTGGCGCCGCTGGCGGCGTCCATCCTGTTGGCGGCGGGTTGTGTGAACTACGCCGGGATCGATCATCAGGGCCAGTTGCTGGCGGTCGGCGATGCGCCGTCCGACAGCCTGAAAGACAAGTTGCCGCCTGCCCAATGGCCGCGTGCGGACTGGTGGACATCGCTGGGTGATCCGCATCTGGGCGCATTGATTGAAGAGGCGTATGCCAACAACCCGGACCTGCAGGAAGTCGCTGCCCGGGTCGCAAAGGCCAACGCATTTCTCGACCTGCGCGATGCCGAACGTTATCCGGAAATGGACGCGTCGGCGGGTGTCACTCGCGGTCGGCTGTCGCGCTTCGAGGACTATAGCGGTGAGGGCCACAAGTATTTCACCGCACGCAATCTGGCGGTGAATTTCAGCTACACCTTCGACCTCTGGGGCGGCCAGCGTGCCGCTTGGGAATCGGCGCTCAACAGCGCAAGGGCGGCGGAAGTCGATCTGCA
This sequence comes from Pseudomonas fluorescens, assembly GCF_030344995.1. Taxonomy (GTDB): domain Bacteria; phylum Pseudomonadota; class Gammaproteobacteria; order Pseudomonadales; family Pseudomonadaceae; genus Aquipseudomonas; species Aquipseudomonas fluorescens_BF. The sequence goes on from NZ_CP128260.1 coordinate 1,107,477, forward strand.
ATCGTCGCGGCTGATTCTGGCGACCAACGTGGTCAAGGCCTACAACCAGTTGGCGTATGCGTGGCAGGTCTCGGAGCTCAATCAACGGGATCTGGAACGCCTGAGCAAACTGGTGGAGCTGACGGATTCACGTTACGGCTCGGGCCTCGACAATCTGTCGCAACTCAAGCAGGTGCAGAGCCTCAAGGCGCGTTCGGAATCGACCCTGATCGGTGCCAACGAAGACATTGAGATCGCTCGTCTGCAATTGTCGGCGCTGATCGGCAAGGGCGTCGACCGTGCGCACACGCTTGAGCGGCCATCGAATCTGCAAGCGAGTGTGGTGGCTTTGCCGGCGCAGTTGCCGGCTCAACTGTTGGGCCGTCGTCCGGACATCGTCGCTGCGCGTTGGCGCGTGGAGGCCGAGACCAAGAATGTCGAGGCAGTGAAGACCACGTTCTACCCGAACATCAATCTGGTGGCGGCGGCGGGTTCCCATGCGTTGACCGGTGATGCGCTGTTTGCCGGGGTCAGCAAATTCTGGAACGTGGCGCCAACGGTGTCGCTGCCGATCTTCGATGCGGGACGTCTGCGCTCGGATCTGAAGGCCGGCAATGCCGAACTCGACAGCTCGATCGCGCAGTACAACCGGGTGTTGAATTCGGCCCTGCACGAGGTGGCGATTTCGGTGACGCAGTTGCGTTCTTTCGAGCAGCAAATCGTCGTGCAGCGCGATGCCTGTTCTATTGCCCGGTCGTCTTACGATCTGTCGCAGTCGCGCTACAAGGCGGGGGAGGACACGTTCCTCGACGCGCTGAACATCGAGCAACAATTGATCCAGGACGAAATGCGCCTGGCCTTCCTCAACAGCAAGCACATCGACAGCTCGGTTTCGTTGATGGCGGCGCTGGGCGGCGGGTTTCAGGCGCCCGCGCTGGAGACAGCGCAGAGCAGCGATTTGTAGTTGTTTTGCGGGACGCCGCCCTCGGGGCGGCTGTCGCGGGGAAAAAGCATCTTGTGTATAGTCTTACTGTTCTCGTATAGACGAATACAAGACGGATTTTTCCCGCCTATATCATCAAGGGTACCTACCTATGAACGTCCCGAATCATCCCAATCAGGATCAGATCCTTCTGGAAAATGTGCTGAACGCATTGGGAAGTCCGCTACGCCTGACCGTGTTGAAAGTGTTGTCCGATGGCCAGGAACATCCATGCGGCCGGATCCTCAAGGGTGCATCGAAGTCGACCATGACCCACCACTGGCGGGTTCTGCGCGACAGCGGTCTGATTTGGCAGCGCCCTTACGGTCGGGAAAACCTGTTGTCCCTGCGTCGTGAAGACATGGACGTGCGTTTTCCGGGATTGCTCGACTCGCTGCTGTCGGCGGTCAAGACCGATGAACAGACCATCAGCGTCATCAGCAAACACGAAGTGACCGAAGAAAACGGAACCGAGTGACAGACACCGCCGGTGAAGGGTTGGCCTTCCACGGCAACCAACAATTCACCATCACCAGGAAGGTGTGAGCGGGTATGGATACAAGTCATTACTGGTCATCGCGACCGCTGTCGGAATTGACCGGCTCCGAGCATCACTGGCTGTTTTTGCCCGGGGCACTGACCCCGCGTCTGAAAGCCATGGGCGATTATTCAATCGAAGTCGTCGAGCAGTCCCATGGCCCGCTCAATCCTGAAGAAGCGCAGGCGCTGAACGTGCCGCCGGCCACCCTCGGCTGGGTGCGCGAAGTGGTGATGAAACTCGATGGCGAGGCCTGCGTCACCGCGCGCAGCCTGACCAGCGTGCCGGCGCTGAACGGCGACTGGGCGGATCTGAACGGCTATGGCCGTCGACCGCTGGCCGAGATTCTCTACACGTCGGAGCAGACCCTGCGCGAGCCCTTCCAGTGCGCCTTGCTGCCCCCCGGCGCACCGTTGGCGGCGCTGTCCTATCGCTTCGCGCCACAGGCCAAACGTCTGCTGGCCCGACGTTCGCGTTTCACCCGCAATGGCTCGGCGCTGCTGGTCAGCGAGTGCTTTTTGCCGGCGTTCTGGGCACGGGTTGAATACGCTCAGGCGCTCAAGTCGGCCTGATGAAAAAAAACCTGCGGGCGTTCACTCCCGCAGGTTTTTTTTCGCCGGTTTTTCAGAGTCGGATCACCGCTTCGATCTGCTTGATGGCGGGCGTCAGCGCCTGCGCCAGTTGCTCGGCTTTCGAGGTCGGGTGCATGGTTCTGGATGAACGCAGAAACAACGGATCATCGAACCGCTTGCGCAGCCGTGCCAGCGATCCGCTGATGGCGGGTTGTTTGACGTGCAGGCGCTCGGCCGTGCGTGACACGCTGCGTTCGCGGAACAGCACCAGGAAAATGATGATCAGGTTCAGGTCGATATCCGCGAAGTGGTCTTCATTGAATAGCATGATTACATCCTTGTCATGACCCGCCGGCCAGTGTCAGCCGAGGCCGGCGGGTGTCTGGATCACTGCTCGGGTGCCAGGCGCAGTTCGTCGTTCAGACGGTAGTAACTGCGGTTGAAATAGACCAGGCCTTCCGTGGCCTCGCTGTGTTGCTGCAGCTCGAGGATTTCACAGTAGAAGATGCTGTGAGTGCCGACCTCGTCGACCTTGCTGACCCGGCAATCGAGGCTGACCAGCGCCTCTTCGATCACCGGCGAACCGGTTTTCAGGGTCTGGCAATTCACGCTGGAAAAACGCTCCTGCATGCTCAACTGCCGATTGGCGAACGCGCCGGAGGTCGACTGGTGATCGCCGGTCAGGACGTTCACGCACAGCACGCCATTGGTCTTGAAATGCTCGTGATTGGACGACGAGCGATTGACGCACACCAGCAGCGTGGGCGGTGAATCCGTCACGCTGCATACCGCCGACGCGGTAAAGCCGAATCGCCCCGCAGGGCCATCGGTCGTGACGATGGTGACGGCACTCCCCAGCATCGCCATTGCATTACGAAACTCCGTTGAATCAACCATCGCGTCACCTCATTCCATGTAGGTTTAATGGAGCCGATCCGTTCTTCCTTGTCCGTTGTCGTTGTGCGAAAACGGGTATCGGGCAACACGTTCGCTCTGGCGATATAGTACGTATGTATGCGTACCTTGCAAGCTATTCCTTGTGCCTTATTTTGCCGATGAAAAGAACATGTTCACGGGAGTGCCAAGGCTTGCAACAAGGCTGTGGCATAGGGTGGCAACGCGGCGAAGTCGCGGGCGCACAGCAACAGTTTGCGCCTGGCCCAGCCTTCATTCATCGGCAGGGTCTTGAAGGCTTGCGGCGTGGCGCGCTGAACCGCCGCCAGCGGCACGATGCCCAGCCCGGCACCTCGGGCCACCATGCGCATCACCCCGTCGAAACCATCGGCGCGGATGCGGATCTGCATCCGCGAGCCGCTGTGCAGGGCCTGTTCTTCCAGGTACACCGCCAGCGCGCTGTCAGCATGCAGTCCGACGAAATCGTGACGCAGGGCGTCGCTGAAACTGACTTCGCTCGCGTCAGACAGCGGATGCTCCGGGGGCAGAATCAGCACCAGCGGATCATCGCGAAAGGCTCGGGTCTGCAAGTCGGTGGTGTCGATCGCGTCGGACACAATGCCCAGATCCGCCGCGCCCTGACGCAAGGCATGCGTGATGCGGGCGCTGGGCAGTTCCTGCAGATCGATGTCGAGATTAGGATGCTCCCGCAGAAAATCCGCCAGCACCTCCGGCAGGTATTCGCTGAGCGCCGTGGTGTTGCACAGCAGGCGCACCTGGCCTTTGACGCCGCGGGCGTACTCGGCCAGATCCTGTTGCAGGCGTTCGGCTTGTTGCAGCATCACCCGCGCATGTTGGGCCAGTGCCTTGCCGGCCGGCGTCGGTGTGACGCCACGGCGCCCGCGCTCAAGAAACTCGGTGCCCAGCGAAGCCTCCATCGCCCGGATCCGCGCACTGGCCGCCGCCAGCGAAAGGTGACTGCGGGCGGCACCAGCGGTGATGTTGCCGCTGTCGAGGATGTGCAAATAGAGGCGCAGGTCGGTGAGGTCGAAGTGCATGGGGCAGCCTCAATATCAGTGGTGTCAGTCCCGGCCTCATCGTCGGATCGCCGCCCGGACCAAGCCCGCTCCCACAGGTCCGATGTCGAACACAAGTTCTGCGTGCAACACAAACACTGTGGGAGCGGGCTTGCCCGCGAAGAGGACGGTGGGGTGGCCGCGAAGAATCTACAAGCCTCTTGTACTGAAAGAGGCAGCCTCAGTGTATGACAGATTTTCAGCTCACCCACGCAAGCGCACAGTATTGCCATGAACGCACTCGCAGATTTCTATCAAAACCTCGGTCTGGCCCTTTCATTACTGGTGATAGCGACCTTCGTCGTTGCCGGCATGATCAAGGGCGTGATCGGCCTCGGCCTGCCCACCGTCGCCATGGGGCTGCTCGGTCTGGCTATGGCACCGTCGCAGGCTGCGGCGTTGCTGATCATTCCGGCAACTCTCACCAACGTCTGGCAACTGGCATTCGGCGGTCATTTGCGCGGGCTGGTGAAACGCTTGTGGCCGATGCTGCTGGCGATCTTCCTCGGCACGGCCATCGGCACCTTGTGGATCGGCATGGCAGGCGGGCATTGGGTGGTGCGCGGGCTCGGCGCAGCGTTGTTGCTCTATGCGCTGAGCGGATTGTTCCTGCCGACGCTGAGTGTCAGTCGCCGCCATGAACCGCGGCTTGGCCCACTCTGTGGCGTGATCACCGGCGTCATCACTTCGGCCACTGGCGTATTCGTGATTCCCGCCGTCCCGTACATGCAGGCCCTGGGCTTGAGCCGCGATGAACTGGTGCAGGCGCTGGGCCTGTCCTTCACCGTGTCGACCCTGGCGCTGGCCGGCGGATTGCTCTGGCGCGGGTCGCTCGGCGGCGCGGAACTGAGCGCTTCGCTGCTGGCCCTGATCCCGGCGGTGCTCGGCATGTTGCTCGGCCAATGGCTGCGTCAGCGCATCAGCGCCGTGCTGTTCAAGCGGGTGTTTTTCATCGGTCTGGGCGCGCTCGGCGCCCATCTGCTGATCAGCGGTTAGCGGATGACGCGCTGAGCATTTCAATCGGGCGGATATCGAAATCCCGCTCCAGATACTCCATGCGCCGGGCCAGGAACTGCTGCATGTGCGGCAGGTTCGAGTGCACGTCCAGATGCGCCTGGCTTTCCCAGATCTCGTAGAAGATGAACAGGCTCGGGTCTTCCTTGTCGCGCAGCATGTGGTACTCGATGCAGCCGGGTTCGGCGCGGCTCGGTTCGACGTAGGCGCGGAAAAACGCTTCGAAAGCCTCGGCTTTTTCCGGGCGGGTCTTGGCGTGCAGGATAAAACCCTGGCGTTCGCTCATCGCAAAAAACTCCATTCAGATTCGGATGGCGGCCAATCCTACGGCAACAATCGGCATTCGATTCGTGCGTTTTACTCAAATGAATTTTGCGCAAGCGGTGCTTATTCCGCGCTAGGCGGATCGCTAATCTGCCGCCATTCAATTTTTCCCCTTCTCCATCCAGCGCTCTGCGCTGCGCATCGGAATCCGATCGAGGCTCTCCCATGAAAAAAGTGCTGTTGCTCAATGGCGGTAAAAAATTCGCCCACTCCGACGGTCGCTACAACACCACCCTGCACGAAGCGGCGCTGAGCGTGCTGGATCGCGGCGGTGTCGACGTCAAGACCACCTTCATCGACGAGGGTTACGACATCGCCGAAGAAGTCGCGAAATTTCTTTGGGCCGACGTGATCATTTATCAGATGCCGGGCTGGTGGATGGGCGCACCGTGGACCGTGAAAAAGTACATCGACGAAGTCTTCACCGAAGGCCACGGCAGCCTGTACGCCAGCGACGGTCGCACCCGTTCCGATTCGTCGCAGAAGTACGGCAGCGGCGGTCTGATCCACGGCAAGCAGTACATGCTGTCGCTGACCTGGAACGCGCCGCAGCAGGCGTTCGATGACCCGACCGACTTCTTCGAAGCCAAAGGCGTGGACGCGGTGTACTTCCCGTTCCACAAGGCCAACGAGTTCCTCGGCATGACGGGCCTGCCGACGTTCCTCTGCGTGGACGTGATGAAACGCCCGAACATCGAAGCGGATGTGGCGCGTTACGAGCAGCATCTGACCGAGGTGTTTGGCCTCAAGGCCTGACGCTCGGCTACTATCGAAGGCCTGAGCTTGCGCAGCAGGCCTTTCGATTCGAGGACACCCGTGAAAGCCAGATCCGATGAGTTGCAGATTTTCGTCTGCGTGATCGAATGCGGTTCGATCTCCGCCGCCGCCGAGCAGGTCGGACAGACGCCGTCGGCGGTCAGCCGCACGCTGTCGCGGTTAGAAGCCAAACTCGACACCACGCTGATCAACCGCACGACCCGGCGCATGGACCTGACCGAGGAGGGCAAGTATTTCTTCGAACAGGCCAAGTTGATCCTCGACCAGATGGATCAACTCGAAGAGCGCCTGTCCTCGCGTCAGCAGACGCCATCAGGACGGCTGCGCATCAACGCCGCGTCACCGTTCATGCTCCACGCCATCGTGCCGTACATCGACGAATTCCGGCGGCTCTACCCGGACATCCAGCTCGAACTCAACAGCAACGACCTGATCATTGACCTGCTGGAACAAAGCACCGACGTCGCCATCCGCATCGGCACCCTCGCCGATTCGACATTGCATGCCCGTTCGCTGGGTTGCAGTCCGCTGCTGATCGTCGCCAGTCCCGCCTATCTGGAAAAACACGGCGAGCCGCTGCAAGTGGCTGATCTGAGCGAGCACACCTTGCTCGGCTTCACCCAGAACGAAGGCCTCAACCAATGGCCGCTGCGCTTCGTGCACGGCGACCGCTGGCCGATCACCCCGGCGATCAGTGCCTCCAGCGGCGAGACGGTTCGCCATCTGGCGCTGGAAGGCCAGGGCATTGCCTGCCTCTCGCATTTCATGACCATCGACGACATTCGCGCCGGGCGCCTCAAGGTGTTGCTGGCGGAATTCAACAGCGGTTATCGCCAGCCGATCAACGCGGTGTACTACCGCAACTCGCAATTGGCGCTACGCATCCAGTGCTTCCTGGACTTTATCCAGAGCAAACTGGCGGCTTACGCCAGTGCCGATTTCAAAGGCTGATTCGTGACCCCTGCGCAACAGTGATTTGGTTGTGGGCGGGTTTTTCCACCGGGCTCGGCGGTCGATACTCGTTGCATCACTTACTCACGCAGGGAGTTTCTCCATGAACGTATTCGTCACCGGCGCTGCCGGTTTTATCGGCGGCTCCATCGCCACCGGTCTGGTCCAGGCCGGCCACACCGTCACCGGTCTTGTACGCAGCGCCGAACAGGCCAATGAGCTGAAAGCACTGGGCATCACCCCGGTGATCGGCACCCTCGACGACAACGCATTGCTGGCCGAACAGGCCCGCGCCGCCGACGCCGTGATCAACGCCGCCAGCAGCGACCATCGCGGCGCGGTCGAAGCCTTGCTCGATGCCCTGCGCGGCTCGAACAAAGTGTTCCTGCACACCAGCGGTTCGAGCATCGTCGGCGATGCGTCGGGCGGCAAATCCAGCGACGTCATCTACTTCGAAGACAACCTGCCGGAGCCGACCGTCGACAAGGCCGCACGGGTGGCCATCGACAACCTGATCCTCGCCGCAGCGAAGGACGGCGTGAACTCGGCCGTCATCTGCAACACCTTGATCTACGGCCACAGCCTGGGCGTCAATCGCGACAGCGTGCAACTGCCGCGTCTGCTGAAACAGGCCCGCAAAAGCGGCGTGGTGCGTCACGTCGGCACGGGGCAGAACATCTGGTCCAACGTGCACATCGAAGACGTGGTGGCGCTGTACCTGCTGGCCCTGACCAAAAACGTCCCGGGCACCTTCTACTTCGTCGAAAGCGGCGAAGCGTCGTTCATCGACATGACCACTGCCATGGCCCAGGCCCTGAACCTCGGCGAGCCACAAGACTGGCCACTGAAAGACGCCGAAGCCGAGTGGGGCTACGAAATGGCCAACTACGGCCTCGGCTCCAACAGCCGCGTACGCGGCAAACATGCCCGCGAACTGCTGGGCTGGGCGCCGAAGCGCACGTCGGTGGTTGAATGGATTCGTAACGAAATGGTGTGAGTTCACGTTGAACATGTGAACGCCACTGAACCTGTGGGAGCCAGCCTGCTGGCGATAGCGGTTGATCATTCGACATAACTGTCGGATGTGGCATCGTCATCGCCAGCAGGCTGGCTCCCACAATTTTTTTGTTATCCCTCAACCATGTAAATCCCACCCGTGAATTTTCATTATTCGCGACAAGACATATCCAAAAACGACAACCCTTATCCCTCCACGAAAATTACTTTCACTTCGTTTGAAAACTCGATCTCGAAATGATTTATGAGTTTCACAACCCATTCGAACGTGACCCTTTCGAGGAGTACCGCATGACACCGTCCTTCGGCTATTGGCTGCTGGTGTACGCCGCCGTTGCCATCATTGCCCTGATCGTTCTGATCGCCCGTTACCGGCTCAATCCGTTCATTGTCATCACCCTGATTTCCATCGGCCTGGCGCTGGTGGCGGGGATGCCACCGTCCGGCGTGGTGGGGGCGTATGAGGCCGGGGTGGGCAAGACACTGGGGCACATTGCGCTGGTGGTGGCGCTGGGGACTATGCTCGGCAAGATGATGGCCGAGTCTGGCGGGGGCGAGCAGATGGCGCGCACGTTGATCGAGCGTTTTGGCGAGAAGAACGCGCATTGGGCGATGGTGTGCATTGCGTTTCTGGTGGGGCTTCCGCTGTTTTTCGAAGTCGGTTTCGTGTTGCTGGTGCCGATTGCCTTCACGGTGGCGCGGCGGGTTGGCGTGTCGATTCTGATGGTCGGTTTGCCGATGGTCGCGGGGCTGTCGGTGGTGCATGCGCTGGTGCCGCCGCACCCGGCGGCGATGCTGGCGGTGCAGGCTTATCAGGCGTCGGTCGGGCAGACCTTGCTTTATGCGATTGCCATCGGTATTCCGACGGCGATCATTGCCGGCCCCCTGTACGCCAAATTCATCGTGCCGCGCATTCAGTTGCCGGCGGATAACCCGCTGGAAAAACAATTCCTCGAACGCGAACCTCGCGACAGCCTGCCGGGTTTCGGCATCACCATGGCGACCATTCTGTTGCCGGTGGTGCTGATGCTGATCGGCGGCTGGGCCAACCTGATTTCCACGCCGGGCAGCGGCTTCAATCAGTTCCTGTTGTTCATCGGCAACTCGGTGATCGCGCTGTTGCTGGCGACGCTGTTGAGTTTCTGGACGCTCGGCATTGCGCAGGGTTTCAACCGGGAATCGATCCTCAAATTCACCAACGAATGCTTGGCACCGACCGCCAGCATCACCTTGTTGGTGGGCGCCGGTGGCGGTCTGAACCGGATTCTGGTGGACGCCGGCGTCACCGATCAGATCGTCGGCCTGGCTCACGAATTTCACCTTTCACCGCTGATCATGGGCTGGTTGTTCGCCGCGTTGATGCGCATCGCCACCGGTTCAGCGACCGTGGCGATGACCACAGCTTCCGGTGTAGTCGCGCCAGTGGCCATCGGTCTGGGTTATCCACACCCGGAACTGCTGGTGCTGGCGACCGGCGCGGGCTCGGTTATCTTTTCCCACGTCAACGACGGCGGCTTCTGGTTGATCAAGGAATACTTCAACATGACGGTGGCCCAGACGTTCAAGACCTGGACGGTGCTGGAAACCCTGATCTCGGTTGTCGCTTTCGCCTTGACCGTCGGTCTTTCTTACCTGCTGTAGTCGGAGTTTTCCGCCATGGACATCCTTTATCAGATCCGCGCCCGTCAGGATTCCTTCAGCGCCGGTGAAGGACGCATCGCCCGTCTGATGCTCGACGACGTAGGATTTGCCGCCTCCGCCAGCCTCGAAGAGCTGGCCCAGCGGGCTGAAGTCAGCACCGCCACGCTGTCGCGCTTCGCCCGCACCGTCGGTTGCCGTGACCTGCGCGACCTGCGCCTGCAACTGGCCCAGGCCAGTGGCGTCGGCAGCCGTTTCCTCGACCCGGCGGGCACGCCCGAACAGTCGGCGTTTTACGGGCAGATCGTCGGCGATATTGAAACCACCCTGCGCCAGCATCTGGCGGCGTTCGACGAATCGCGCTTCGCCGATGCGGTGAAACTGCTGGGTCAGGCGCGGATGATCCACGCCTTCGGCATCGGCGGTTGCTCGACCCTGTGCAGCGATGAGTTGCAAGTGCGGCTGGTGCGTCTCGGCTACCCGATTGCGGTGTGCCACGACGCGGTGATGATGCGCGTCACCGCCGCCAGCCTCAGCGCCGAGCAGGTGGTGATTGTCTGTTCGCTGACCGGCATCACCCCGGAGTTGCTGGAAACCGTGGCGCTGGCGCGCAACTACGGCGCACGGATTCTCGCCATCACCCGCGCCGACTCGCCACTGGCGGAACTGGCCGATATCGTCCTGCCGCTGCAAGGCGCCGAGACCTCGTTCATCTACAAACCGACGGCGGCGCGCTACGGCATGCTGCTCGCCATCGACGTGCTGGCCACCGAGCTGGCGCTGGCCAATCCTGAAGACAATCAAGAACGTCTGCGGCGGATCAAACTCGCCCTCGACGAATACCGTGGCGGCGACGATCACCTGCCGCTGGGAGACTGACATGCTGTACGACACCCTGATTCGCAACGCCCTGGTCATCGACGGCAGCAACAGCCCCGGTTATACCGCCGACGTGGCGATCCTCGATGGCCGCATCGCGCAGATCGGCGATTTGCGCGAGGCCCGCGCCACCGAGGAAATTGACGCCGCCGGCCGTGTGCTGGCGCCGGGTTTCATCGACGTGCATACCCATGACGACACCGTGGTGATCCGCCAGCCACAAATGCTGCCCAAGCTCAGCCAGGGCGTGACCACGGTGATTGTCGGCAACTGCGGGATCAGTGCGGCGCCGGTCAGTTTACGCGGTGATCCGCCGGATCCGATGAACCTGCTCGGCTCGGCAGCAGCTTTTGTTTATCCGCGTTTCAGCGATTACCGCGCAGCGGTGGAAGCGGCCAACACCACGCTGAACGTCGCGGCGCTGGTCGGGCATACGGCGCTGCGCAGCAATCATCTTGATGATCTGTTTCGCACCGCCACCGACGATGAAATCAGCGCGATGCGCGAGCAGTTGCGTGAAAGCCTGGAGGCGGGCGCCCTCGGTTTATCCACAGGTCTGGCGTATGCCAGTGCGTTCTCGGCTTCCACCGAAGAAGTCATGCAACTGACCGAAGAATTGAATGCGTTCGGCGCGGTGTACACCACGCATTTGCGCAGTGAATTCGAACCGGTGCTGGAGGCGATGGACGAGGCCTTCCGTATCGGACTCCACGCGCAGTCGCCGGTGATCATTTCCCACCTCAAATGTGCTGGTGCCGGTAACTGGGGGCGCAGTCCGCAGTTGCTCTCTTCGCTGGAAGAGGCGGCGAAAACTCATCCGGTCGGCTGCGATTGCTACCCGTATGCGGCGAGCTCTTCGACCCTGGACCTGAAGCAGGTCACCGACGCCCACCGCATCACCATCACCTGGTCGACGCCGCATTCTGAGATGGGCGGTCGCGACCTGATGGATATCGCCGCCGAATGGAACCTGTCGTTGCTCGACGCCGCCAAACGCCTGCAACCGGCGGGCGCGGTGTATTACGGGATGGACGAGAACGACGTGCGCCGGATCCTCGCTCATCCACTGTCGATGGTCGGCTCTGATGGTCTGCCGGAAGACCCGTTCCCGCATCCGCGTCTGTGGGGTGCTTTCCCACGGGTGCTCGGCCATTTCAGCCGTGATGTCGGGCTGTTTCCGCTGCATACCGCGGTGCACAAGATGACCGGTCTGTCGGCAGCGCGTTTCGGCTTGAAGGAAAGGGGCGAGATTCGTGAAGGACACTGGGCGGATCTGGTGTTGTTCGACCCGGCGACCGTGCGTGACGTGGCGGATTTCAACGACCCGCAACGCGCCGCCCAAGGTATCGAGGGTGTATGGATCAATGGTGTTTTGAGTTACCGCGACGGTCAGGCCAACGGCCAGAGACCAGGGCGGTTCCTCGCGCGCCAGGGCGATCTGCGCGACGGCTTTCGTTGAATTTTGCTGACTGCGTCACGGTGATGGCACATTGCAATTAAAGAAAGCCATCACCAAGCCGAATTGCTGACATCCACCCCGGCTACACTCTGGGGCCAATCAGTCAGGGAGCAACCCATGAGCTTCGGCAAAACCACCCCGATCCTGCGGATTTTCGATGAAGCCAAGGCCATGGAATTCTACGTCGACTTCCTCGGCTTCAAGATCGATTGGCAGCATCGTTTCGAACCCGGTTTCCCGTTGTACCTGCAGGTTTCGCGCGGCGAATGTGTGCTGCATTTGTCCGAACACCACGGCGATGCAACACCGGGTTCGGCCCTGCGGATCGAGACCGATGAGCTGGAGGCGTTTCAGCAACAGTTGGTCGCCAAGAACTACAAGTTCTCGCATCCCGGCATCCAGGCCATGCCGTGGGGCAGCCAGGACATGACCATCACCGATCCGTTCGGCAATCGTCTGGTGTTCACCAACGCGATCAGCCTCTGAGCCAAAAGCCCCCTCACCCTAACCCTCTCCCAAGGGGAGAGGGAACTGACCGAGGTGTCTATCGCCATACATCGACCTGAAAGATCGTGGCGATTATGGATTCACAGAATTTCTTTCAGGTCGGCGTAGATCGTGAGTATTTCGCGGTCGGCTCCCTCTCGATTATGGATTCACAGAAGCTTTTTCAGGTCGGCGTAGATCGTTAGCATCCTGCGGTCGGCTCCCTCTCCCTCCGGGAGAGGGCTGGGGTGAGGGGACTGCTGTGAGTCGCACACTCATTCGCCACCACTAACCCGGTGAGTCTGCCGAAACTCACCGGGCGGCATGCCGCGTCGGCTCTTGAATGTGCGGTGAAATGAGCGCGGTTCGGTGAAGCCCAGGTACTGGGCGATGTCCTGAATCGGCAAGGTGCTGTTGAGCAGGTAATGCTCGGCCAGTTCCTGGCGCAGTTCGTCGAGAATCTGTTGGTACGAGGTGCCGGCCTGATGCAACTGGCGTTGCAGCGTGCGCACGGACACAGCGAGATGCTCGGCCACCTGTTCCTTGCGCGGCAGGCCCTCCTTGAGCAACTGGCGCAGGATGCTTTTCACCCGCTGTTCCAGCGACGCATCCTCCAGCGTCGCCATCAGACTTTGCGCGTGTTCCTCCAGGGTGCGCAGCAAATGCGCATCGGCCTGGCGCAATGGCAACTGCAAATACGGCAGCGGCACGATCAGCGCGGAATACGGCTGATCGAACAGCACCGGGCATTCGAAAAACTGTTCGTACTGTTCCAGCGTTGTGTCCGCCGGGCGTGAGTGTTCCAGCCACACGGCGGCCGGCGACAGTTGGGTGTCGGCGATCCAGCGTGCATATTGCAGCCAGGAGCCGAGCACGTTTTCCACCAGATGCCGGCGAATCCGCGGGCGCTCAAAGCGGCAGCTCCAGATCAGGTGCACGTGGTTGTCCTGGACCTCGGCGCGGCTGACGCCCATGTCGCCCACCAGTTTTTCGAACGGCATGATGCGGCTCATGGCGTCGCCCAGTGTCGCGCAGTTCATGGTGATGTAACCCAGCACGCTCCAGGAGTTGGGCAGCACGAAATTCGCAGCGTTGAGGCCGAACAGCGGATCGCCCGAATGCTCGCAAAAGTAATCGAGCAACCGCTCATGGGTTTCACCCGGCAGGCGCAGGCTGTTGTCGCTCAACTGCTGCGCCTGCAACCCGGCCGCCGCCAACGCAGGCTCGATGGCCAGGCCCAGATGTTCGGCATGGCGCAGGTATTTGAGCAGCGGCGGAACGGAGGTGAAGCCGAGCGATTGCATGACCGAATTCCCTTGATCGAGGCCGCCACGGGCGGATGAGCGCCCTGAAAGGTAATTTGAATCCACGACTAAAGTAAATGGCTGACGCTTGCGCGACGTTTGACTCAATTGGCTACTCGAACTGGCCGGATGCGACCGTGACACTTTCGGCCGGCTGACTAGTATGAGGGCCTGAAATCTCACTGATCAGACTGCACAGAAGGACACACGCATGCGACGCTGGAACGGCTGGGGAGATGCAACCACGGTGGTCGAACTGCCGGCCCAGGGCGCAAGTTTTCTCCATGAGCGACTGGGGGAGGGACGCGCGCTGCCCGATGCGACGCTTGAAGCAGCGCTGGCCCGAGTGCCGGTCTCGCGGCTGGCGGAACACGCCCTGTACAGCATCGATGCCCATGACCGTCTGCTGCATGCTCGCGGGCAAAGCCTGCCGGACTGGCTGGCGCTGCGCGAAGGTGCGCTGGGCAACTATCCCGACGCGGTGGCGTTCCCGGAAACCGCCGAACACATCCGCCAGTTGCTGGCGCTCTCCCAGTCGCAGGACCTGTGCCTGATCCCCTACGGCGGCGGCACGTCGGTGGCCGGGCACATCAATCCGCCCGACTCTGCCCGGCCGGTGGTGACGGTTTCGCTGGCGCGGATGAGCCGCCTGATCGACCTCGACGAACAAAGCCTGCTGGCGACTTTCGGCCCCGGCGCCAGTGGCCCGCAGGTGGAAAGCCAATTGCGTGCCCGTGGCTACACGCTGGGGCATTTTCCGCAGTCGTGGGAACTGTCGACGCTGGGCGGTTGGGTGGCCAGTCGTTCCAGCGGTCAGCAGTCGTTGCGCTATGGGCGGATCGAGCAACTGTTCGCCGGCGGAACCCTGGAAACCTTTGCCGGGCCGCTGCAGATTCCAACTTTCCCGGCGTCAGCGGCTGGCCCGGATCTGCGTGAAGTGGTGCTGGGTTGCGAAGGGCGTTTCGGGATCATTTCCGAGGTCAAGGTGCGGGTCAGCGCGTTGCCGGCCGATGAGCGTTTCTACGGTGTGTTTCTGCCCAGTTGGAGCAAAGCACTGCAAGCCATTCAGCAACTGGCGCAGGCGCGGGTGCCGCTTTCGATGTTGCGCCTGTCCAACGCGGTGGAGACCGAAACCCAACTGGCGCTGGCCGGCCATCCGCAGCAGATCGCCTGGCTGGAGAAATACCTGAGCCTGCGCGGCGCGGGGCAGGGCAAGTGCTTGCTGACCTTCGGCGTGACCGGCAATCGCAAGCAGAATGCGCTGTCCCTGAGCCAGGCCCGTCAGCATCTGAAAGCATTCGGTGGTGTGTTCACCGGCACGCTGCTGGGCAAGAAGTGGGCGCAGAACCGCTTCCGTTTTCCTTACCTGCGGGAGAACCTGTGGAACGCCGGTTACGTGGTCGACACCCTCGAAACCGCCACCGACTGGAGCAACGTCGACAACCTGCTCAACCGGATCGAAAACAGCCTGCGCGATGCGTTGGCGGCCGAGGGTGAGCGAGTGCACGTGTTCACCCATCTGTCCCACGTCTACGGCGAAGGTTCGAGCATCTACACCACTTACGTGTTTCGCCCGGCGGCGGACTATCCCGCGACGCTCGCTCGCTGGAAGGCCCTCAAGCACGCGGCCAGTCAAACCATCGTCGACAACCACGGCACCATCAGCCACCAGCACGGTGTGGGCAAGGATCACGCGCCGTACCTGTTGCGCGAAAAGGGCGAGCTGGCGATGGACACCTTGCAGGCGCTGAGCCGGCACTTCGACCCGGCCGGGCGCCTGAACCCCGGCACGCTGTTGCAGGAGTGACCGCCATGAGCGCGGACTGGAACGCCGATTGGCGCCAGCAAGTCCTGCCGACACTGGCGGCTGAAACCTGGGATCTGATCGTCATCGGCGGCGGCATCAGCGGTGCCGGCATCCTGCGTGAAGCCGCGCGTCGTGGCTGGCGTTGTCTGCTGCTGGAACAGCGTGATTTCGCCTGGGGCACGTCCAGCCGATCTTCAAAAATGGTCCACGGCGGTTTGCGCTACATCGCCAAGGGCCAGTGGCGGCTGACCCGGGATTCGGTGCGCGAACGCCAGCGCCTGCTCGACGAAGCTCCGGGGCTGGTGGAGCCGATGAGTTTCATGATGCCGCACTATCGCGGCGGCTTTCCCGGGCCGCGAGTGCTGGGTGGTCTGTTGTCGATCTATGACGCATTGGCCGGACGCCGTGACCATCGTTTCCATGACGCACAGCAACTGCGTTATCTGGCGCCGGGCGTGAAAGAAAATGACTTGCTGGGCGGCACCTGTTTTATCGATGCGCTGACCGATGACGCGCGGCTGGTGATGCGCGTGTTGAGCGAAGCGCGGGCGGACGGCGCGGTGGTGCTCAACGGCGTGCGCGTCGAACATCTGCTGCGGGAAGCCGGACGTGTGTGTGGGGTTCAGGTCGAAGACTGCGAGGCCGGCGCCTCTCTGCAATTGCGTTGCGGTGTGCTGGCGGTAGCCACCGGCGCCTGGGCTGAACGCCTGCGTCCATCTGAGGCGCCACGCCAATTGCGCCCGTTGCGCGGCAGTCATTTGCTGCTGCCGGGCTGGCGCTTGCCGGTGGCGCAGGCCTTTACGTTCATGCACGAGCAGGATCGGCGACCGGTGTTCGTTTTCCCGTGGGAAGGCGCCACAGTGGTCGGTACCACCGACCTCGATCACCGCGAGAATCTGGACCAGAGCGCGAGCATCAGCACCGAAGAACTCGACTATCTGCTGGCCGCCTGTAGACAGCAGTTTCCCGGCGCCGAAGTGACAGCGACCGACGTGCTCTCAACCTGGTCCGGCGTGCGCCCGGTGGTGGGCAGTGCCGCGGGTGAGTATCAGGACAAACCGTCGAACGAACCCCGTGAGCATGTGCTGTGGCAGGAGCCGGGTTGCGTCACGTTGGCCGGCGGCAAACTCACGACATTCCGTCCGCAGGCCATCGAAGTGCTCAAGGCGTGCGCTGACATGCTCGGCCGGTCTTTCGAAGACGATGCCGCACCGGTGTTTGCCGCCGTGCCGCCACTGACAATCCCCGGCCTCAGTCCCGCTCAGTGGCGACGTCTGGCTGGGCGACATGGCCGGGACTTGCCGAGGCTGGCGCAACTGCTCGCTGAACTGGGCCATGAAACGGTGGGCGCCACCGACACCTTGTGGGCCGAACTGGCTTTCGCCTGCGAAGCAGAAATGGTCCTGCACCTGGATGACCTGCTGCTGCGCCGCACCCGCCTCGGCCTGTTGCTGCCCCGTGGCGGCGCGGAGTATTTCCCGGCCATTCGCCGACTCTGCCAACCACGGCTGGGCTGGGACGACGAACACTGGCAACAGGAACAGCAACGCTATCAGGCGTTATGGCAACGCCATCACGGCCTGCCGGAAATCGCGCAGTGATGCCCCTCGAAGAGAGCTCCATGGACAACCACCCGAACAAGCGTTACCTGCTGGCCATCGACAATGGCACCCAGAGCGTGCGCGCGCTGCTCTTCGATTTGCAGGGCAATCTGCTCGGCAAGGGCAAGGTTGAATTGCAGGCCTATTACTCGACGCAACCGGGCTGGGCCGAGCAGGATCCGGAATATTACTGGGCGAAACTGGGCGAGGCCTGCCAGCAGGTGTGGGCGCAAACCGGCATCGATCGTTCGCAGATTGCCGGGGTTTCTCTCACGACCCAGCGCGGTACGGTGATCAATGTCGATGCTCAGGGCAAGCCGTTGCGCCCGTCGATTCTCTGGCTCGATCAGCGCCAGAGCGAAGTCGAAGGCGGGATCAAGGGGCCGTGGGGCTGGCTGTTCAAACTGGCCGGCGCGCAGGCCACGGTGGATTACTTTCGCGCCCAGGCCGAGGCTAACTGGATCGCTCGCCATCAACCTGAAGTGTGGGCGGCGACCGACAAGTTTCTGCTGCTTTCGGGGTTTCTCACGCATCGCCTTTGCGGGCGCTTCGTTGACTCCGTGGGTTGTTGCGTTGGTTACCTGCCATTCGACTTCAAACGCCTGCGCTGGGCCGCAACCCGTGACTGGAAATGGCAGGCGCTGGCGGTGCGTCCCGAGCAACTGCCGACCTTGCACAAACCCGGTGAAACCCTCGGCCACATCAGCGCCGAAGCGAGTCGTCACACCGGCATTCCCGAAGGCATTCCGCTGATCGCGGCGGGGGCTGACAAGGCTTGTGAGGTGCTCGGTTCCGGCGTCGTCGATTCGGGCACGGTGTGCCTGTCTTACGGCACCACGGCGACGATCACCAGCACCCGCTCGCGCTATCTGGAAATCGTCCCGTTGATTCCGCCGTACCCGTCGGCGGTGCCGGATCAGTACAACTGCGAGGTGATGATTTATCGCGGCTACTGGATGGTCAGCTGGTTCAAGAACGAATTCGGCCTGCGGGAAATGCAGCAGGCCAAAGAGCAGGGTATCGAGCCCGAGCAACTGTTCGATGCGCTGGTCGAGGCAGTGCCGCCGGGGTCGATGGGGTTGATGCTGCAACCGTATTGGTCGCCGGGGATTCGTGAGCCGGGTGTTGAAGCCAAAGGCGCGATGATCGGCTTCGGCGATGTGCACACCCGCGCGCACATTTACCGGGCGATCCTTGAAGGGCTGGCTTACGCGTTGCGCCAAGGTATGGAGAAAATCGAGAAGCGCTCGAAGATCTCTGTCACCCGTTTGCGAGTGGCTGGCGGTGGCTCGCAAAGTGATGCGGCGATGCAACTGACGGCGAACATTTTCGGCCTGCCGGCGGAGCGTCCGCACGTTTATGAAGCATCCGGTCTGGGCGCTGCGATTTGCTGTGCGGTGGGGCTGGGGCTGCACGCGGACTTCCCCACGGCGATAGCCGCGATGACCCGGGTTGGCGCGGTGTTTCAGCCGCAACCCGAGGCGCAGCAGGTCTATGAGCGACTGTACAAGGACGTCTATCTGCGCATGTATCGACAGCTCAAACCGTTGTACCAGAGCATCCGCAAGATCACCGGTTACCCGGCCTGAAACAACAGCGCACGTGGCGCTATCGGAGAACTTTTCTGGTGAGATCGGACAGTGTCAGGGGCGGGGTCGATTGTTAGGCTCGATCTCCACGGCACACATAACAAGAACCAGAAGCAATGAAGCTGATCTCCCTCCTGCTGCTTTGCGCAATGGCCCCCACGGCGTGGGGCTGGTCGAACCATACGGTGGGCAGCTACCTGGCATTGCAGGACCTGCCGGCGTTGCGCGACGCGCCGCCCGTCGAGGTCGAACCGCTGGAGCAGTTTCTCTCCGATCAATATCCGGCCATCGTCGCGTTGCTCGATGAGCAGGAACGCTTCGCCCGCGAGCATTTCAATCAATACCCGCCGCGCCCCGACAACCTCAAGTTGCCCGTCGAGCCGAGCGACAATCTGCGCCACGACTTCCTCACCGCGTTGCGGATCAATCCACTGATTCATCTGGCGATGGTCATCCAGCCGTTGCCGGGCAAAGACCTGCCCGAGCGCGAGCATCTGCAAGCGGATCAGGTCATGGTCGAGCAGACACTTTCGCCGTGGAATCGACAGCGTTTTATTCGCGTGGCCGACCACGAAAAAGTCGCACCCCTCGCCGTACTGGCCAGCGCGGCCGACGAGCCGGACTACGGCCACGACATCAACCTGTTCAGCGACAACCCCGGCGAAGTCGCCGCGTTGTACGGCCTCGGCCCACAGCCGTTTGGCGATGCGCGCTTCCAGTACAGCTCCCAGGCGCCGTTCCACATGGGCTTCTTCCATGAGAGCCCGGTGGTCTACGCGGCCGCCGGATTCCTCGAACGCAGCTGGCCGGACTGGCGCGCGTATCAATACATGGGGCTGGCGCGACTGGCGTTTGCCACGGGTCATTCCTACTGGGGCTATCGCTTTCTCGGCTGGGGCCTGCATCACGTTCAGGACCTGACCCAGCCGTATCACGCCAAGCCGTTGCCCGGCGTCGAATTGCCGAGCCTTCTGCTGCTGGAAGGCAAGGCGCTGGCCGGTTTCGCGGAGGACAAACAGGCGTCCATCGAACGCGTTGCGACCCGCCACATGGAAGTCGAAAAATACCAGTCGACCTGGCTGCGTCGCGTGCTGCGCGCCGGTCAGCCGCATCCGATGCTCGACGCTTATGCCGATGCCGCCGGGGACGCGCATTACCCGCCGTACTCCGTGGACTACCTGCGCGAAGTGGTGAGTGCCGAGTCCGTCGACGACTCCGCCGCCTTCGACGAAGCCATCGGCCAGTGGCTGGAAACGGCGCCGGTCACGAGTGATTTCAGCGCGGGCAATCAGTTGCAGCGCGAGACCTTCGAGCATCCGGAGCTCAACCAACAATTGCTCAAACTGCTCGGCCATTTCGGCGCCCACAGCCGGATTTATGTTCGAGCCGGAATGGCGCCATAAGCATCGCGGCAACACACAACAATAAGAACAGGGAAGGAGGAACAGATGATCAACACTCGATTGCGCCTGCCTGGCGTAGCGCTCCCCGGTGTCGGTTTGGCAGGGCTGCTGCAACTCTGCGCAGTCGACGCGGTGCAGGCCGCCGAGTTCAGCGTGCTGGACAATCAGGTCACCGGCTCGCTCGACACGACCTTGTCCTATGGCCGCTTGTGGCGGGTGCAGGGCCGCGACAAGACCAACGATGACGTCAACACCAACGACGGCAATCGCAACTTCGACACCGGGCTGGTTTCCGAGGTGTACAAGATCACTTCGGAGCTGGAAGCCAACTACCAGAACTACGGGATGTTCCTGCGCGGCACCGCGTTCTACGACACCCAGTTGATGGACAAGCGCAACGACTACTACCACAACAACAGCCCGTCGCAACCGAGCCAGAGTTATCCCCAGGACGACCGTTTCACCGGCCAGACCCGCGACATCGCCGGCAGCCGGATCGAGATGCTCGATGCCTACGTCCATGGCACCTGGGACGTCGCGACAATGCCGGTCACTGCGCGAGTGGGGCGTCAGGTGTTCAACTGGGGCGAGGGGATTTTCTATCGCGGCGGGGTCAACACCACCAACCCGGTGGACGCCGCGAAATATCGCTTGCCGGGTGCCGAGGTCAAGGAAGTGCTGATGCCGGTGGAGGCGGTCAGCTTCAACATCGGCCTGAGCGACAACCTGACGATGGAGAGCTTCTACCAGACCAACTGGAAGGAAACTCGCATCGATCCGGTCGGCACCTTCTACTCGCAGACCGACCTGTTCGCCGACGGCGGCAACACCGCCTACAACAACTTCAGCGGCACCGCGCTTGATACGCCGGTGCCGGGGTTCGGCAATGTCATCGGCCTGTACAGCGCACTGGGCAATAATCCATTGCTCGGCCCGGCGCTGAAATCCACCGGCCTGTACGCCAACGGCGTGACTCCGGCCTATGGCAACACCCTCAAGGTCGCGTCGATCGGCAACGACTACAACGCGCGCAACGACGGCCAGTTCGGCTTTGCCTTTCGCTACATCGCCGAAGAACTCAACAGCACCGAGTTCGGCCTGTACATGGTCAACTACCACGCCAAGGAACCGACCATCGCCGCTGACCTTGGCGGTTACAACGGCATCGACATGAATGCCCTGACCAACATGCTCTCCAGCGTGGCCGGCAGTCAGGCCGGGGCCCTCGCCAACGGTCTGGCGACTGCCGATGTGATGGGCAATATCCAGGCCCATCGGCGTTATGCCGAAGACATCCGTATGTACGGTTTCAGCTTCAACACCACGCTGGGCGAGGCCTCGGTGTTCGGTGAAGTGGCCTATCGGCCGAACCTGCCCATCGGTGTCGCGGCCACCAATGATTTGATCGGCGACCTGGCCAACGGCGCTGCCGCAGCGGTGTCCGGCAAGACCATCAACGTCGGCGGGCAAATGGTCACCCTCGACAGCCAGATCAACAACGCCGAGCGGGTCGAAGCGTTCAACACCTCGCTGGGCAGCATCTACAACTTCGGCCCGACGCTGTCGTTCGACTCGATGTTCGGCATCTTCGAACTGGCCTCCGAGCACCTGCGCGGCAGCAGCCTGCAATACACCGCCTACGACGGCAGCAACCGTTACTACGCCGGCACCGGCAACACTTCGTACGTGTCCGGCGGCGATCGCGACGATCAGGTCAACCGCGATTCCTACAGCTACACGGTGATGTTCAACGGCACCTGGAACGACGTGTACGCCGGGGTCAACGTCTCGCCCTACGTCGTCTACAAGGACGACTTCAAGGGCAACAGCTACCAGGCTGGCAACACCATCGAGGGCCGCAAGGCCTACACGCTGGGGATCAAGGCCAACTACCAGAACAGGCTCGAAGCCGAGTTGCAGTACACCGAGTTCTACGGCGGTGGGCAGAACAACGGCATTCGCGACCGCGACAACGTCGGTTTCAACCTCAAGTATTTCCTTTAATCACAGCGCGCAGCCCAATGTGGGAGCGGGCTTGCTCGCGAATGCGGTATGTCATTCAAGTTGTTGGCGACTGGCACAGCGCATTCGCGAGCAAGCCCGCTCCCACTGGCGATACGCGGCGTCTTGCCACTTCGGAGAACGATCATGTTTCAAGCTGCACGACTGACCCAAATCACACTGGCGCTGCTTTTGAGCCTCACTGCCGCCAGCACGCTGGCCGCCATCTCGCCCCAACAAGCCGAACAACTAAAAACCTCGCTCACCCCCATGGGCGCCGAGCGCGCCGGCAATGCCGCCGGCACCATCCCGGCCTGGACCGGCGGCATCACTCAGGCGCCGGCCGGCTACAAACCCGGCCAGCATCACCCCGATCCCTACGCGGCGGACAAACCGCTGTTCACCATCACCAAGGCCAATCTCGATCAGTACAAGGCACATCTCAGCCCCGGCCAGATCGCCCTGTTCAACAGCTACCCCGACACTTTCCAGATGCCGGTCTATCCCTCGCGCCGATCCGGCTCCGCGCCGCAGTGGCTGTATGACAACACCCTGAAGAATGCGACCTCGGCCAAACTGCTGGAAGGTGGCAGCGGGTTTGCCGATGCCTATGGCGGCGTGCCGTTTCCGGTGCCCAAGGATGGCGTCGAAGTACTGTGGAACCACATCACCCGCTATCGTGGCATCTACGTGGTCCGCCGCGCCTCCGAAGCGCCGGTACAACGCAACGGCAGCTTCGCGCTGGTGACCTCGCAGCAGGAAGGCTTCTTCAACTACTACCGCCCGGGCGGCCAGTTCGCCGACCTGAAAAACATCCTGTTCTACTACCTCGCCTTTGTGAAAAGCCCGGCGCGCCTCGCCGGCGGCGCAGCGCTGGTGCACGAGACACTGGACCAGCTCAAGGACGCCCGCCAGGCCTGGATCTACGACGCCGGCCAACGCCGTGTGCGCCGCGCCCCGAACCTCGCCTACGACACGCCGATCGCCTCATCCGATGGCCTGCGCACCGCAGACGACACCGACCTGTTCAACGGCTCCCCCGACCGCTTCGACTGGAAGCTCAAGGGCAAGCAGGAAATCTACATCCCCTACAACAACTACAAAGTCGGCAGCCCCGACGTGAAATATGCGCAACTGCTCACCCCCGGCCACCTCAACCCGCAATACACACGCTACGAGCTGCATCGGGTCTGGGTGGTCGAAGGCACACTCAAGCCAGGCTCACGGCATATCTATTCCAAGCGAGTGCTGTTCCTCGACGAAGACAGCTGGGGCGCCGCCCTGGTGGACCAATACGACGGGCGAGGGGAGCTGTGGCGCGTATCGATGGCCTACCTGAAAAACTTCTACGACCTGCCCACCACTTGGAGCGCACTCGACGTCTTCCACGACTTGCAGGCCCGTCGGTACTACGTGCAGAACCTGGATAACGAAGAGGCCTCCACCGTCGACTTCTCGCAACCGGTGCCGGAGGATTCGTATTTCATGCCGTCGGCGTTGCGGCAGCGGGGGACGCGTTGAGCGACGGGAATCAGCTCTCTTTCTCCCTCACCCTTTCGAGGGTGGGGTGAGGGAGTAGCTCTTTGCGGAGCCAGCGCGCCGATGATTCAGTCATTGGTTAACTGCGCAATAAAGTGTGACGAAGTAGCTGCTGAACCCGGAACAGCATCCGAGATAGATTTCGTCCTCGAATAAGATTGAAGGCGAAAGCATGCAGCGCAATATGCCCGATTCAACGGAACCCAATGCCTCCAGAGCTGATATCGCACAGATGATTGGTGAGCTCGGCGGTCAGGTAGAAAATGTTCAACAACTGTTATCTGCCTGTCATGACTCGATAAAGAGCGATGCTGACTTGCAAGGGCGAATGGCGCTGATTGATGAGCTCTACTCGCATGCTGACAGTGAAGATCACGCAGCGGCACGATTTGCAGAGTTGGTGGCTGATCGTGTGTATGAGTACGAGACTGAAACCGTTTTTATTCCTTATCCCTCTCCGTCAGAGATGACTGAGCAACTGCGTATCGCTGCCGCCCAAAGTGGCCATTCCATGGAAGACGAAGCGCGGCAGATTCTGGAGAACGCGTTGGTTACCGTTGATCGAGCTGGCGGATTAGGTACTCGGATACGCAATCGATTCGGCGCCATGGGTGGCGTCGAGCTTGATCTTCCATCACGTTCAGAAAACCTCAGCGGCTGATAAACACCGCTCACAAAAAAGCCCGCCGCCACACCAGAACCAGTGTGGCGGCGGGCTTTTTACAGGGTGCAAAAAAATGGCGAGCTCACCGCACTCGCCACCTCCCGCATCAATCCGTCGGCACGACCTTGTCCAGCGCACGGTTAACGGCCATTTCGGCGATCATCACGATCTGGGCGATGCCTTGCAGGGTCTTGCGGTGGCTGCCCTCGACCAGCGCGACATGATTGTTGAGCATGACGGTGGCGGAGCCGAGGGATTCGCTGGCGTCCACCAGCAGGGATTCGGTGTCGGCTTCGGGGTGGGCCTGATAGAGGGTGTTGGGTTTGTAGGGCGCGGCCATGATGTGGGCGCTGAGGGGGCCCAGGTGATAATCGAGGGCGCGTTCGGCGGCTTCGTTGAAACGTTTCGAACCGGGGCATTCGTAGGGGGATGCCGGATCCGGGAGGGTTGTGGGTTCGGTGAGCGGTGGGTTTGGCGTTACCTTGAACATGGATGTTTACCTTTTATGAGGCTGCATCCATTTCGCCGCTAAGCAAAAGGGAGGCAGCTGTGCGCAAGTTAGCGGACCGGTAAGCATCCAAACCCGGTGCATCCGAAGATGCCATGCGCACAGCCACCATCAAGTGCAGGCGAGTGCCTGACTGGATCGTACTTGTACAACCGAGGATACAACCGAGCCGCTAAGCTCGATCACTGGAAATCAGTGACGCAATCAAATTACGCAGCCAGCCCAAAGCGCACAAGCCGGCGGATTCTGGCGTAGCCGTAGGCAACGGCGCAAGGTTTTGTGGGCTTCGGGACGTATCACGGGGTGTCCTTAAACACCCCTGACCAGCCGTGTGTAATTGCGTTTCAGAACTCGTCATCCAATTCCTGAAGATGGCAATTTCAGGGCAAAAAAGAAGGGCAGCTTTTCAGCTGCCCTTCTTTGTACATCGGCTTTCGTGTGCAGGCTTTACACGCGGAAATGGCTCACCATCTGCTGCAACTGCCCACCCAACCGCGCCAGTTCAACGCTGGACTTGGCCGTCTCATCACTCGCCGCAGCAGTCTGCTCCGACACGTCACGGACGTTGATGATGCTGCGGCTGATTTCTTCGGCCACGGCGCTTTGCTGTTCGGCGGCTGCGGCGATCTGCTGGTTCATCGACTGGATGTTCGACACCGTGCGGGTGATGTTTTCCAGGGAGTCGCCGGCCTTGCGGGTCAGGGCCACGCTGCTGTCGGTCAGGGCGCGGCTGTTGTTCATCACGGCCGAGACTTGCTGAGTGCCGTTCTGCAGACCGGCCACCAGGCCTTCGATTTCCTCGGTGGATTTCTGGGTGCGCTGGGCCAGGCCACGGACTTCGTCGGCGACCACGGCAAAACCGCGACCGGCTTCACCGGCACGGGCGGCTTCGATGGCGGCGTTGAGGGCCAGCAGGTTGGTCTGTTCGGCGACGGCCTTGATCACGTCCATGACGCTGCCGATCTTGTCGCTTTCCTGTTGCAGCACGCTCATGGCTTCGGTGGAACGCACCACTTCGCTGGCCAGACGCTCGATCTGGGCGATGGCTTCGTTCACCACCTTGTCGCCTTCGCGGGCTTCGCCGTCAGCGGCGGCTGCAGCTTGCGAGGCTTCTTCGGCGTTGCGCGCGACTTCCTGCACGGTGGCAGTCATCTCGTGCATCGCGGTGGCCACCTGATCGGTCTCTACCTTCTGGCTGTTCACGCCGGCGCTGGTCTGTTCGGTCACGGCCGACAGTTCTTCGGCGGCGCTGGCGATCTGGGTCACGCCGTCGCGGATGCCGCTGATCAGGTCACGCAGGGTCACGCCCATGCGTGCGATGCCTTGTTGCAGCACGCCGAGTTCGTCGCGGCGGGTGACGATCACGTTGTGGCTCAGGTCGCCGCTGGCGATGCGGTCGACCACGGCCATGGTTTCCTGCAGCGGACGGGTGATCTGACGGGTAATGATGAACGCGGCGATGACACCCACCAGCAAGGCCAGCAGCGTGCTGATCAGTTGCAGGGTGCGGGCCTGGGCGCTTTCGGCGTCACGACGGTCGAGCTGGATCTGATACAGCTGTTCGCTCAGCGATACGATCAGGTTGCCCTGGTCGGTCATTTCCTTGCGCGCCTGCACCGCATCGGCGTTGGCGTTCTTGAAGGCTTGCAAGGCGCTGCGGTAGTTGGTCAGTGCAGTTTCCAGCTGACGCAGGGCGTCTTGTTGGCTGCTGGCGAAATGCACATTCAGCTGCTTGAGGCTGGCGATGGCGGCGTCCAGTTGGCCGACGGCTTTCTGCTCGGTCTCGGCGTTGGCAGTGGCGGTGTAGCCGCGCACTTCGTAACGCGCCAGGATGAAGGCTTCCTTGGCGGCGGTGATGGCCTGGAACTGCTCGAAACGCTGCTCGCTCATGTCCATCTGCTGGACGCGGGTGCTGATCGACTGGATCAGGTTGTACGCGGTCTCGGCATTGGCGGCCATGGTGTCGCGCGCCGTGTTACCAGTGCGGTAGGCGTTGCGCATCTTGTTCAGGGACGTCTGGTACTCGGCGATGGTCGCCGCCTGCTCCTTGAGCAGTTTGACGTTCTCGGGGCTCTTGAAGCTGCCGATCAGCTTTTGCTGTTGCGCGGCGAAACCGTCGAGGGTGGTCTGCACGTTCTGCGCGGCGGTTTCGTCGCCGTTGGTCAGCATGTATTGCAGACGCACCACGCGCAGTTTGGTCAGGCCAGCGTTGAGCTGGGTGATGTCGCTCATCCAGTTGCTGCGGTCAATCAGGCCGCCCAGGCTGGTCCAGCCGGTGAGCGCCAGGATGCAGGTCAGGGCCAGGACGAGGCCGAATCCGAGCCCCAGTTTCAGGTTAACGCTGATGTTGCCGAACCAGCTATTCATCACAAATCCTCCAGAAAACGTTGTGCGTCTTGATCGTCGGTCAGGCTGGAAGATTGTTGTTTTTTTGAGCCAGCAAGGGTGTTAGCAGGACTGTATCGGCAGCAATTCCGATAGCTGAAAGGATTTTGTCCTACGGAATTTGTAACAAGCACCTCCAAGACTTTTTTCACATGGGTTTCACTGGCTGCCCACGCCGTGCTCTTTAACCTCGCCGCATCAAATGACAAGTGATGGCGGCTTTTTGTGGAATTGCGACTGAGTCTGTTCGGCGTCAAGCGCTCGATTGATCTGAGCGGTCTGGCCCGTTTTCGAAACACCTGGGTGGTCTTGGCGGCGTCGGCGCTGGTGATCCCGCTGACCTTGTGGCTGCTGGCGCCGGCGGCGGTGCCTGACCTTGCCCACGGTAATGTGGCCGGAGCGCAGGCGCTGAAGGACGGCTGGGACAAGGGCGAGATGATCGTGCTGGTACGCCATGTCGAGCGCTGCGATCACTCGAAAGCCCCGTGCCTGAGTGGCAATGATGGCATCACCGACCGTTCGCGCAGTGTCGCGGTGAGCGTCGGCGCGCAGTTCGAGCAGTTGGGTCTGGACAAGGCCGACGTCTACAACAGCCCGATGATGCGCACCGTGCAGACCGCCGGCTACATGTTCAACAAGGCCGCGACCGGCGAAGACTGGCTGATCAGTTGCAAGGGCCGGATGCTGCAGGACGCGCTCGCGCACAAAGTCCCGGGACGCAACCTGATTCTGGTGACCCACAGCGAATGCATGGCGCAGCTGGAAAAAGATCTCAAGGTGCCGGCCTCGACCCTCGGGTACGGCGCATCGCTGTTTGTTTCCGCCGCCAGCCCGGCGGCCCCACAGATGCTCGGCTTCATTGAAGCCTCCGACTGGCGCACGGTGACCACCCAATGAAATCCCGCTTTTACGCTTACAACTTCGGCATCCCGCTGCTCTGCGCAGCCGTGGTTTTTCTGATGTTCGACATGACCAACATCGACATCGCCTTCAGCAATTTGCTGTTCGATCCACTGAGCCACACCTTTCCGCTCGACAAGATTCATTTCTTTGAAAAACTTACCCACAAGTGGGCGCGGATCATTCCGAACTGGACCGCCGAAATCGCCTTGATCGGCGCCATGCTGTCCTTTATCTGGCCGCTGGTGAAACCGCAAAAGCATCCGCGTCTGGGCGGTTTTCTCGAGCGCAGCAAAGTCGCGCCGGTACTGCGTTTTGCCGCCGATCACCGTAGGGATTTTCTGTTTGTGGTGGTGGCTTTCGCGGTCTGCACCGGGGTGATCCATTTCCTCAAGGCGCACACCAGCGTTTACTGCCCGATCGAGACCACGCTGTACGGCGGAAAGATGCCGCATATCGAGTGGTACAACAATTTCCAGCTGTTCCACGAAGCGGGTGAAGGGCGTTGCTGGCCGGGCGGTCATGCTTCCGGTGGCTTCACCATGCTGGCGCTGTATTTCGTCGCACGTCGTTATCAATGGCGCTTTTCCAGCGCGTTGCTTTGGGGCTCGCTGCTGCTCGGTTTTGTCTACGGCACTACGCGAGTCCTACAGGGCTGGCACTACATGTCTCACACGTTCTGGGCCGGGATCTTCGTGTGGCTGGCGTGTTTGCTGACGGCGCTGGCGTTCTACGGGCGGGCTCGTCTGGAATTGCCGGTGTTGAGCAAGCGTGAGCGCAAGGTGTTCGCTGCACAGCCTGAGGTTTCTCTCTGAGCCCTCGCCGCTGAAATGAAAAACCCGCCATCACCGGCGGGTTTTTCGTTTGTACTGTCGTGGCATCAATAGCCCACGAAGTAATACGCCTGGCGCCCGACCATCATGGTCTTGAGAACTTTCAACGGGGCGACGGGTTCGCGGTCTCCCGACATCACGGCGATGTTCGATGGCGATGTGCTGAGAAATTCCCGTAGCTGCGCATCGGTGTCCAGGCCCTTGAGGACGCTCTGGGTGTAGAACACGCTGGCGCCGCCGACCCGTTCGTTGGCTTGAAACAGTGCGACCTGACTGCCGCTCGTTTGCAGCGACTGGATGTGCTCGGTCAGCGGCAGGAACGACAGGTGTTTATCGGCGTTCGGCAGTGCCCATTGCGCGGCGCCAAGGTAGCTGGCGATGACCACTGTCAGTATCCCCGCCGCCAGTGTCTGACGATGACGGGCGACTCGTCCGACAAAACCATTCTTGTGATCCTTCAACTTGTCGAACAGCACGCCTGCGTATTCTGCCGCGATCACTGCCGCTGCGGGTGTCATCGACATCAGGTAAACCGTGCGTTTGCTCGAGGCCAGGGTCAGCAGGATGAACTGCGCGATGATCCACAGGCTGAAAAAAAGCAGGTAACGGTTGGCCTTCAGTTCCTTGCGAAAATGCCACAGGCCCAGGTACACCAGAATGTTCCAGGGCAGGAACGCCTGCGGCAGCTTGGCTAGGTAGTAGTAGAACGGCTCGTAGTGGCCGGCTTCGACGAACGATCCGCTGAAACGTCCGACGCTGTTGGTCAGCAACACTTCGCTGACCGCCTGGATGCCGCCGCGCTGATAAAGCACCGCGAGCCAGATCAGCAGCGGGATCAGGCCGAGCGCTGTCAACAAACCGGGCCGCAACCACTCGGTCAGTTTGAAGCGCTTGCCCATCAGATTGTCGGCCAGCAGATAAGCGAAAATCACCACCCCCGGCATCGCCAGGCCGAGCACGCCTTTGCTCAGCGTGGCGATGGCAATCCCGACGGCAAACAGCAACGAATTGCCTGCGGTCGATGCTCGCTGCGCCTGAAAGAACGCCAACAGTGCCGTGGTCACGCCGAGCGCGAGCAACGCATCCTCGCCGACGCCGCGCACGTTGCTCCAGTAACTGGCCATGGTCGCCAGCAAAATCCCCGCCGTCCAGGCGACGGCTTTCGGGCGTTCAAATCGACGCAACATGGCGTACAGCAGCATCACGCTGAGCAACCCGGCCACCGCCGACGCCAGTCGCACCGCCCAGGGCGAGACGCCGAAGATGCGCATAGCGCCGGCGTCCAGCCACAGGCTCAGTGGCGGTTTCTCCAGGAAGGGTTCGCCGAACAGACGCGGTGTCACCCAGTCGTTGTCCAGGTGCATTTCCATCGCAACGCCCGCAACCCGGGCCTCGGTGGAGCCTTGCAGTTGATGGTTGCCAAGGGCGAAAAAGAACAGCAGGGCGGCAAGCAGAAGCAGGGAAGAGGCGGCACGCGACATGGGTTCAAGCAACCGGAAGTGAGCGGAAACCCAAGCTTACGCGGCCAATCCTTAATAATTTGTGAACGTCAGGACAGCGGTCGCGACCAGCGTTGCTCCGGCGTTTCGAAACGCGGATTGACCCGCGCCGTCAGCACATGATCCTGCCAGCGCCCGGCGATGTTCAGATAGGCCTTGGCATAACCTTCACGTTCAAACCCGAGGCGCTCCAGCAACCGGGCGCTGCGTTCATTGCCGGGAATGTAGTTGGCCATTATCCGGTGCAGGTTCTGGGTGTCGAACATGTAGGCGATGGCCGCCTCCAGCGCTTCCTGCATCAAACCCTTGCCCTGATGCGCCTCGTCGATGTGATAACCCAAATAACAGGCCTGGAACGCACCACGGATGATCCCGCTGAAATTGCAGGCACCGATCATCTGCTCGCCATCCGGGGTCAGCAACGCCATATGCACCGCCAGCCCGGCTTCGAAGGCGCTGGCCTGGATTTCAAGGCGTCGGCGGATCTGCTCGGTGGAAAAATAGTCGGTGGTGCGGATCGGTGACCACGGGGCGAGATGGCGCAGGTTGCGTTGATAGAAATCGCTTTCCAGCGGCGCCTGATCCGGGTCGAGTACCGCGAGCGTCAGGCGTTGACAGGGAAGGGTCAGCAGCGGCATCGGATGCTCCGGGGCTCGGGATTGATCACCAGAATTGCCCGGTGGGCAGGAAAATACAAATCGCCGCCAGATTCCGGGCAAAAAAAAGCCCGCAGGAGCGCGGGCGAACCGTAGTTTCTTGAATGAGCGAGGGCAATGTACACGGCCATCACCGCCGCCGGGGTGAAGAAAAGTTCATGTCGATGAACGACTTGCGTCATCGACGAGCGGTCGTTTCAGTGCACGACAGGCGCCGTCGTACGGGGCACCAGGTTCACCGGATCAAGGTTCTCCACGGCGCGATTGACCAGCATTTCGGTCATGATCGACAGCTGCCGGATCGCCAGCAACCGGCTGCGTTGAGAGCCAGTGAAATCATCGGCGATGTTGGCCGTCACCATGTTCAGCGCCGCCAGGGTTTCGCAGGCATGAGTCAGCAGGGTGGCCGTGTCCACGTCGGTGCGCACGGAGAAAATCTCGTTGAAAGGCAGGGTGCGACGCGGCTTTCTCACGTATTCCTGAGGCTGGGCAAGCACAGCCGGTTCTTTCGCTTCGGTTTCGTGAGTCGGTGTTTGATCAGGCAGGCTTCGGGTGTCTTTTTTCATGACGAGGCTCCATGGTTTCAGGCTCCCGGCGAATTCCATTGGTAAACCATCTGCCGGGTTGCAGCGGAGCGCGAAGACTAGCGTTTGGAAGCATCTTGAACCAGTTCATGGAAGTCGACGCGGGTTGCGGGAAATTTCCTAGGACGCCTGCAGGCACTTGAAGGGGGTGCGAAATTCGTCATGACGCTCGACCGTGGCGACGCTGGGCAATTTGTCGATAAGCTCGTCGATCAGCCATCGTGCGGAGAGGCGCAGGGTTGGACGTCGATGATCAGCAGTGCCTGGCGCATGGGGTCTCCCAGGGTGAATATCCAGATGCGACAAAGCCCTCACTGGGCGTGCCTTGTCGTTGAGAGTTGGAGGTCGGGGGTGAGTTGAATTGTTTGCCCAGTGTATTGATTTAATAAAGTGTTTTTTGTTTGAAAATGTACTTGGAATACCGTTTGGAATAACACAAGAGTCGGGTTGAAGGCGCGGAAACGACAGTAGGTGCCGAGTTACCCTCCATAAACTCCCAATAGTAGCCTCCCGGTGAGTCGTGTGAGCTTTTCAGATTTGGAGTACGCCTGTAAGCGTAAGCAAACGTGCCGTGAGCGTTTCTTGGCCGAAATGAATGAAATCAGCACCTTAGCCGTATGTCGATACTGGCTCGAAGCTATCCAACCGGTTAAGGTGTGGGATTGATCACATATACCTCACAGGGATGCGGCGAGCACGCCCTCCCTGCTTCTGTGTAAGGAACGTGCGCGTGAACCAGCAGACCCTGGCCCCCTTCATCTGGAATATCGCAGATCTGCTTCTGGGAGCCTTCAAACCCTCCGAGTACGGCCGCATCATCCTTCCGTTCACCGTGCTGCGTCGTCTGGAATGTGTGCTGGAACCCACTCGCGGCAAGGTACGCAGCCAGTATGAGGCGATGAAGGCCAGTGGCGTTGATATGGACCTGATCTTGCCGACCACGGCAGGTGCAACCTTCTACAACGTCTCGCAGTTTTCCCTGGACAGCGTGGGCTCTACCAGCACCCGCGCCAACCTGGAAGACTACATCGCCAAGTTCTCCGCCAACGCCCGCCAGGTGTTCGAGCATTTCGCCTTTGACCGGTGGCTCGAGAGTTTGGAGAAAGCCAACCTGCTCTACCTGGTCACGCAGAAGTTTGCAGCAGTCGACTTGCATCCGGACAAGATCAGCAATCACGAAATGGGGCTCGTCTTCGAGCACTTGATCCGCAAATTTGCCGAGTCATCCAACGATGATGCTGGACAGTACTTTACGCCGCGGGATGTGGTGCGCCTTGCCACCACCCTGGTGTTTGCGCCGGATCATCAGGCACTCAACGGCGATGGTGTGGTGCGCACCGTGTACGACTGTGCCGCCGGCACGGGCGGCTTTTTGTCTTCGGCCATCGAGCAGGTCTACGAATGGAACCCCAATGCCCGCTTGGTGCCCTACGCCCAAGAGCTGAACCCGGAAACCTACGCCATTTCCGTGGCGGACAAGCTGATCCAGGGCTATGACACCCGTAACATCAAGCTCGGCAACACTCTGTCTGACGATCACCTGCCCCATGAGCAGTTCGACTACTGCCTGGCCAACCCGCCGTTCGGCGTGAAGTGGGAGAACGTCCAGAGGCAGGTACAGGCCGAGCACAGCCAGCAAGGCTTCGCTGGCCGCTTCGGCGCCGGCCTACCGCGCGTGGGCGATGGTTCGCTGCTATTCCTCATGCACCTGCTATCCAAGCGCAAACCGATTGAGCTGGGCGGCAGCCGCATCGGCATCGTGTTGTCTGGCTCGCCGCTGTTCAACGGTGGTGCTGGTTCGGGCGAGTCGGAGATTCGCCGCTGGATTCTTGAGAACGATTGGTTGGAAGCGATCGTCGCCCTGCCCACAGATCTGTTCTACAACACCGGTATCGGCACTTATATTTGGGTGCTGTCCAACCACAAGGACGGATTGCGAAAAGGCAAAGTGCAACTGATCGACGCCTGCAACATGCACGCGCCGATGCGCAAGAGCCTGGGCAGCAAGCGCAAGTACCTGTCTGACGAGCAGATCACCGAGATCGCGAAGCTTCACGAGGCCTTCAAGGAAGAGCCGAATTGCAAAATTTTCGCCACGACCGACTTCGGTTATCGCCGTATCACCGTCGAGCGTCCGCTGCGCCTGCGCTTCTCGGTCACTCCAGAAAAACTCGCCGCTTATCGGAACACCAAAGGCGCGGATCAGCTCGAGGCGTTTGCCAATGTGCAGGGCGATTTTGACAACCTGCCGGCCTTCCTAGAGGCTGCCGGCATCAAGAAAATCGGCAAGGGCGCGCTAAAAGCCGCGCTGGCCTGCTTTGGCGAGCGCGACGCCAATGCCCAGCAGGTAGTGGACGACAAGGGCAATGTGCAGTCCGACAGCGACCTGCGCGAGTTCGAGAACGTGCCGCTGAGCCAGGGCATCGACGACTACTTCGCCCGTGAAGTGATGCCCCATGTGCCGGATGCTTGGATCGACACCGGCAAGACGGATGCGAAAGACGGCCAGGTTGGCATCGTCGGATACGAGATCAACTTCAACCGTTACTTCTACGTCTACCAGCCACCGCGTCCTCTGGCCGAGATCGATGCCGACCTCAATGCCGTGGAGGCCGAGATCGCCGAGTTGTTGGGCGAGGTGACGGCATGAGCCATTATAAGCCTTATCCGGCTTACAAGGACTCCGGGGTGGAGTGGTTGGGGATGGTGCCGGAGCATTGGGATGTTAGAAAGCTCAAATGGCTGGCATCGTTACAGAGCGGCGACTTCATTACGAGCGAGACAATCGAAGAAGAGGGTGAATACCCTGTTTATGGTGGAAACGGCCTTCGCGGATACTGCGCAGCTTTTACTCATGAAGGAGCCTACGCCCTCGTGGGACGACAGGGCGCGCTATGCGGGAACATCAATTATGCCGACGGCAAGTTCTGGGCTTCGGAGCATGCTGTAGTCGTTTCACCTTATATACCCACTGCCGTTCGCTGGTTAGGCGAACTGTTGCGTGCAATGAATCTAGGCCAGTACTCGATATCGTCTGCTCAGCCTGGTTTGGCAGTAGAGCGCATAACCGATTTGTTTCTGCCTGTGCCGCCGGAAAGTGAGCGTCAGATCATCGCTGTATATGTGGGTCGCGAAGCTGCTCACATCGATGCGCTAATTGAAAAGAAAACCCGCTTCATCGAACTGCTGCGCGAAAAGCGCCAGGCGCTGATCATAAGGGCCGTCACTAAAGGCCTTGATCCCGATGTGAAGATGAAAGAATCCGGTGTGGAGTGGCTAGGAGAGGTGCCGGAGCATTGGAATGTTTTGCAATTAAGACATACAGCTCGGTTGGAGTCAGGCCACACACCAAGTCGCTCGAAGCCAGAGTACTGGGTCGACTGCAATGTCCCATGGTTCACGCTCGCAGATGTCTGGCAGGTTCGTAGTGGCGAGCAGAAGTATGTGTCGGAGACCTCTGAAAAAGTCAGTCAGCTAGGCCTGGATAATTCATCGGCCCGTTTGCTGCCTGCCGGCTCCGTATTCTTATCCCGGACTGCATCTGTGGGCTTCCCGGGCATCATGGCGGTCGACATGGCAACCTCCCAAGATTTCGCAGTGTGGACATGTACTAGTGAGCTATTTAACGAGTACCTCTATTACGTACTGCTGGGCATGAAACCGGATTTCGATCGCTTGATGATGGGATCGACCCACAAGACTATTTACATGCCAGATATCGAGGCTATTCGACTTGCTCGCCCACCACTTGATGAGCAGCGAGATATCGTCAATGCGTTGGGTGGCCAGCTTGGTCGTTTCAAGATGGTCATTGATAAAACCGAGCGTAGCATCGAACTCCTAAAAGAACGCCGTTCCGCTCTGATCACAGCTGCAGTCACTGGACAGATCGATTTGAGAGAGACCGAATGAGCCAGGGTCGTAGTCTGCGTCTGTTTCTGGTGGACGGCACGCCCAATGGCCTGCTCACCGCTGAGATCATGAATTGGACCGGTCATGTGCTGACCGGCCCACGCTCCAAATTGGCCGAGCTGGTGCAGCGTCCTGAATGCGCGCGAACCGGCGTGTATTTTCTTGTCGGCCCCGACCCGGACGACAGCCTACGGACCCGGGTGTATATCGGCGAGTCTGATGATGTGGCCCAGCGGTTGAAGCAACATAACCGGCCGCAAGAGCAGGGTGGCAAGGACTTCTGGGAGCGTGTGTGCCTTATTACCAGCAAGGACCAGAACCTGACCAAGGCCCATGCCAAGTATCTGGAGAGCCAGCTTATCCAGATCGCCAGTCAAGCCGGTCGCTGTGTAGTAGGCAATGGCACAGCGCATAGCTACACCAACCTGCCTGAGTCAGACCGCGCTGACATGGCGTTTTTCCTTGAGCAGATTCGCATCGTGCTACCTGTGCTGGGCTTCGACTTCCTGCGCGAGCTGATCAAACCCTCCAAGCTTGTTATGGCACTCGTCGAGCAACCGATTAGTCAGTCGCCGCGTTTTGTATTACAGCTTCCAAAGAGCAAGGAGCGCGCGCTGGCGCAAGAGGTCGATGGTGAGTTCTTCGTACTGAAGGGAGCACGGGCTCGCTCTCAGTGGGTAGGAACTGCGGATCACAACTACCGGAATCTGTACCAGCAGTTGGTGAGTGATGGTGTGATTGTCAGTGACGGAAGTGAGTACCTGATGTTTAAGGACGACTATGCCTTCAGTAGCCCGAGTGCCGCAGCAGCGGTTGTGTGTGGGCGTGCAGCCAGTGGTCGAACCGCTTGGTTCGTCGAGGGTAGTGGCGAAACTTATGCCGCCTGGCAGGACAGCCAACTGAACGTTATTGATGTGAAGCCAGAAACCGAGTCGCTCGATTAATAAGCTGAAGCAGCCGCAGGAGTTGATGTTGGTGGTGCCACCAAATTACGGGCTTGACTGGCGGTATCTACAACGAGTGTGAGTGGATCTGCCCCCCGGCTGTATCAGTAAATACGCCCGATAGACATTATTTGATGGGCCGTTCCCAAGGATGGCCGCGACGTTGAAGGACGAAACGATGAGTCATATCCACCACGAGTGCGAACTGGAACGCCATATCGTCGAGCAGCTTGAAACTGCCGGCTGGCTGGTTGGTAAGTCTGCAGACTATGACCAACGGCGGGCGCTAGTCCCTGACGATGTGCTGGGTTGGCTGGAGGACAGTCAGCCGCAGGCTATGGCTAAGATCCTAGCAATGAATGGTGTAGGCACGCGCGATGTGGTGCTGGACCGACTGATCAGGCAACTGGAGAATAAGGTCGAAGGCGGGACTGTAAATGTGCTGCGCTACGGCTTTGCCGTGGCCGGCGGCGGTATCCTAGCCATGAGCCAGGCGCTACCCGAAGACGCGCGTAATGGCACGGTGATCGCCCTTTATGCGGCGAACCGTTTGCGCGTAGTGCCGCAGCTGCGTTACTCGTTGGACAAGGCCGACGAAATCGATCTGGCCTTCTTCATCAACGGTATCCCGGTGGCCACGGTGGAGTTGAAGACCGATTTCACCCAGTCAGTCCAGGCCGCCATGCAGCAGTACTGCATGGACCGCCGTCCTGAGCGCAAGAGCGGTGGCCTGGAGCCGCTGCTCACCTTCAAGCGTGGCGCGGTGGTGCATTTCGCCATGAGCGATAGCGACATACGCATGACCACCAAGCTGACCGGCGACTCGACCTTCTTCCTGCCGTTCAACCGGGGCAACGATGGCGCCGCCGGCAACCCGCCGGGCGACAACGCTAGCTACCCGGTGAGCTACTTCTGGGAGCGCGTGCTGCAGAAGGACAACTGGCTGCATATCTTCCACCGCTTAGTGCTTCAGGAGCGTAAGGAGGCCCAGGACGTCAACGGTAAAACCTACTTCAAGGAAGGCCTGATCTTCCCGCGCTTCCACCAGTGGGAGGGTGTGACGAGGATGATCGACGCGGTGCGGGTAGAAGGGGCAGGGCAACCGTATCTGATCCAGCACAGCGCCGGCTCGGGCAAGACCAATACCATCGCTTGGACCGCGCATTCGCTGATTCGTGTGCGCCGTCCGGACGGTGAGCCGTATTTCCACAGCGTGATCGTGGTAACCGACCGCCAGGTGCTTGACCAGCAGTTGCAGGATGCCATCCAACAGATCGAGCACCAAGCTGGCGTGGTATGCGCCATCGACCGCCAACAGTCGAATCTGCCCAAGAGCCAGCAGTTGGCCAAGGCCATGCTCGATGGTGTGCCAATTATCGTTTGTACCCTACAGACGTTCCCCTATGCGCAGAAGGCCATCCTCGGCGAGCAGAGCCTGCGTAATCGTCGTTTTGCCATCATCATCGACGAGGCGCACAGCTCCACCGGGGGCAGCACGGCGGATGACCTGCGTTATGTACTGACCGGGCAGAGCGAGGCGGAGTGGGAGAAACTCTCCAAGGCGGAGCGGTTGTCCGTGTGGCAGAGCTCGCGCTCGCGTCCAGGCAATGCCAGCTACTTCGCCTTCACCGCCACGCCCAAGCATTCGACGCTGAGCCTGTTCGGTCGCCCGCGCAATCCGGCGCAGTCCGTCAGCACCGACAACCCGCCGGCACCGTTCCACCTCTACACGATGCAGCAGGCGATCGACGAAGGCTTCATCCTCGATGTGCTGAAGAACTACACCAGCTACGAGGTGGCGTTCAAAATTGGCAGCGAGATGGTCGATGACAAGCGCGTGGACGAGAAGAGCGCCGGGCGTAAATTGGCCAAGTGGCTGTCGCTCAACCCGGTGAATGTGGGACAGAAGGTTGAGCTGATCGTCGAGCACTTCCGCAAGAACGTCGCGCACCTGCTCGGTGGCCAGGCCAAGGCCATGGTGGTGACCAGCTCGCGTGCTGCAGCGGTGAAGTATCACCTGGCGCTGGAGGATTACTGCAAGCGCAAGGGCTATGACAACGTGCTGGCGATGGTGGCCTTCTCAGGTGAGGTGCCTAATACGGATGTGGAAGCGGCCAGCCTGCCCAAGGATCACCAATTCAGTGAAACTAACCTGAACCCCGGCCTGCATGGCCGCGATATGCGCAAGGTGTTCGACACTCCGGACTACCGGGTGATGATCGTCGCCAACAAGTACCAGACCGGCTTCGACCAGCCCAAGTTGGTTGCCATGTACCTGGACAAAAAAATATCCGGTGTGGAGGCCGTGCAGACCCTCTCGCGTCTGAACCGTACCTTCCCTGGGAAGGACAAGACCTTCGTCATCGACTTCGCTAACAAGGCCGACGAAATACTGGCGTCATTCAAGACCTTCTATCGTGATGCTCAGGTGGCGGACATCCAGGATCCGAACATCGTCTATGACATCAAGCAGCGCTTGGATGGCATGTTCATCTATGAGCAGGCTGAGGTGGAGGCTTTCGGTGATGCCATCGTCGATCCGAAGGTGACGCACCAGAAGCTGTTCTCGCTTACTCAGTCGGCCACCGACCGCTTCAACGGAAAGTTGAAGACGCTCAACGATGCCATCGACCAATGGGAGAAAGCCTGGGAGAAGGCCCATGACGAGGGTCGCGACAAGGACATGGAATACGCCGATGTGCAGCGTTCGGAATATTGCAAGGAGCGCGACGAGCTGATGATCTTCAGTGAGAGCCTGACCAAGTTCGTGCGCAGCTATGAGTACATCGCCCAGTTGATCGACTTCGGCGACCCGAGCCTGGAAGCCTTCGCCAGCTATGCTCGCCTACTGCGTAAGCGGCTCAAAGGCATCACCGCCGAACAGGTGGATCTGGGTGACCTCAAACTCAGCCACTACAAGATCAAAAAGGGCAGTAACCTCAGTGGCGTCGCCGTCCTGGGTGAAACACCTGGCCTCTATGGTATGACTGATAACGGCCTGCGCGACGCCCGCGACCGCGAGAAAAAATACCTCGCCGAGCTGATTGAGAAGCTCAACAACTCCTTCGGCAAGGACATTACCGACACTGACCAGGTGGCCTTCGCGGTGCACGTATCCGAGAAGCTGCGCGCTGACAGCGTGGTAATGGCCCAAGTGCAGAACAACACGATGGAACAGACCATGAAGGCGGACCTGCCTTCAAAAGCCATCTCTGCCATCGCTGCCGCCATGAGCAGCCACACTAGTATGGCGACCAAGCTGCTCAGCGATGAGTCGACGCGCGAGGTGTTTCTGACGGTGGTATACGAGCTGTTGAAGAAAGATCCTGGGGCAGAGCTCTTTGACCTAGCGAGGCCGACTATGTAGAGATCGGCTAGCCCTCAACCCTGAGGGGGCAAGCGGCTTTGAAAGCTATTTGCTGTCGAATCGCTGGACGCCCCTCTGGGTTAGGTAGGGTGCATTCCATCTCGTAAGGCTTGTCTCTTCAAGCTGACCTTTTCGTGTAAAAAATGCAGAATGCGACAATACTGCATTGACGTCCCGTTTCCATTCCCTTAGCATGGTCTCCAAGCCGGCTGCAGTATGATCGCATTCTGCGCCCGCGACGGATCGAATTGAATATTGGCAGACACGCAAGGAGATTGAATGAAACGAAAACGATTGAAATTAGCACCCCCGACGTATCTTTCCCTTGTGGTCTACCTTGCTCTCAGCCCCAATATCGAGGTCGGCTTCAATCGTTCGTGGCAGGTAAATGCTGATGGCAGTGAAACTAGAAGCCTGAAAGTAGATATAAAAAAATTTGAACATGGGAAGTTAATTAATGGTGGCGAAAAAAACACTCTCTCATATCGCTGATGTCTCATTAGGTCAGACTTTTCGGGAGCGAGCGGAGACAGACAGCCCCGAAAGTGGCATTAGGTTGATTCAGATAAAGGACGTCCGGGAGGGGGAGCTGAATGATATAACTTCCCTCCCTTATGCTGATATCGAGCCATCTAAATTGAAGGTTAAACTCCTGGCCGGAGATTTGCTATTGCCGCTAAGAGGTACGCGAACTGAAGCCATGGTGTTTAGAGGGGGGAGCGGTAATGTCACCACAACAAACCAAGTCGCCATAATTCGCCCCAGGCAGGATGGAGGGGTAAGTTTGGAGTACCTCCATTGGTTTTTTAATTCAGCTGAGGGGAGTGTTTTACTTGAATCCATACGAACCTCCGCAAGTATACCAAATATAAGTGTTAAGAATTTGCTTGAAATATCGGTGCCAGTTCCAAGCGTGAAAAAACAAAAGCAAATAGTTGAGATTTATCATAATTGGTGTGCGCAGAGGGCTACATTGCGTGAGTTGATTGTTAATGGAGAGAGTATGGTGGCAAGTGCTGCGCACGAAATGTTAGGTGGAAACTGATAAATATGGGTACTTCGTTTGCTGGTTTGAAAGCGTTTGTGCTGGAAAGTATTGAGCGTATGCGCCTGAGAGGAACGGATCTGGACGCGGCAAAGGTTTTATTGCTCTTTATGGTCTGCAAGAAAACGCTTGATCTACTCAAAGAGGAGCGGAGTGTTCAGGCGAGAGAGGGCTTGATTAAAGACTCAGATCTTGATGAGTTGTGCAATGTGGAGTCGTTGGCATCAGTTGTCGCGCACGTAGTTGAAAGAAATTCAAGTTCGTTTTTCTCAGAGTCCATTCTAAGTATTTGGAGTGAAGTACAGCCTGTCTTCAATTCTGATTTGTCGGAAAGGAATGAGTTGGTTAGGCTCTGGGATGAGTTTAGGTGTTTTTCTTTTGATGAGTGTAATTGCGAAGATGGGTTGGC
This sequence comes from Pseudomonas fluorescens, assembly GCF_030344995.1. Lineage (GTDB taxonomy): Bacteria > Pseudomonadota > Gammaproteobacteria > Pseudomonadales > Pseudomonadaceae > Aquipseudomonas > Aquipseudomonas fluorescens_BF. The sequence continues at coordinate 1,149,013 of NZ_CP128260.1, forward strand.
CTCATTTTTTGAGTGGTTCTTGGTAGAGTTGGCTGAGCGGAATTCTAATAAGGGAGGATATTTCTTTACTCCTGATGGAATAGTTAATTTGATGGTCCAGCTTCTCGATCCTAAAAGTGGAGAAAAGCTATATGATCCGGTATGTGGCTCCGGAGAGTTTTTGATAGGAGCTATCAATAAAGTCAAGGAGTCATCGGAAAGGAATTGGCTGTATGTTTTAGGTCGAGAAAGGTCTGCTGAGACAGCTTTTATAGCGATGGCAAATGCTTATGTCCACGGAATTAGTGTGGATAGTATAGAGGTTTGTGATGCGCTAGCCCGTATGGATTATGAAGAGAAGGTTTACGGAAAGTTTGATTTGGCTTTAGCAAATCCGCCTTTTTCGCTTCGACATTGGGATGGCGAAAGATCCGTTGACTTTCTGCGCTATGGGTTGCCTCCTCAAGCTAATGCGGATTTTGCATTTATCCAGAATGTCCTTTTCAGTTTGAATGAGAATGGTCGAGCAGCAATGGTTGTGCCTATGGGGGTTTTATTCAGAGGGGGAGTAGAGAGGGAGATTAGAAGGAAGATGCTGTTAGAGAATAATGTGGATGCCATTATTTCAATTCCTCCAATGTCATTTTATGGTACTGCCGTACCGGCGAATATCTTGATAATGAGGAAATCTTCGGTATCTAGAGATGTGCTTTTTATTGATGGGTCAAGTTACTTTTCGAGAAGTCAACGCCTGAATCGTTTGGGGGGAGACGCGATAGATAAAATTGTAAGCTTGTATGCAGAGCGAAAAGCTGTTGATGGTGTTGCTTGTTGTGTTCCTGTTAAGGATTTGGAAGAGAGCGACTGGAATTTGACGGTTTCTAGATATGTAGCCCCTCCTGCCGTAGTGGGAGTGGAGTCTGTGGCTACACTATTGGAGCGACAAGAAAAATTGCAGTTCGAGCTAAGCGTATTACAGCAGGAGATGAGATTGTTGTTGAGTCGAGACAATACTGATTAGATTAAAGCGTGGGTTTGTTGCTTGCAGCGCGGGGGTTGAACCGGGGGAGTATTTTACTAATCCGACGTTTCCCGTGGGTTTGAAGTGGCAACTTCAAACTTTGATTTCAGGTAGTAATCTGGAGAGAGTAATTGCGGATCTGTCGCGGTGTGCTTGCCTGGCCGATTCTGGCAGCCGCTCGCAGCGGAGGCCCTATCTCTTTTCAAAGATCGAAAACCCATGACGTATCCAGGCGTCGGGTGATCAGTCGAACAGTGAGCAGATAGTAATATCGTGTGCCCTCACCGCGATGTTTCAGGCTATGTTTGAGAAACCAAGCTAGATGCTTCCGTTTCCATCTCCAAGGCGACTCGCATTGCCATCGCTGTACGATTGCAGCCTGGATCATCTTCGCTTGGCGCAAGTGTCGCTGCCGCGTCGCGTGAGACCCAGTCAGCGCGGCAGCCAAGAACACCTCCATATCAAATGCCTTGGTCATATCCGTCCCCCGATGTAGGCAGCGACTACCTCAATCCGGCCATGCCCTAGCTCATAGCTGATCTGTATGCGAGCCTCACGGTCGAGGCGCGGATCGATGGCATAGCAATGACCACCGTTAATCGGTGCAGGATGTTGGGTAATCTGCTCGTACCGCTCACAGGCATACGCCGCGCGCAACTCATGAAACCCTTTCAGGGCGTTTTTATGCAGGACGCCCCGCGATGCCCCGGCTACTCGTTGCAATACGTTCGCATAGCTTTCGCTTGGCGCGACCATGTTACGGCTACCCTTCGGCGACACCTTTGCCGCAAACCTCAGTGCATCGCGAATATGTTCATCCACCGCAATCCAGCGTGGCGCCGAAGCACCACCTCGGCGGCCTTTCGTGCCCTCCTGGATATTGATCTTGCCGAGCCTGTCAGCCTCACGGATCAATCTGGGCAAATCAGCCAATATCGTCTCGCGCAACCGCATCCCAGTGGCACGTGCCATCTGAATCATCGCCGCCGCGCGTAGCTGTTCACGATCACAAAGCACATCGACAATCTGCTGCACCTGCGCGCGATCCTGCCCTTGCGGCAACGACTGGCGAACCCTGGTGCGCTGCATACCCAACGCCTTGCTCGAACTTGACAACTTCACGTACTGATCACCGCGAAGCGCCGCCATGGTCCTGTTAACGCTGGATAGCCGGTTTTGTGCGGTGCTGACGGCGAGGTCACCGCGCCCAACCACTTCGCGCAGATACGCCGCATAGTCGGCCAACACCTTCCGATCAATCTGCCGCGCATCGTTGATCCCGGGCCCCTGTTCGGAGCGGCACCACTTCACGAATGCTAGCCACCGATCACAGTGCGCCTTGACCGTGCCGTAGTGGCCACCGCCGAACATGTCTTTCAACGCCTGCGGCCCTGCATAGCTCAGTTGCCTGCCGTAGCCGAAATTGCGGCCATCGCGTCTACCCACCAATGCCATGTCGGTCACCTCATCTTCCGATCTCCGATCCTTGCCCCACGTCATCCCACCAAGAATGTTGAGTGTTATCAGGGATCAAGGCCCCTGCGACCTGTGGAGAATGTCCTCTTCGCGGGACTGGCGGCTCCTTACGTCCGGGAGCAAGGGCATCTCATGATCTGGCCTCCTGTACACCGTTGCCGGTGGGCGGGTGGAGGCAGCACTGGCTGACGAGACCAGCGCCTGAAGATCCTGAGCCATGTGCAAGCAGCAATGCGATGACCGGGGCATACCTGACTGTCAGTCAGGTGCAGTCCATTCCTTGGTCTGCGGCACCATCATCTACAGCGCTGTTGCTGGTGACATCGGCGTTTGTCACGCCGATTGTCACGAGGGGGAATGCCGCAAAGCCTTGTGCGATCAGGGCTGCAGCAGTGGTAGAGGTGCCCGTCTCTTTCCAGAAGAAAGAGACGGGCACAGGTTGGCGCAATATTCGGCCAAGCGGATAGGTTGCTGCAGGGCAGCGAGGTACGGTATATCTGGCGCACGAGCGCTATATGTGTAAGAGCATCCATCACCGGGGAGGTGACCGGGCGAGCTGCCGGATGCGAATCGCCCTTGGGGAGAACCACCGCGGGAGCGGCGTGACCTTTAAGGTTCGGGTCACCTGGGGTGCTGTCATCGACAGCGTTTGCACGGCCAGTTCTACGCCTGTGGATAAACCCGGTCAAGGGTCGAAATTCAGCGCTCTTGGGGACGTGAAAAACGGTTATCCATCGATGGAATTCCGTGGTAAATCCCGGACAACGTCGTGGCTTTTAGCTCTTCAAAGTGAGGTCCATCCAAACAGGGCGGCTTTGCAGCCCTGTTTGGATGGACCCGTGTTCAAAAGCGGATAAGCGAGGCTGCCTGCTCCGAATCTTGAGCGCTCAAATGTTGCTGCTGCCATTCTTGCGCTGTACAGAGCTAGCGGATCGGCACCACGTTCTTGTCTCTGACTTGGCCGTACGCTGAGGCGAGCAGGCTGCCGGTGGCGGCCTTCTGGATGTACTCACTCCACCAGGCCATCATCGGTCGCCTGCGTTCGATGTAGTCTGCTCGATTGTAGGCGCTGCGCACCTCATCCTTGTCGACATGCGCCAGTGCGACCTCAATGAGTTCCGGGTCCCACCCATGCTCATTCAAGATGGTGCTGGCCATCGAGCGCATGCCGTGGCTGACCAACCGATCCTGGAACCCCATGCGTTTCAACGCCATGTTGGCGGTCTGGCTATTGGCGTGCGTGCGCGGATTTCTGTCTGCCGGGAAGACGTATTCGCGATGGCCGCTGTGGGTCTTCAGTGACTCCAACAGTGCGACAGCGTGATCACTCAACGGGATGCTGTGAGGGCGGCGCTTTTTCATCCGCTCCGGTGGGATAGTCCAGACACGCCTTTCAAAGTCGATGTCTGCCCAGCGAGTGGTCGCCGCCTCGGCGGGGCGAGTCATCGTGTGCAACTGCCACTCGATCAGGCAGCGGGTGGTGCGTTTGATGCTGGCGTTCGCGATCTCCAGCATGAGCTCGGAGAGCTCTTCGGGCGGAAGCGCAGCCATTTTCTCTTTCTTGGGTTTCTTGAAGACTGCCCTGATGCCGCTGAGCGGGTTGGCGAAGATCAGGCCTGAGTTTACGCCGTAGGTCATGATCTCGTTTAGTCGCTGGCTGAGACGCTTGACCGTCTCCAGGCTGCCTTTCGCTTCGATTGGGCGAAGCAGTCCGATCACCATCGGCGCGGTGATTTTGGTGAGTGGTGTCGTCTTCAAATCGGGGAACACGTGCAGCGTGAGCGAGCGCCAAATGTCCTCCGCGTAGGCCGGGGTGACCGAGTCTTTCTTGAGTTCAAACCAGGCGGTGGCCACGTTCTCGAAGGTGTGTTCGGTTTCCGCGCGTTTGGCTTCATTCAACGTATTGCGCTGCACCTTCGGATCGATGCCTTGGGCGAGCAGCTCGCGGGCATCGACTGCCATCTTTCGTGCATTCGCCAGTGACAGTTCGGGGTAGGTCCCGAAGCCGATGTTGATGCGCTTTTTGGTCACCGGTTCGCGGTAGATGAAATTCCACAGCAACGAGCCGTTGCAGCGTACTCGGAGCTGCAAACCGTCACCGTCAGTAAGGACGTAATCCTTGGACGCCGGTTTGACTCCCTTGAGCTGTCGATCGGAGAGGCGGAGGTTTTGAGCAGGCATGAGATTGTCCTCAAGCACTGATTCGGTATTCCAAAGATTAGCACCGGGTGAGCTGGAATACCGCCTGGAATACCCGAATGGCTGGAACTCAAAAAATCTCAGAAGCCCGCAAAAGCGCTGGAGGCCGCGTATTTACTGGATCGCAGGCACAAAAAAAGACGTCCGTGGACGTCTTTTTTTGATCATTTGGTGGAGCCGGGGGGATTTGAACCCCCGTCCGCCAGTACTCCGCTGTCGGTACTACATGCGTAGCCGTGTCTATTAAGTTAACCCTCAGCGACCCGACGGGCAGGGTGCTTTGGGCGAGTTGTGTAAGTTTTAGCCGCTTCGTCCACAACGTACTGCACGGCGATTCTGTTCTATATGACAATCATTTTGGGTTTACAGACATCCCCTGATGATTGCTGGACCCGAAGGTACCAGGAGTGCATGTCAGCTGCAATTAAGCAGCGAGAGCAGCACCGTATTGGTCGTCATTGGCAACTATAAGAAGTTGCAACAGTGGATTTACGACTTCTGTTACCAAGTCGGCATGCACCTAGAGTTTCGCAACCGGCGTCGAATCCTAAACGGCCCCGAACTCATTGCTCAGTGAATCTGTTTGAGCAACAAGCACGCGCAGTGTACGCCAAACGGCCCGCAAGGCCAACCCGAAGGTTGGCCGGGCCTGGATCAATTGTTGGTGCCGGTGGATTTGCGCAGTTCCATGATGGTTTGCGAGGTTTCCGCGACACAGTCATCGATCTTGCCCTGATCCTTGAGCGCCTTAGCCTTTTGTACGCTCGTTTCCGCGCGCTGACTCAGTTCTGGCGACGATGCCAGCTGCCCTTTGGCGTTATTGATGGTCTGGATGTTGGAATCGCACAAGTCAGCAGGCTTATCTGCGGCGAACGAGGTGGAAGCCATCATCGAGGCAGTAACGAACAGACCTAACAGTACAGAACGTTTCATGTGTATCTCCTTGAGCTGAGGATCCAGACTTCGCTGGCCGTCAGGACGGGCAACCGAATGGAGGAAAAGCCCCGATTGTTCGGGGCCTGTTCTGTGGACTGCGCTCACTCGCAAGGGTTCTATTTTTCTTCACACGGCGGTTGCGGGGGCTTTGGCACGGGTCACCCGGTCCACCAGATACACCAGACCGTGGTAGTCGATTCCGCCGTGTTGCGTCAGACCAATCTCACAGGTGCGGCTTGTGGAAATCCCCTCGCTGCACTGTTGCACCGCATCCTTGAGCGTTCGCAGGGAATGACTGTTGAGCTCCGGCGTGGTGAAGCCCTTGTCGCCGGCGAAACCGCAGCAGTGAATACCTTCCGGGATCACCACGTTCTTGCTGCATTTGCGCGCGAGGTCGATCAGCGCCTGGCTTTCCCCCAGATGCTGAGTGCTGCACGTGACATGAACGGCAATCGGAGCTTCCTGCGGCGTGAAGTCGAGCCGGTCCATCAGGTGCGTACGGATGAATCGCACAGGGTCATACAGATCCAGGCGAACATTTCCCACATCCTGCACCAGTCGCAATGTGCAGGGGCTGGTGTCGCAATAGATCGGATCGAGCCCGCCGCGACTGGCCTGGAGCAGTGCGCCGATCAGTTCCTGACGCTTGTGCTCGGCCTGCTCGGCATAGCCCTTGGACGCGAAAGGCTGACCGCAGCAGAGGTTGTCCAGATTGTCCGGGAACACCACCTGATAGCCGGCCTTCTCCAGCAGACTGCGGGTTTTGTCGTACAGCGACATCTGCTCCTTGTCGCCCGCCGCCGGCCCCATTACTCGTGAGACGCAGGCCGCCAGATACACGACGCGCGGGCGTTCGTCTGAGACAGCCGGGCTGAAGCGAATGGCTTTTTCCGGCTGCGGCATCGCGTTGGTCCACAGCGGCACCTGACCTTTGGACAGCCGCGTCAGGGTCGCCGAAAGCTTCGCCAGCCGCGGTGCCCCCAACAACATCCGCGCACCGTTGGCCACATGCAGGGTGAAGCGCGCACCTTGCAGGGTGGTGGCGAAATTTCCTTCGATCAAGTTGGCGGTTTTCGTATGCGTGGCGTGACGGCCGCGAAGCTTTTTCACCAGCTCGCCGGTGTTGATGCCTACAGGGCAGCGTTGCGCACACAAACCGGTCGCGGCGCAGGTATCGATGCCCTGGTACTCGTAGGCTTTTTCCAGTTCGGTGGTGTCTATTCCGGCGCGCTTTCGTGCCTGGATGTCGCGCCAAATCACGATGCGCTGGCGCGGGCTCAGCGTCAGGCCTTTCGAGGGGCAGACCGGCTCGCAGAAACCGCACTCGATGCATTTATCCACAATCTCGTCGGCCGCCGGCAGCGGTTTCAGGTGCTTGAGGTGGATCTGCGGGTCTTCGCTGAGCACCACGTCCGGATTGAGAATGCCCTGAGGGTCGAGCAGGCGTTTGAGCTGCCACATCAATTGATAGGCGTCGCTGCCCCATTCCAGTTCGACGAAGGGCGCCATGTTGCGCCCGGTGCCGTGTTCCGCCTTCAGCGAACCGCCGAACTCCACGGCCACCAGTTGCGCCACGTCGTCCATGAACGCCTGATAGCGTGCGACTTCTTCCGGGCTGTTGAAGCCTTGGGTGAAGACGAAGTGCAGATTGCCTTCCAGCGCGTGTCCGAAAAGGATCGCTTCGTCGTAGTGATGTTTGTCGAACAGCTCGATCAGACGGTTCACTCCGATGGCCAGCTGTTCGACCGGGAAGGTCACGTCTTCGATGATCACCGTGGTGCCGGTCTTGCGCACGGCGCCGACGGCGGGGAAGGTGTCTTTGCGGATCGCCCAGAGGCGGGCGTTTTCGACCGGGTCTTCGGTGAAGTCGACCTGTTTTTCCACCGGAAAGGCGCTGAGCGACGCCATGATCTGCGCCAGTTGTTCCTGCAGCAACGTGGAAGAGGCGGCGCGGGATTCGATCAATAACGCGCAGGCATTGTTCGACAGCTGCTGTACGAAAGCTGGCATGCCGGGTTTGTCCTGCACCGAGCGCAGACTGCGGCGGTCGAGCAGTTCCACGGCGGACACCGGTTGGCTTTTCAGCACGGTGACGGCGTTGCAGCAGGTCTCGACGTCCGGGAAAACGATCAGCGCCGAGGCCTTGTTCGGGTGGTCGATCACCGTGTCGTAAGTCACCGCGCTGATGAAGCCGAGGGTGCCTTCGGAGCCCACCAGCAAGTGACTCAAGATGTCCACAGGTTCATCGAAATCCACCAAGGCGTTGAGCGACAGACCGGTGGTATTTTTCAGACGGTATTTGTGGCGGATTCGCGCGGCCAGTTCGGCATTGGCGCGGGTCTCGCGGCCCAAGCTCGCCAGACGTTCGAGCAATTCTCCGTGGCTGACTCGAAACGCCGCGACGCTGGCGTCATCTTCGGTGTCGAGACGTGTGCCGTCGGCCAGCACCAGACGAATCCCGGCCAGCGTGTGATAGGTGTTTTGCGCGGTGCCGCAGCACATGCCGCTGGCGTTGTTGGCGACGATGCCGCCGATCTTGCAGGCGTTGATCGACGCCGGATCCGGGCCGATCTTGCGCCCGAATGGCGCCAGCCATGCATTGGCCTGGGCGCCGATGACGCCTGGTTGCAGGCGGATTTGCGTGCCTTGCCCTCGGATCTCCCGGGCGTTCCAGTTATCCCCAAGCACGATCAGCACCGAATCACTGATCGCCTGGCCGGACAGGCTGGTGCCGGCGGCGCGGAAGGTCACCGGGACCTGATCGCGCTGGGCCAGTTTCAGCAGCGCCACCACTTCATCTTCGGATTCGACGCGGATCACCAGTTTCGGAATCAACCGGTAGAAGCTGGCATCGGTGCCGAAGGCCAGGGTCGACAGCGGATCGTCGAAACGCCGTTCGGCGGGAATCAGTTTTTGCGCATCGCGCAGGAAAGTCGCCGGTAAGGTCATTGGTCCTCCAGGATCAACACCACCAGGTCTTTCGGGCCGTGGGCGCCGTAGGCCAGGACTTGTTCGATGTCGGCGGTTTTAGACGGGCCGGAGACCAGCAATGCATTGGTCGGCATGCCTTGTGCCCACTCGAATTCCTGCTGCACCTGATAGAAGTTGTCGCGGATCTGGCTGGCCTTGAGCAGGGCGAAATGCACCGGCGGTACGAGGCTCATCAGCCGTGGTTCTTCGCGGGTCGGCCAGAGAATCAGGCTGCCTGTGGCGGCAATCGCGCCGAGGGTGCCGGTGAGGCTGGCCGGGGTGTCGTTGAACAACTCGGCTTTCCACTCTTCCATTGGCCGGTCGTAGGACTTCAGCGCCGGCAGATCAGGATTGTTCGCCCAGTGTTGAGTGATGCGCTGCCCGTGAGGTGTAGTCGGCGCAATCAGCAGGCTCGGCAACTGGCGGTCGCGCAGCAATTGCGCCAGCAGCGCCGGCCAGCCATCAGCGGAAGTCAGATGGATTTCGGTGTGCACCGCTTCCATCAGTTTGCGCAGTTGCGGGATCCGTTGTTCGGCGCTGTAGATGTAGGGCTGGGTCACCAGATCGACGTCGAAGTTGTCGGCAATCGGAGTGGTGCCGGTCAGACTCTTCCGTAACTTGCCGAGGATGTTTTGCTTGGCGCTCATCAACGGTCTCCTTGTTTGGCCAAGTGTTCGCGAGCCATGTCATGCAATGAGCGGGCGGCGGGTTTCGGCGCACTGTGATTCTGCGTCCACGGCCCGACGTTGTTCGGCGCCTGCGCGCGCAGGCGCGTGGCGAAAAACGCAAACAGTCGATACAAAGTCGGCGAGCTGTTGAGCTTCGCCCATGCGTTCCAGATGAAACGCTCCTTGCGCGAATATTTGCTGCCCTGACCGCGCATCACTTGATGAGGACTGTCGGGGGCTTTGACGTTCTCTTCGCGTAGGCGACGCAGCAGCGCAGGGATAGGAATTTTTACCGGGCAAACTTCACCGCAGGCGCCGCATAACGAAGACGCACTCGGGTGATCCGGGACTTTCGCCAGGCCGACCATGTGCGGGGTGATGATTTTGCCGATCGGGCCGGGGTAGACCTCGCCGTAGGTATGGCCGCCGACGCGGGTGTAGACCGGGCAATGATTCATGCAGGCGCCGCAGCGGATGCAGTTCAACGTCTGGCGCAGTTCGCTGTCGGCAAAGGCTTGGCTGCGACCGTTGTCGAGCAGCACCAGATGCACTTCCTGCGGGCCGTCGAGTTCATGTTCCTTGCGCGGGCCGGAGATCATGTTGACGTAAGTGGTGATCGGTATGCCCAGCGCCGAGCGGGTCAGCAATGACAGCAGCGGCACCACGTCGCGCAGGTTTTCCACGACTTTTTCGATGCCGGTGACGGCGATGTGCACTGGCGGCACGGTGGTGGTCATGCGGCCGTTGCCTTCGTTTTCCACCAGCAGCAGGGTGCCGGTTTCGGCCACGGCGAAGTTGACGCCGGAGACGCCGATGTCCGCTTCGAAGAATTTCTGCCGCAGGACCCTGCGACCGATCTGAATGAGTTGGTCAACGTCCTTGGTGTATTCCACGCCAAGTTTGTCGTGGAACAAGGACGCGACCTGACCGGCATTCTTGTGGATTGCCGGCATGATTATGTGTGAAGGCTTCTCGTGGTCGAGCTGGACGATGTACTCCCCCATGTCGGACTCCAGACATTCAATGTCCCGAGTCTCGAGGAAATGGTTCATCTCCATCTCTTCGCTGACCATCGATTTGCCCTTGATCACTTGCCGCGCCTCGTGAGCGCGGATGATCGAAAGGACGATGCCATTGGCCTCGTCCACCGTTTCCGCCCAGTGCACTGTCACACCGTTGCGGGTCAGGTTCTGTTCCAGTTGCTCGAGCAGGTCGGGCAACTTGGAGAGCGCGCGGGCACGGATCGCATTGCCCAGTTCGCGCAGGTGTTCTCTTTCGTGGGCATCGCTGAAAGCCGCTGCCCGCTTGGTCATCAATGAATCCATCGCGGTGCGGAAGTTGTTCCGTAACTGCGAATCGCCCAGGGCGTTGTGCGCCCGGGTGCGGAAGTCTTCTTCTACGGCAACCGTAGGAATAATCGTGGAAGTGCTCATCGCGCACCTCCGGTTCGTTGCCAGAGGAAGCTCGCCAGGTGTTGCCCGCGCAGCGCTTCCTGCTGTTTTTCCAGCGAGCCATTGATGTTCATCAAGCAGCCGCAGTCGGCACTGAGTACCTGATGCGCGCCGGATTCCTTCAACGCCCGGGTCTTGTCAGCCACCATCGCGCCGGAAATGTCTGGCATACGGACGCTGAATGTCCCACCGAAGCCACAGCATTCGCTTTCATGGTCGTGGTTGACCCGTTCCACGTTGCTCAACTGCGCCAACAACTCGCGGCCGTGCAGGTGGGTGTTCATTTCACGTCGCGCCGAACACGAGGTGTGCAGCGCCACTTTTACCGGCTCGCCGCTGTCTTTGAGCCGCACCTTGCAGACGAACAGCAGAAACTCGGCCAGCTCATAGGTGCGGGCCGCGAGGGCCTGAACCTGTTTCAACGTTTGCGGCTCGTCCTTGAACAAGTCGGTGTAGTGCTCGCGGATCATCCCGGCGCACGAACCCGACGGCACCACCACCGGATAGTCCCCGGCAAACAGCGCCAGTTGCGAGCGCGCCACGGTCCTTGCCTGCTCGGTGTAGCCCGAGGTGTAGGCCGGTTGTCCGCAGCAGCTCTGCCCTTGCGGGTAGTCGACCCGGATGCCTTCGCGTTCCAGCAAGTGGATCGCGTCCATCCCGGCTTCCGGGTAAAACAGGTCGACCACGCACGTGCCGAACAGGTAGACCCGCGATGGTTTCTCGCTGGGGTATTGCCGGGGTTCGGGCAGTGGCGGTGCGACGCGAGTGGCGTTGGGCACAGCGTTGTAAAAAAGCTCGCTCATCAGGCGTGTCTCCGGGTGGGCCCGGTTATCCGTCTGTTGAGGCTGCCGAATATAGAGCGCGTTGCTTTCAGCAGCCTTACAGACCGGGTTGTGAATTGCTGACGCCGGAATCACGAGCCGGCGTCGGTTATTTCCATGTCGCTTGTAGTCTTAATGCACCAGCATGCCGGTGAACCAGTAGGCCTGAGCCAAAGTGATCAGACCGACGATCGTGGCAAAGAATAGGCTGTGCTTGAGCGTGAAGCGGAACAGATCGGATTCCTTGCCCACCAGACCGGTCGCGGCGCAGGCCACGGCTATCGATTGCGGGGAGATCATCTTGCCGGTTACGCCGCCGCTGGTATTGGCCGCCACCAGCAAGGTGTCGTTGACCCCGATCTGGTGTGCGGTGGTCGCTTGCAGTGAACTGAACAGGGCGTTGGACGAGGTATCGGAACCGGTCAGGAACACGCCGAGCCAGCCGAGGAACGGCGAGAAGAACGGGAATGCCGCGCCGGTTGCTGCAAGCACCAGAGCCATGGTCGAGGACATGCCGGAATAGTTGGTGACGAAGGCAAACGCCAGCACCATACCGATCGACAGAATCGGCCAGCGCAGTTCGTAGAAGGTCTCATTCAAAGTGGTCAGACCAGTTTTGAAGTTGATCTTCAGCACCAGCATCGAGATCAGCGCGGAGAAGAAAATCGCCGTGCCGGTCGCGGAGATCGGGTCGAGTTTGAACACGGCCGGGATTGCAGTCGGGGCGGCCACGATCGGAGCGGTCTTGATTACCAGTTGATCCAGGTGCGGAATCGCGAAGTTGAACACCCAGGCGTACATCGAACCGCCGGCGGCGAACATGGCCTTGAAGGGCTTGAGGGTCCAGATGGTCACCAGCACGGTGAGGATCAGGAACGGCGACCACGCCTTGAAAATTTCCCCGAGGCTGTAAGGCGAAGCGACCGTGGTGCGCTTCTGGCCGAAACCGCCGACGCTGGCAGTCACCACCGAAGCGGAAACGGCACCGGCAATGTGCTGGCCGGCGGCACGTTTCGGCTGCCAGACCTTCAGGAACAGGGTCAGCGAAATCAGGCTGGCCAGGGCCGACGTGATGTCCGGCAGTTCCGGGCCGATGAAATTCGAAGTGAAGTACTGAGTGACGGCGAAGCTCAAGCCTGCGACCAGCGCCGCCGGCCAGGTTTCACGCACACCGCGCAGGCCGTCCATCATGAACACCAGCCAGAACGGCACGAACAGCGACAGCAGCGGCAACTGTCGGCCGGTCATGGCGCCGATCTTGAACGCGTCGATACCGGTGACCTGCCCGGCGACGATGATCGGAATCCCCAATGCGCCGAACGCAACCGGTGCGGTGTTGGCAATCAGGCACAGGCCGGCGGCGTACAACGGGTTGAAGCCGAGTCCCACCAGCAGCGCAGCGGTAATCGCCACTGGCGCGCCGAAACCGGCGGCACCTTCGAGGAAGGCGCCGAAGCAGAAACCGATCAGCAGTACCTGCAGACGCTGGTCATCGGTGATCGATAGTACCGAGCTGCGGATGACCTCGAACTGACCGCTCTTGACCGTCAGTTTGTACAGGAACACCGCCGCCACAATGATCCAGGCAATCGGCCACAGACCATAGGCGAAGCCATATCCGGCGGCGGCGAACGCCATGTCGACCGGCATCTGGAACGCGAAGATCGCCACGGCGATGGCCAGAGCGAGCGTGATGCTGCCGGCCACATGACCTTTGAGGCGGAATACCGCCAGGGCGAGGAAGAAGAAAACGATGGGGATGACGGCCGCGAGTGCGGACACGCCGAGACTGCCGAGCGGGCTGTAGAGCTGTTGCCAGGTTTGCATATGGGGTGGCCCCTAATTGTTGTTGGTCAGGCACTGTCAGCGTTCTTGGTTAATTGGTAAGACCAATTTACAATCGCTGTTGGCTAGGGTAAAAGCCTTGATATCGGTGTGTCAATTTGCCGCCCTAAAACTTTTGTCGAACAACCGGACGGCGAGTCGGATTGCACCGGTTGAATTGGCGTCATCTGGCAGGTGTCGGCGCAGCGTCGATAGGCCAGAATAGAGAGCCCGGCGAGCGGTCGGGATGGTGGAGAGTTGAGTGATGGGGTTTGATCAGATACGTCAGCGCCGTTTGTCTGACGACATTGTCGAGCGACTGGAAGGGATGATTCTCGAAGGCACGCTGAAGTCCGGCGAACGTCTGCCGGCCGAGCGGGCACTGGCGGAGCAGTTCGGCGTTTCCCGGCCGTCGTTGCGCGAGGCGATTCAGAAACTCGCGGCCAAGGGCTTGCTGGTCAGCAAGCAGGGCGGCGGCAACTATGTCGTGGAAAGTCTCGGTTCGACGTTCAGCGATCCGCTGCTGCAATTGCTGGAAAGCAATCCCGAGGCCCAGCGCGATCTGCTGGAATTTCGCCACACGCTGGAGGCATCGTGCGCCTATTACGCAGCATTGCGCGCCACGGATGTGGACCGCGAGCGGCTGACGACTGCGTTTGAAGAGTTACAGGATTGCTACTCGCGTCACGACGAAGTGAGCCGGGCGGAAGAGGGCGCGGCGGATGCGAAATTCCACCTGGCGATTGCCGAAGCCAGTCACAACGCGGTGTTGCTGCACACCATTCGCGGGCTGTTCGATCTGCTCAAGCGCAACGTGGTGACCAACATCGGTGGCATGTACAAACAGCGCACGGAAACCCGCGACATGCTGATCACGCAGCATCGGGAATTGTATCTGGCGATTATCGAGGGGCGCGCGGAACAGGCGCGTGAGGTTTCCAGCCGACACATTCTGTATGTGCAGGAAGTGCTGGAAGAGGTGCGTCAGGAAGTGCAGCGCATGGCTCGCGCCGAGCGACGCAAAGGGATGTAGGCATGACCGTTCCCGTGGCGAGCGCGGGAACGGTCATTCAGGCAGAGAAATCAGTCTTCCTTGCCCTTGTTGCGCACCGCACGCTGCAATTCGCGACCGGCGTCGCGTTCGCGTTCGGTATCACGCTTGTCGTATTCCTTCTTGCCCTTGCCCAGTGCGATCTCGCACTTGACCATGTGCTTGCTCCAGTACCAGGACAGGCACACGCAGGCGTAACCCTTCTGCTGCACGGCGGCGGCGAGCTTGTCCAGTTCGCGGCGGTTGAGCAGCAACTTGCGGGTACGCACCGGGTCGGCAATGACGTGGGTGCTGGCGGTCATCAGAGGCGTGATGTGGCTGCCGAGCAACCAGGCCTCGCCATCCTTGAGCAACACGTAACTGTCGACCAGTTGCAGTTTGCTTGCCCGCAGACTTTTTACTTCCCAGCCGGCCAGGACCAGACCAGCCTCGAACTTGTGCTCGATGAAGTAATCGTGTCGCGCCTTTTTGTTTTGCGCGATGGTCCCTGTTGGGTGTTTCTTCTGTTTAGCCATAGGGGCGGCATTATATGGAGATAAACGGCTGTCGGCTACGGTGATGCTGCGTGCTTGAGCAGGTTGAGTGAATCCCGGACAATGCGGCCTCTTTTTCTAACGCTTGGGCGTGATAAACGATGTCGACAGACAAGGTTTCTGTCCACGGCAGTTGGGCTAGCCGCTGGGTTTTCATATTCGCCGCGACCGGTTCGGCCGTGGGACTGGGCAGCATCTGGAAATTCCCCTACATGGTCGGGGTCTACGGTGGCGGTGCCTTCGTGCTGATGTTTCTGGCGTGCATCGCGCTGATCGGCATCCCGGTCATGCTCGCCGAAACCCTGATCGGCCGCCGTGCCCGGCAGAGTCCGGCGAATGCCCTGAAGGTGCTGGCGCTGGAAGCCGGGCACTCGGGCAAATGGTCGTGGGGCGCATTCGCCGGGATGATCACGGCGTTGCTGATCTTGTCTTTCTACAGTGTGGTCGGCGGCTGGTCGCTGGATTACATCATTGATATGGGGCGCGGGGACTTCCAGGGCGCGACGGCCGATCAGGTCGGGGCGTACTTCGGTAATGTCATCGCCGATCCGTGGCGCCTCACACTCTGGCACACGGCTTTCATGCTGCTTTCGGCTGTGGTCATCGCCAAGGGCGTGGTCGCAGGGCTTGAGCGCAGCCTGCGGATCATGATGCCGCTGCTGTTCGTGATGGTGCTGGTGCTGCTGGGATACAGCATGACCACCGGGCATTTCATGGAAGGCGTGCACTTCATGTTCGACTTCCACCCGGAGAAAGTCCTCGACGGCTTGCTGCCGGCCATGGGGCATGCGTTCTTCTCGCTGAGCGTGGGCGTGGGCTCGATCATGATCTACGGCGCCTACATGACCAAGGAAGCCTCGCTGTCCGGCACGGTCGTGGGTGTGGCGCTGCTCGATACCTTCGTTTCGCTGGTGGCCGGTCTGGCATTGTTTCCGATTGTGTTCGCCGGCGGTTTGAATCCCAGCGAAGGTCCGGGGCTGATGTTCGTCAGCCTGCCATTTGCTTTCGGTAACGTGCTTTTCGGCCAGTTGATGGGTGTGGTGTTCTTTGTTCTGGTGGCCATTGCCGCCTGGAGCTCGGCGATTTCGCTGCTGGAGCCGATGGTCGCCTATCTGGTCGAGCGGACTAAAATCAGTCGTGCCTGGGTGACGTTCTGGTTGGCGTTCACCTGCTGGTTCGTCGGCCTGGGCACGGTGTTTTCCTTCAATATCTGGAAGGAAGCCAAATTTTTCGTGAACGATGGCGGGGTGTTCCATCTCTACCAATGGGGTGCGGCCGGTGGCCTGGACTTCTTTGGGGTGATCGACTTCTTCACCTCGCGGATCATGTTGCCGCTCGGCGGGCTGTGCTTCGTGCTGTTTGCCGGTTGGGTGATGGGACGTGAGGCGGTGCGTGACGAATTGTCGATTCGCAGCCCGGCACTGTTCGCCCTGTCTCTGTTCTTGATGCGCTATGTGGCGCCCATCGGCATTCTTGTAGTGTTTGCCACCCAGCTCTGGAAGTGACGCTTACATGACGACACATATTCAACGATCGGCACTGCTGCCTTACCCGGCGCAGTTTCTATACGACCTGGTCAATGACGTGGCGCGTTACCCCGAGTTTTTGCCGTGGTGCTCGTCTGCTGAGGTTCTGGAAAGCTCGCCTGAGCATATGCGCGCCAGTGTCGGCGTGGCCAAAGGTGGTCTCAGTCAGCACTTCGTGACGCGCAATACGCTGGTGCCGGGGCAGTCGATCGAGATGAACCTGGAGGAGGGGCCGTTCAATCAGCTGCACGGCGTCTGGGTGTTCAAGGCGCTGAACGAGAAGGCCTGCAAGATCAGTCTGGATCTGTCCTTCGACTACGCCGGGCCGCTGGTTCGCGCGACGCTAGGCCCTTTGTTCAATCAGGCGGCCAATACGCTGGTGGATGCTTTCTGTCAGCGCGCCAAGCAGATGCATGGTTGAGCCGGTGATCGAAATCGAAGTGGTGTATGCCGCCGTTGATCGTCAGGTTTTGCGTGTAATCAGTGTCGCTGAGGGTGCGACGGTGCGTGCGGCGCTGATGGCGTCCGGGATTGATGCTGAATTTCCGGAGCTGGATCTGAAGAGCTGTCCTTTGGGGATCTTCGGCAAAGTGATCGCTGATCCGGATACCCGGCGGGTTCAGGAAGGCGATCGCATCGAGATCTATCGGCCACTGTTGGCCGATCCGAAAGAAGTGCGTCGTCTGCGTGCCGCCAAGGCTGCCGAAGCCAAGGCGCGAAACCAGTAGGCTGGCCAAACGGCAGGCAATAAAAAACCCGGAATTTCCGGGTTTTTTATTGCGTCGCAAATTATTGCGGCGAGGTGTCCAGCGGCTCTGGTGTTGGAACCGGAACGGTTTCCACACCATCGACGTCCTTCTGGATCTGATCCAGCAAGGAGCCTGGCTTGGCCGGTTTTTCCGGTTTCGGCTGCTCGACGTTTTCAGCAGGAGCGGTCACGCTGGTGCCACTGTCCTTGCCGAGAATGGCTTCGTCACGGCTGACGCCCGGCATGAAGTCACCGGACAGGCTGACAAGTCGGTCATTCGAGTCGAAAATGACACTCATGCGTTCCTGCTGGCGTTCACCGCCACCAGGTTGCAGGCTGTACAGATAATCCCAGCGATTGGCATGGAACGTGTCGGCAAGCAGAGGGTTGCCCATGATAAACCGTACTTGCGGCCGGGTCATTCCCGGGCGTAACTGGTCTATCATGTCCTGCGTGACGACATTGCCCTGCTGGATGTCGATTTTGTAAACCCCGGGGAATGAACAACCGGCGAGTGCGAGCAGTCCCACAAAGGTGAAACTGGTTAGCAAGAGCTTGGTGTTTTGCATCGGTGGGCGACTTCCACTATCTTGGCTGGGACAACGTAAACGCCGATCATACCCGCATTAAGAGAAGCTGCGAAGCAGCATCGCGAGAAAGCTGACCATGGTTGAAAATAGCGAACTACGCAAAGCCGGCCTCAAAGTGACCCTGCCACGGGTCAAAATCCTGCAAATGCTCGACTCTACAGAGCAGCGTCACATGAGTGCCGAGGACGTCTACAAGGCGTTGATGGAAGCTGGCGAGGACGTCGGTCTGGCCACGGTTTACCGTGTTCTGACCCAGTTCGAAGCGGCTGGCCTCGTGGTCCGTCACAACTTCGACGGCGGTCACGCGGTATTCGAACTGGCCGACGGTGGCCACCACGACCATATGGTCAACGTGGAAACCGGTGAGGTTGTCGAATTCGTCAGCATCGAAATCGAAAAACTCCAGAAGGCAATTGCCGAGGAGCACGGTGTCGAGTTGGTGGATCACAACCTGGTGCTGTACGTACGCAAGAAAAAGTAAGCATGTCGCGCGAATTTCAGGTTCGCGAAACGAACGAAGGCGACCCAAGGGTCGCCTTCGTGCTTTCTGCCGTGCTTAAACCTTTGCGGTAACGACCATCTTTTTCGCGTGCGCCAAAGACTCTTTGGTCAGATCGATGCCGCCAAGCATCCGTGCGACTTCTTCTATACGGTCATTCTTGCTCAGCTTCGAAACGGCCGTGTGAGTCGCCTGTTCACCACGCACCTTATGCACGAACAGATGTTGATGCCCCTGAGCTGCGACTTGCGGCAAGTGCGTGACCGTCAATACCTGCCCGCGATCCCCGAGGCGGCGCAACAACTGGCCGACGATTTCGGCCGTCGGACCGCCAATCCCCACGTCCACTTCGTCGAACACCAGCGTCGGTACGCGAGAGGTCTGGGCGGTAATCACCTGGATAGCCAGGCTGATCCGTGACAGCTCACCGCCGGACGCCACTTTGGCCAGGGCCTTCAAGGGTTGGCCCGGGTTGGCGCTGACCAGCAGCTCGACTTGCTCCAGGCCATTGGGTTGCAGTTCGCTGCTGTTGTTGGCGCGCAATTCGATGGTGAAGCGACCGCCGGGCATGCCCAGACGCTGAATCTCCTGCTCCACGGCGCTGGCCAGGCTGCCGGCCGCCTGATGGCGCAGCTCGCTCAGTTCCCGGGCCTTTTCCTGATAGTGGCGGGCATAGGATGCGAGTTCTTCGGCGAGGCGTTCGATGGATTCATCGTTGGCGTCCAGGGCTTCGATTTCGTCGAGCAGCTTCTGCTGCATCTCCGCCACTTCCGTCGGCTGAATGCGGTGTTTGCGTGCCAGTGTGTAGATGGAATCCAGACGTTCTTCCAGATATTGCAGGCGCGCCGGATCGGCATCGAAGTTGTCGAGAAAGCGATTGAGCTCGCCGACGGCTTCTTCGACCTGGATCTGCGCACTGGTCAACAGGCTGCTCGCTTCGCCCAGCGCGCCGACCGAATTGTTCACGCTCGACAGTCGATTGAGGCTGGCCGTCAGGGCATTCAGCACGTTGCCGGAATCGCTTTCGCTGCATTGTTCGACCACTTGTCGGCAGATACCAAGCAGGGTTTCGGCGTTGGTCAGGTTCTTGTGTTCCTGCTCCAGTTCTTCCAGCTCGTTTTCACCGAGGGCGAGGTTTTCCAGTTCTTCGAGCTGGTAGCTGAGCAGTTGATGACGCGCGCGCTGTTCGTCGCCGGAGTTGGAAAGGCGTTCCAGCTCCTGACGAGTCTGGCGCCAGCGCTGGGCGGCCAGATGCACCTGGCGCGCCAGATCGGTGGCCCCGGCGTACTCGTCGAGCAGGCGTCGGTGGGTATCGGTCTTGAGCAGGGATTGGTGTTCGTGCTGGCTGTGGATATCGATCAGCAGCTCGCCGAGCGACTTGAGGTCGCCGAGCGGGCAGGGCGTGCCATTTATATAGCCGCGTGAGCGACCTTCGGAGGTGATGACCCGGCGCAGGATGCACGGGCCGTCGATTTCCAGGTCGCGTTCCGCCAGCCAGGCGCTGGCCTCGGGAATGTCGGCCAGATCGAAGGTCGCCAGGATATCGGCCTTGTCGGCGCCCGGTCGAACCACGCCGCTGTCGGCGCGATCACCGAGCGTCAGGCCCAGGGCATCGAGCATGATCGACTTGCCGGCGCCGGTTTCCCCGGTAATCACGCTCATGCCGCGATCGAGTTCGAGATCGAGATGTTCAACGATGGCGTAGTTGTGTACGGACAGGTGCACCAGCATAAAGGCCGCTCCCAGGCTTCAGGTCTGGTTATTTATACAGTGTTTTGTTTCGGGCTGACAATGCCCTCTCTTTGCTCGATGGGGACGATCCGATCAAATGCATGTCGCGCCGGGGAATGACAATGCAGCACTTTTTTGTAGGGTTAATCATTGTCAGCCCTTGAAGCCTGATTTTGCGGCCCCATATACCGGGGCAGAAGCGCGAATCGAACTCGCGGACGATATTGAAAGGAGAATTCTATGGCTGACGAACAGACAGTAGATACGCAAAATCCAGAAGCCAATCAGGCGCCCGAGGCTTCGGGTGATGACCTGGCGACCCGTGTACAAGTGCTCGAAGAGCAATTGGCCGCCGCGCAGGATCAATCGCTGCGCGTAGCTGCCGATCTGCAGAACGTCCGCCGCCGTGCCGAGCAGGATGTCGAAAAGGCGCACAAGTTTGCGCTGGAAAAATTCGCCGGCGACCTGCTGCCGATCGTCGACAGCCTGGAGCGCGGCCTCGAGCTGTCGAGCCCGGATGACGAGAGCATCCGTCCGATGCGCGAAGGCATCGAGCTGACCCTGAAAATGTTTCACGACACCCTCGCGCGCTACCAGCTTGTTGCTGTAAGCCCGCAGGAAGGCGAGCCGTTCAACGCCGTGGAACATCAGGCGATGGCCATGCAGGAAAGTGCAGACCTGGAGCCGAACAGCATTCTGAAGGTGTTCCAGAAGGGCTACCAGCTCAACGGTCGCCTGTTGCGTCCGGCGATGGTTGTGGTCAGCAAGTTGCCGGCGCCAGTTTCGCCTTCGATTGACGAGAAGGCTTGAAATTAGCCGCAAGGCCCCCATTTAGAAGTCAAGCGTTTAAGTGCTACCGCAGTTGGCCACAACCGCTGCGGCAACCAAATCCAAAGTTTCGGGAGAGTGAACATGGGCAAAATTATCGGTATCGACCTGGGGACTACCAACTCCTGCGTCTCCATTCTTGAAAACGGCAACGTAAAAGTTATCGAAAACGCTGAAGGCGCGCGTACCACGCCGTCGATCATCGCTTACGCCAACGATGGCGAAATCCTGGTCGGCCAGTCCGCCAAGCGTCAGGCCGTGACCAACCCGCACAACACCCTGTACGCGGTGAAGCGTCTGATCGGCCGTCGTTTCGACGAAGAAGTTGTTCAGAAAGACATCCAGATGGTCCCTTACAAGATCGTCAAGGCTGACAACAACGACGCCTGGGTTGAAGTGAACGGCCAGAAAATGGCTCCGCCACAAATCTCGGCTGAAATTCTGAAGAAAATGAAGAAGACCGCCGAAGACTATCTCGGCGAAGCCGTGACCGAAGCGGTAATCACCGTTCCGGCCTACTTCAACGACAGCCAGCGTCAGGCGACCAAAGACGCCGGCCGCATCGCGGGTCTGGACGTAAAACGTATCATCAACGAACCAACCGCAGCCGCTCTGGCTTACGGTATGGACAAGGCCAAAGGCGATCACACCGTGATCGTTTACGACTTGGGTGGCGGTACCTTTGACGTTTCCGTGATCGAGATCGCTGAAGTTGACGGCGAGCACCAGTTCGAAGTGTTGGCCACCAACGGTGACACGTTCCTGGGCGGTGAAGACTTCGACATTCGTCTGATCGACTACCTCGTCGACGAATTCAAGAAAGAAAGCGGCATGAACCTCAAAGGTGACCCGCTGGCGATGCAGCGTCTGAAAGAAGCTGCCGAGAAAGCCAAGATCGAGCTGTCGTCCGCTCAGTCGACCGACGTGAACCTGCCGTACATCACTGCAGACGCCACCGGTCCTAAGCACCTGAACGTGAAGATCTCGCGTGCCAAGCTCGAAGCACTGGTTGAAGACCTGGTTCAGCGCACCATCGAACCTTGCCGCATCGCCATGAAAGACGCCGGTCTGGATGTTGGCGCGATCAACGACGTGATCCTGGTCGGTGGTCAGACCCGTATGCCGCTGGTTCAGAAGCTGGTTACCGACTTCTTCGGTAAAGAAGCACGTAAAGACGTGAACCCGGACGAAGCTGTTGCCATGGGTGCTGCCATCCAGGGCGCCGTTCTGGCCGGTGACGTGAAAGACGTTCTGCTGCTCGACGTCAGCCCGCTGACCCTGGGTATCGAAACCATGGGTGGCGTGATGACCGCGCTGATCGAGAAAAACACCACGATTCCTACCAAGAAATCGCAAGTGTTCTCGACTGCCGACGACAACCAGGGCGCCGTGACCATTCACGTCCTGCAAGGCGAGCGCAAGCAAGCCGCACAGAACAAGTCCCTGGGCAAGTTCGACCTGGCCGACATTCCACCAGCTCCACGTGGCGTGCCGCAGATCGAAGTGACCTTCGACATCGATGCCAACGGCATCCTGCACGTAGGTGCGAAGGACAAGGCTACCGGCAAGACCCAGTCGATCGTGATCAAGGCCAACTCCGGTCTGTCCGACGAAGAAATCGAGCGCATGGTGCGTGACGCCGAGGCCAACGCCGAGGAAGACCGCAAGTTCGAAGAACTGGCCGCTGCCCGTAACCAGGGTGATGCACTGGTTCACTCGACTCGCAAGATGATCGCTGACGCTGGCGACAAAGTGACTGCAGAAGAGAAGACTGCAATCGAAGCCGCCGTGGTTGCCCTGGAAGCCGCCGTCAAAGGCGACGACAAGGCTGCCATCGAAGCCAAGGTTGAAGAACTGTCGAAAGTCTCTGCGCCGGTTGCCCAGAAGATGTACGCCGAACAGGCTCAGCCTGCTGAAGGCGCGGCACCGCACGACGAGAAAGCTGAAAAGGCTGACGATGTTGTCGATGCCGAGTTCGAAGAAGTCAAAGACCACAAGTAAGTTGTTGGTCGGCCGGTTGACTGCCTTTGGGCACTGACTGGTAGGATGTCGCCGCGCGGGAGCTTGCTCCCGCGTTGGCGTATCTGGAATACGCGAATTTTTACAGCATGCGACAAGCTTCGCGTGCTAGCGGTATGGCCGGGAATGCTCCTGCTTTTCGCGCCGCAAATACCGCATGAACCAAAGACCAGGATCGTTGAATTGACGTGAGTTGGGTCCGGGCCTGTATTGGGGCTCAACGAGTTTGGCGAAGCTCAGGAGGGGTTTGCCGAACGTCCTCAAGAGTATGAAGAACTTATGGCTAAGCGTGACTATTACGAAGTGTTGGGTGTTGAGCGCGGCTCAAGCGAAGCGGACCTGAAAAAGGCCTATCGCCGTCTGGCGATGAAGCATCACCCGGACCGTAATCCCGATGACAAAGCGTCGGAAGAGCTGTTCAAAGAGGCCAACGAAGCCTACGAAGTGCTCTCCGATTCCAGCAAGCGTGCAGCGTACGACCAGTACGGTCATGCCGGCGTCGATCCGAGCATGGGGGGCGGCGGTGCAGGCTTCGGCGGTCAGAACTTCTCCGACATTTTCGGTGATGTCTTCAGTGACTTCTTCGGTGGCGGTCGCGGCGGTTCCCGTGGCGGCGCCCAGCGTGGCAGCGATTTGCGCTACACCCTGGAGCTGAATCTGGAAGAAGCGGTGCGCGGTACGACCGTGAATATCCGCGTTCCGACACTGGTCAACTGCAAGCCATGCGATGGATCGGGTGCGAAGAAAGGCTCGTCGCCTTCGACTTGCCCGACTTGCGGCGGCATCGGTCAGGTGCGTATGCAGCAAGGCTTCTTCTCGGTGCAGCAGACCTGCCCGCGCTGCCATGGCCAGGGCAAGATCATTTCCGACCCGTGCGATTCCTGCCACGGTGACGGTCGCGTTGAAGAATACAAAACCCTCTCCGTCAAAGTGCCGGCTGGTGTCGACACTGGCGACCGCATTCGTCTGTCTGGCGAAGGCGAGGCGGGCACTCAGGGTGGCCCGACCGGCGACCTGTACGTGGTGATCAACGTCCGCGAACACGACATCTTCCAGCGTGACGGCAAGCACCTGTTCTGCGAAGTGCCGATCAGCTTCGTCGACGCAGCCTTGGGCGGCGAACTGGAAATTCCGACCCTCGACGGTCGCGTCAAGCTGAAGATTCCGGAAGGGACTCAGACCGGCAAGCAGTTCCGCGTTCGCGGCAAAGGCGTTGCGCCGGTGCGTGGCGGTGGTGCGGGCGACCTGATGTGTCGTGTGGCCGTCGAGACGCCGGTCAATCTGAACCGTCGTCAGCGTGAACTGCTGGAAGAGTTCCGCAGCTCCCTGGCCGACGACAACAGTCACTCCCCGAAAACCACCGGTTGGTTCGACGGTGTGAAACGCTTCTTCGGCGATCTGTAAGGAGTCGGCATGCGACGTATAGCTGTGATGGGCGCTGCCGGGCGCATGGGCAAGATTCTGGTCGAGGCCGTGCAACAGCGCGCGCCGCTGACCGGTCTGACGGCCGCGATTGTCCGCCCCGGCAGTACGCTGATCGGTGTGGATGCCGGTGAGCTGGCTTCGCTCGGTCGAATCGGCGTGCCGCTGTCCGGGAATCTGGAGTCGGTAGCCGAAGAGTTCGATGTGTTGATCGACTTCACCCTGCCGGAAGTCATGCTGAAAAACCTGGCCTTCTGCCGCAAGGCCGGCAAGGCAATGGTGATCGGCACGACTGGTCTGGATGCTGCGCAGAAGCAACTGCTGGCTGAAGCGGGCAAGGATATTCCGATCGTCTTCGCCGCCAACTTCAGTGTCGGCGTCAATCTGTCGCTGAAGTTGCTCGACATGGCGGCGCGGGTGTTGGCGGAAGATGCGGACATCGAAATCATCGAAGCCCATCACCGGCACAAGATCGATGCGCCGTCGGGTACGGCGCTGCGCATGGGTGAGGTGATTGCCAATGCGCTGGATCGTGATCTGCAGAAGGTCGCGGTCTATGGTCGTGAGGGTCACACCGGTGCCCGTGAGCGTGAAACCATCGGATTTGCCACTGTTCGCGGTGGTGATGTGGTGGGCGATCACACCGTGTTGTTTGCCTGTGAGGGTGAGCGTCTGGAGATCACGCACAAGGCTTCGAGTCGCATGACGTTTGCCAAGGGTGCGGTGCGTGCGGCGTTGTGGCTGGACGGTCGCGAGCCTGGTTTGTACGACATGCAGGACGTGCTCGACCTGCATTGAGATGTGCTGAAACCGGCGCAAACGCCCTGTTTGTGCCGGTTTTACTCCGCTGCGCGACGCCCTGTCGCATTCTCCGGCCTTTCGGGCTCATTGGCGGTAGACCAAAAATCCCTTTTTCTGTAAGCTACAGCTTTAGTGTGTCCACTAAAAGCGCGCAGAATAATTCAGTGAAGAAGCGGGGTGACGTGTCCATACGTCACTCCGCTTTTTTACAACCTGCGATTGCCCTTTCATGCGTTATTTACGGGAGGTCTTCTTGACTAAGCCAGCCATACTCGCCCTTGCTGATGGCAGCATTTTTCGCGGCGAAGCCATTGGAGCCGACGGTCAGACCGTTGGTGAGGTGGTGTTCAACACCGCAATGACCGGCTATCAGGAAATCCTTACCGATCCTTCCTACGCCCAACAGATCGTTACCCTGACTTACCCGCACATCGGCAACACCGGCACCACGCCGGAAGACGCCGAGTCCGACCGCGTCTGGTCCGCTGGTCTGGTCATCCGTGACCTGCCGCTGGTAGCGAGCAACTGGCGTAACACGATGTCCCTGTCCGACTACCTGAAAGCCAACAACGTTGTGGCGATCGCCGGTATCGACACCCGCCGCCTGACCCGCATCCTGCGTGAAAAAGGCGCACAGAACGGCTGCATCATGGCCGGCGACAACATCTCCGAAGAAGCGGCCATCGCCGCGGCACAAGGCTTCCCGGGCCTGAAGGGCATGGACCTGGCGAAAGTCGTCAGCACCAAGACCCAATACGAATGGCGCTCCACTGTCTGGGATCTGAAAACCGACAGCCACGCGACCATCGAAGCCTCCGAGCTGCCATACCACGTAGTTGCCTACGACTACGGCGTCAAGGTCAACATCCTGCGCATGCTGGTCGAGCGCGGCTGCCGCGTGACTGTGGTGCCGGCGCAAACTCCGGCTGCCGACGTACTGGCTCTGAAACCGGACGGCGTGTTCCTGTCCAACGGCCCTGGTGACCCGGAGCCTTGCGACTACGCGATCAAGGCGATCAAGGAAGTACTGGAAACCGAAATTCCGGTGTTCGGCATCTGCCTCGGTCACCAACTGCTGGCCCTGGCCTCCGGCGCCAAGACCCTGAAAATGGGCCACGGCCACCACGGTGCCAACCACCCGGTTCAGGATCTGGACACTGGCGTCGTGATGATCACCAGCCAGAACCACGGTTTCGCGGTTGACGAAGAAACCCTGCCAGCCAACGTCCGCGCGATCCACAAATCGCTGTTCGACGGCACCCTGCAAGGTATCGAGCGTACCGACAAGAGCGCGTTCAGCTTCCAGGGTCACCCTGAAGCGAGCCCGGGCCCGAACGATGTGGCCCCTCTGTTTGACCGCTTCATCAACGAGATGGCCAAGCGACGCTAAGCGCTCGCCTTGAGACTGTAGCGAGAAGCCCCTCGAGGGCGGCCCCGGAACCGGCGGCCCCCTCGGGACTTCAGAAATCGATCAAGACGGCTTGCCGACTGACCTGCGGATTTGAGTGACAA
The DNA here is from genome assembly GCF_030344995.1 of Pseudomonas fluorescens. Taxonomy (GTDB): domain Bacteria; phylum Pseudomonadota; class Gammaproteobacteria; order Pseudomonadales; family Pseudomonadaceae; genus Aquipseudomonas; species Aquipseudomonas fluorescens_BF. The sequence continues at coordinate 1,175,618 of NZ_CP128260.1, forward strand.
ACCCATGCCAAAACGTACAGACATTAAAAGCATCCTGATTCTCGGCGCTGGCCCGATCGTTATCGGCCAGGCCTGCGAATTCGACTACTCCGGCGCCCAAGCCTGTAAGGCCCTGCGCGAAGAGGGTTACCGCGTCATCCTGGTGAACTCCAACCCGGCCACCATCATGACCGACCCGGACATGGCCGACGCCACCTACATCGAGCCGATCAAGTGGCAGACCGTTGCCAAGATCATCGAAAAAGAGCGTCCGGATGCCGTGCTGCCAACCATGGGCGGCCAGACTGCTCTGAACTGCGCCCTGGACCTGGAGCGCGAAGGCGTTCTGGAGAAGTTCGGCGTAGAGATGATCGGCGCCAACGCTGACACCATCGACAAGGCTGAAGACCGTTCGCGTTTCGACAAGGCGATGAAAGCCATCGGCCTGGAATGCCCGCGTTCCGGTATCGCCCATAGCATGGAAGAAGCCAACGCGGTGCTCGAGCGCCTGGGCTTCCCGTGCATCATCCGTCCGTCCTTCACCATGGGCGGCACCGGTGGCGGTATCGCTTACAACCGTGAAGAATTCGAAGAAATCTGCGCCCGTGGTCTGGACCTGTCGCCAACCAAAGAGCTGCTGATCGACGAATCCCTGATCGGCTGGAAAGAATATGAAATGGAGGTTGTCCGCGACAAAAAGGACAACTGCATCATCGTCTGCTCGATCGAAAACTTCGACCCGATGGGCGTGCACACCGGTGACTCGATCACTGTTGCCCCGGCCCAGACCCTGACCGACAAGGAATACCAGATCCTGCGTAACGCCTCGCTGGCGGTACTGCGCGAGATCGGCGTCGAGACCGGCGGTTCCAACGTTCAGTTCGGTATCTGCCCGGACACCGGCCGCATGGTCGTGATCGAAATGAACCCGCGTGTGTCCCGCTCGTCGGCTCTGGCCTCGAAAGCCACCGGTTTCCCGATCGCCAAGATCGCCGCAAAGCTGGCAGTCGGTTACACCCTCGACGAACTGCAGAACGACATCACCGGCGGCCGTACCCCGGCGTCCTTCGAGCCATCCATCGACTACGTCGTGACCAAGCTGCCGCGCTTCGCCTTCGAGAAGTTCGCCAATGCTGACGCGCGCCTGACCACTCAGATGAAGTCGGTCGGTGAAGTCATGGCCATCGGCCGTACCTTCCAGGAATCCCTGCAGAAAGCCCTGCGCGGTCTGGAAGTGGGTGTTTGCGGTCTGGACGAGAAGGTCGATCTGAGCAACCCGGAAAGCATGAGTGTGCTCAAGCGCGAACTGACCGTGCCGGGCGCCGAGCGTATCTGGTACGTGGCGGACGCCTTCCGCGCCGGCATGACCGTCGAAGAAATCTTCGGCATGAACATGATCGACCCGTGGTTCCTGGTACAGATCGAAGATCTGATCAAGGACGAAGAGAAGGTCAAGACCCTCGGTCTGTCAGCTATCGACCGCGACCTGATGTACAAGCTCAAGCGCAAAGGTTTCTCCGACCAGCGTCTGGCCAAGCTGCTGGGCGTCACCGAGAAAAACCTGCGTACTCACCGCCACAAGCTGGAAGTGTTCCCGGTCTACAAGCGCGTCGACACCTGCGCGGCCGAGTTCGCCACCGACACCGCCTACCTGTACTCGACCTATGAGGAAGAGTGCGAAGCCGCGCCGTCCGGTCGCGACAAGATCATCATCCTTGGCGGTGGCCCGAACCGTATCGGTCAGGGCATCGAGTTCGACTACTGCTGCGTACATGCGGCACTGGCGCTGCGCGATGACGGTTACGAGACCATCATGGTCAACTGCAACCCGGAAACCGTTTCCACTGACTACGACACTTCCGATCGCCTGTACTTCGAACCGGTGACTCTGGAAGACGTGCTGGAAATCTGCCGCGTCGAGAAGCCGAAAGGCGTGATCGTCCAGTACGGCGGCCAGACACCTCTGAAGCTGGCTCGTGCCCTGGAAGCAGCCGGCGTGCCGATCATCGGCACCAGCCCTGACGCCATCGACCGTGCCGAAGACCGTGAGCGCTTCCAGCAAATGGTTGAGCGTCTGAACCTGCGTCAGCCGCCAAACGCCACCGTGCGCAGCGAAGACGAAGCTGTTCGTGCTGCTGCGAAGATCGGTTACCCGCTGGTGGTGCGTCCGTCCTACGTACTGGGCGGCCGGGCGATGGAAATCGTCTACAAGGAAGAAGAGCTCAAGCGTTACCTGCGTGACGCGGTGCAAGTGTCGAACGACAGCCCGGTGCTGCTCGACCACTTCCTCAACTGCGCCATCGAGATGGACGTGGATGCGGTCTGCGACGGCAAGGACGTAGTGATCGGCGCGATCATGCAGCACATCGAACAGGCGGGCGTTCACTCCGGTGACTCCGCGTGCTCGCTGCCGCCGTACTCGCTGCCGGCGCACATCCAGGACGAGATGCGCGAACAGGTCAAGAAAATGGCCCTGGAACTGGGCGTGGTCGGCCTGATGAACGTTCAGTTGGCACTGCAAGGCGAAGACATCTACGTCATCGAAGTCAACCCGCGTGCTTCCCGTACCGTACCGTTCGTGTCGAAGTGCATCGGTGTTTCCCTGGCGATGATCGCGGCTCGCGTGATGGCTGGTAAAACCCTGAAGGAAATCGGCTTCACCAAGGAAATCATCCCGAACTTCTACAGCGTGAAAGAGGCGGTGTTCCCGTTCGCCAAGTTCCCTGGCGTTGACCCGATCCTCGGCCCGGAGATGAAGTCGACCGGTGAAGTGATGGGCGTCGGCGACACCTTCGGCGAAGCCTTTGCCAAAGCCCAGATGGGCGCCAGCGAAGTGCTGCCGACCGGCGGTACCGCATTCATCAGCGTGCGCGACGATGACAAGCCACTGGTTGCAGGCGTGGCCCGTGATCTGATCAACTTGGGCTTCGAAGTCGTCGCCACTGCCGGCACTGCCAAGCTGATCGAAGCCGCGGGTCTGAAAGTGCGTCGCGTGAACAAGGTGACCGAGGGTCGTCCGCACGTGGTCGACATGATCAAGAATGACGAAGTCACCCTGATCATCAACACCACCGAAGGTCGCCAGTCGATCGCCGATTCCTATTCCATTCGCCGTAACGCCTTGCAGCACAAGATCTACTGCACCACCACCATTGCTGCTGGCGAAGCTATCTGTGAAGCGCTGAAGTTCGGTCCCGAGAAGACCGTGCGCCGCTTGCAGGATCTACACGCAGGATTGAAGGCATGAATAAATACCCAATGACCGTCCAGGGCTCCAAAGCCCTGGAAGAAGAGCATGCTCACCTGACCAAGGTCGTTCGTCCGAAGCTCAGCCAGGACATCGGTACGGCCCGCGAGTTGGGTGACTTGAAAGAAAACGCTGAATACCATGCCGCGCGCGAACAGCAGGGCATGGTCGAGGCGCGGATCCGTGATATCGAAGGTCGCCTGCAGAACGCGGTGATCATCGATGTGACGACCATTCCGCACACCGGCAAAGTGATTTTCGGCACTACCGTCGAAATCGCCAACGTCGAGACTGATGAAAGCGTGACTTACCAGATCGTGGGTGAGGATGAGGCGGACATCAAGCTCGGCAAGATTTCCGTCGGCTCGCCGATCGCTCGCGCCTTGATTGCCAAGGAAGAGGGCGATACGGTCGTCGTGAAAACGCCGGGCGGCGATATCGAGTATGAGATTGTCGAAGTCCGTCACATCTGAGGGCGGGCGCCCGCTCCATGCGGGCGCGATGCTCTGGCAGCTGGCCCAGATGTTGTGGGTCGGCGGCTTGTGGCTGGTACATCTCGGTCTGCGGCCGGTGCTGGGTCAAATCGGCCTGGCACCGCTGCTGATCGATGAAGTTGCAAGTACGTTTGAAGTGGCGGTGGTGGGTTTTGCCGTCGCGTGTGTGATATTTCAGGCTTTGGTGCTGGTACAGGCCGAGGGCCTTGCCAGTCTGTGGCGGGATTTTCGCGGGCAGGTGTTGCTGATGGCGTTGTATGCGTGTGCGATGTTTGTCGCAGTGCGTGTCGGCTGGCCGGATGCTCAGCGCTGGCAGGTGTTCAGCTTTCTTGTATTGGGTTTTTCCGGGCTGGTGCTGGTATTGCAGCCGGTGCCGGGATGGAGTGGCAGGGTGCGCGAAGCACACCCTTGACCCTGGCCATCACTTGAAGCGATGGACGTTCGACAGCTGCTTGTTGACGCTGAAGTTCTTGCGGTAAATCAGTGCCATCTTGCCGATGACTTGAACCAGATCGGCCTTGCCGACCTTGCACAGCTCTGCAACGGACGCCAGGCGCGCCTCGCGATCGAGGATGTTGAGCTTGATCTTGATCAGCTCGTGATCCGCCAATGCGCGTTCGAGTTCGGCTAAAACACCCTCAGTCAAACCGTTGTCAGCCACCGTCAGAACTGGTTTCAGGTGGTGGCCAATGGATTTGTACTGTTTCTTCTGCTCTGGAGTGAGCGGCATAATCTGACCCTTTCGTCTGGATTCTGTAAAATGGCGGCCATTTTACCCGAGGGCTCGTGGATCCGCCCAATTAATCACGACCCTAATCAACGAGGTGCCCAATGGCGCGTTCCAAGACAAGCCTTGGTTGGCTGAAAAGACATGTCAATGATCCCTATGTGAAGCAAGCGCAGAAGGATGGCTACCGCTCGCGTGCGAGTTACAAGCTTCTGGAGATCCAGGAGAAATACAAACTGATCCGTCCGGGCATGAACGTCGTCGACCTCGGCGCGGCGCCTGGCGGCTGGTCGCAGGTCACCAGCCGGCTGATCGGTGGTCAGGGGCGACTGATCGCCTCGGACATCCTGGAAATGGACAGCATTCCGGACGTGACTTTCATCCAGGGTGACTTCACTGAGGATGCAGTGCTCGCTCAGATCCTTGAGGCTGTGGGTAATTCGCAGGTGGACCTTGTGATTTCCGATATGGCCCCCAATATGAGTGGTACGCCTGAAGTGGACATGCCAAAAGCCATGTTCCTTTGCGAGCTGGCGCTTGATCTGGCGGAACGGATACTCAAGCCGGGTGGCAATTTCGTGATCAAGATTTTTCAGGGTGAAGGGTTCGATGTTTACCTGAAGGATGCTCGCAAGAAGTTCGACAAGATCCAGATGATCAAGCCGGACTCCTCTCGTGGCAGCTCTCGCGAGCAGTACATGCTGGCTTGGGGCTATCGAGGTCGTAGCGAGTAAAACGAGGTTTTTTGGCGGGGTGATAGGTTTTTCGTATTTCGCCCCGCGCGCATAAGCGAATATTGTGTAGAAAGTGTTTCACAAAGGGTTACAGACGGCGCCTGCCAGAGCTGTAGGTAATGTAGTAAGTTAGGCCGGTGAATATCATGCGAAGCGCGCGCCAGTAGCGGAGCTTGCTTCAGAGGGTAGTTAATTGAACGATATGGCAAAGAATCTGATCCTGTGGTTGATCATCGCGGCTGTCCTGGTGACGGTGATGAACAACTTCTCCAGCCCTAACGAGCCGCAGACCCTCAACTATTCCGACTTCATCCAGCAGGTCAAGGATGGCAAGGTCGAGCGCGTGGCCGTCGACGGCTACGTGATTACCGGCAAGCGCAACGATGGTGACAGCTTCAAGACCATTCGTCCGGCAATCCAGGACAATGGCCTGATCGGCGATCTGGTCGACAACCACGTTGTGGTCGAAGGCAAGCAGCCTGAGCAGCAAAGCATCTGGACCCAGCTTCTGGTGGCCAGCTTCCCGATCCTGGTGATCATCGCGGTGTTCATGTTCTTCATGCGCCAGATGCAGGGCGGTGCGGGCGGCAAGGGCGGGCCGATGAGCTTTGGCAAGAGCAAGGCGCGTCTGCTGTCCGAAGATCAGGTGAAAACTACCCTGGCGGACGTTGCCGGTTGCGACGAAGCCAAGGAAGAAGTTGGCGAGCTGGTTGAATTCCTCCGTGATCCGGGCAAGTTCCAGCGCCTGGGCGGCCGCATTCCTCGCGGCGTGTTGATGGTCGGTCCTCCGGGTACCGGTAAAACCTTGCTGGCCAAGGCGATTGCTGGCGAAGCCAAAGTGCCGTTCTTCACCATTTCCGGTTCCGACTTCGTTGAAATGTTCGTCGGTGTCGGCGCCAGCCGCGTTCGTGACATGTTCGAACAGGCCAAGAAACACGCTCCGTGCATTATCTTCATCGACGAGATCGACGCCGTTGGTCGCCATCGTGGCGCCGGCATGGGTGGCGGTCACGACGAGCGCGAACAGACTCTCAACCAGTTGCTGGTGGAGATGGACGGTTTTGAAATGAATGACGGCATCATCGTCATCGCCGCGACCAACCGCCCTGACGTGCTGGACCCTGCTTTGCTGCGTCCTGGTCGTTTCGACCGTCAGGTGGTGGTTGGTCTGCCGGACATCCGTGGTCGCGAGCAGATCCTCAAGGTTCACATGCGTAAAGTGCCAATGGGTGATGACGTTGCCCCTGCCGTTATTGCGCGTGGTACTCCGGGCTTCTCCGGTGCTGACCTGGCCAACCTGGTCAACGAGGCTTCGCTGTTCGCTGCCCGTGCCGGCAAACGCATCGTCGAGATGAAAGAATTCGAACTGGCCAAAGACAAGATCATGATGGGCGCCGAGCGCAAATCCATGGTCATGTCCGAGAAGGAAAAGCAGAACACCGCTTATCACGAAGCAGGCCATGCCATTGTTGGTCGCGTCGTGCCCGAGCATGATCCGGTCTACAAGGTATCGATCATCCCGCGCGGTCGTGCGCTGGGTGTGACCATGTTCCTGCCGGAAGAAGATCGCTACAGCCTGTCCAAGCGTGCGCTGATCAGTCAGATCTGCTCGCTGTACGGCGGCCGTATCGCCGAAGAGATGACTTTGGGCTTCGACGGTGTGACTACTGGTGCTTCCAACGACATCATGCGCGCGAGTCAGATTGCGCGGAATATGGTGACCAAGTGGGGCCTGTCGGAAAAACTTGGTCCTTTGATGTACGCCGAAGAAGAGGGTGAAGTATTCCTCGGTCGCGGCGGTGGCGGTCAGAATGCAAGCTTCTCCGGTGAGACTGCCAAGCTGATCGACTCCGAAGTGCGTAGCATCATCGACCAGTGCTACGGCACGGCCAAGCAGATCCTCACGGACAACCGCGACAAGCTCGATGCCATGGCGGACGCCCTGATGAAGTACGAGACGATCGATGCCGAACAGATCGACGACATCATGGCCGGTCGTACACCTCGCGAGCCTCGCGACTGGTCGGGCGGCACCGGTACTGGCACGCCACCTGTCATTCAGGGCGAGCGTCCGGAAACACCGATTGGCGGTCCGGCTGCCGACGTTTAAGGTTTGAAATGACTTCTGTACAGTCCCTGACCCGGTTGCCTTTCGGCAACCGGGTTCTTGATTTGGCCCGGACGCATGTCATGGGCATTCTCAATGTCACCCCCGATTCTTTTTCCGATGGCGGCAGATACAGTCAGCTCGACGCGGCCTTGCGTCATGCCGAAGCCATGGTTGCGGCGGGCGCGACACTGATCGATGTGGGCGGAGAGTCGACCCGACCAGGCGCGCGGGCGGTTTCTCCATTGGAGGAGCTGGAGCGTGTCGCTCCCGTCGTCGAGCTGATCAGTCGCGAACTGGATGTGGTCATATCGGTCGATACATCCACTCCGGCGGTCATGCGCGAGACGGCTCGGTTAGGTGCCGGCTTGATCAACGACGTTCGTTCGCTACGGCGCGATGGTGCGCTGGATGCTGCTGCTGCCACGGGGCTGCCTGTATGCCTTATGCATATGCTCGGCGAGCCTGGTGATATGCAGGACGATCCGCGTTATCAGGATGTCACCCGGGAGGTGGGTGAGTTTCTTGCCGAACGCATGGCTAAGTGTGAGGTGGCAGGCATTCCTGCCGAGCGGATCATTCTCGATCCGGGATTCGGCTTCGCCAAAACCCTGCAGCACAATCTAAGCTTGTTCAAGCATATGGAAGCCCTGCATGCGCTGGGGCGGCCACTGTTGGTGGGCGTTTCGCGCAAAAGCATGATCGGTCATGCATTGAATCGCCCTGTGGGTGAGCGTCTTTACGGTGGTCTGGCACTGGCTGCACTGGCATCGGTGAAAGGTGCGCGTATATTGCGCGTCCATGACGTGGCGGAAACGGTGGACGTGGTGCGAATGCTCGCGGCCGTGGAATCAGCCGAATAAGAATGATGGAGCACTTATGAGCAAGAAATACTTTGGTACTGACGGCATTCGTGGTCGTGTCGGGGAATACCCGATCACTCCGGACTTCATGCTCAAGCTCGGTTGGGCTGCCGGTATGGCCTTTCGCAAGATGGGTGCCTGCAAGGTGCTGGTCGGCAAGGACACGCGGATTTCCGGCTACATGTTTGAATCGGCCCTTGAGGCTGGTCTGACATCTGCGGGAGCCGATGTAATGCTGCTCGGCCCGATGCCGACTCCAGCCATCGCCTATTTGTCGCGTACGTTCCAGGCTGAAGCCGGGATCGTAATCAGCGCATCGCACAATCCGCATGACGATAACGGTATCAAGTTCTTCTCCGGCAAGGGCACCAAGCTGCCTGATGAGCTGGAGCTGATGATCGAGGAGTTGCTCGATACGCCAATGACCGTTGTCGAGTCGAGCAAGATCGGCAAGGTGTCGCGAATCAATGATGCGTCCGGTCGCTATATCGAGTTCTGCAAGAGCTCCGTGCCGACCGGTACCAGTTTCTCCGGCCTGAAGATCGTCATCGACTGCGCACACGGTGCCACCTATAAGGTTGCGCCGAGTGTTTTCCGTGAGCTGGGTGCCGAGGTCGTCGTTTTGTCGGCGCAGCCTAACGGCCTGAACATCAATGACAACTGCGGCTCCACGCATATGGGGCAATTGCAGGCGGCGGTGTTGTCCGAACATGCGGATCTGGGTATCGCCTTCGACGGCGATGGTGACCGGGTGCTGATGGTCGACCACACTGGTGCGATTGTTGATGGTGACGAGCTGTTGTACATCATTGCGCGCGATCTGCATGAGCGCGGCAAGTTGCAGGGCGGTGTTGTCGGTACCTTGATGAGTAACCTCGGGCTTGAGCTCGCGCTCGCAGACTTGGGTATTCCTTTCGTGCGCGCCAATGTCGGTGACCGCTATGTAATCGCCGAACTGCTGGAGCGTAACTGGCTGGTCGGTGGCGAGAACTCGGGGCATGTCGTGTGCTTCAATCACACCACCACGGGTGATGCGATCATTGCGGCTTTGCAGGTGCTGATGGCACTGAAGACGCGTAACGAGGGGCTTGCTCAAACTCGCCAGGCGCTGCGCAAGTGTCCGCAGGTGCTGATCAATGTGCGTTTCGGTGGTGGCGAAAGCCCGCTGGAACATCCGGCTGTCAAGGAAGCGAGTGCGCGCGTAACCCAGGCGATGGCGGGTCGTGGTCGTGTGCTTTTGCGCAAGTCCGGAACAGAGCCTCTGGTGCGAGTGATGGTCGAAGGCGAGGACGAAACCCAGGTTCGTGGCTATGCCGAAGAACTGGCAAAACTGGTAACTGAAGTTTCTGCCTGATTCGGCTTGCCAGCCATGATTGTGTTGGGTAACATCTGCGCCCACTTTGACCGACGAGGTACAGCATGCGTCGCCCTATGGTAGCTGGTAACTGGAAGATGCACGGTACCCGCGCCAGCGTCGCTGAGCTGATCAACGGCCTTCGTCATCTGGCCTTGCCAAGCGGTGTTGATGTCGCGGTATTCCCGCCTTGCTTGTATATCAATCAAGTGATTGATGGCTTGAAAGGCAAATCGATTTCGGTCGGTGCGCAGAACTCTGCGGTGGAATCCATGCAGGGTGCGTTGACGGGCGAGATTGCGCCGAGTCAGTTGGTGGATGCAGGTTGTTCCCTGGTGCTTGTCGGGCACTCCGAACGCCGCCAGATCATGGGCGAGCGAGACGGAATGCTGAATCGCAAGTTCGCAGCGGCACAGGCATGTGGCTTGATTCCGGTGTTGTGTGTGGGGGAGACCCTGGAGCAACGAGAGGCCGGAAAGACTCTTGAAGTTGTCGGGCGTCAGCTGGGCAGTATCATAGAGGAGCTGGGTGTCGGTGCTTTTGCCAATGCAGTGATCGCTTACGAGCCGGTCTGGGCGATTGGTACCGGGCTGACTGCAACGCCGCAACAGGCTCAGGATGTGCATAAAGCCATTCGCGAGCAGTTGGCGGCAGAGAATTCTGAAGTGGCACGGGGTGTGCGGCTTCTATACGGCGGCAGCGTGAAGGCGGCCAATGCGGTCGAACTGTTCGGCATGCCGGATATCGATGGGGGGCTCATTGGTGGAGCTTCCCTGAATGCAGATGAGTTCGGTGCGATCTGTCGCGCCGCGGGAAACTGAAAAAATGCTGGAAACAGTCGTAGTCGTTTTTCATCTGCTGGGTGCATTGGGCGTAGTTGCTCTGGTTTTGCTGCAGCAGGGTAAAGGTGCGGACGCTGGCGCGTCTTTCGGAGCAGGTGCTTCAAATACTGTGTTCGGAAGCCAAGGTTCCTCTACCTTTCTTAGTAAGTTTACTGCTATACTTGCCGCCGGTTTCTTCATAACCAGCTTGGGGTTAGGATACTTTGCTAAAGAGAAGGCTCATCAGCTGACTCAAGCAGGTTTGCCAAACCCGGCAGTGTTGGAAGTTCCAAAGCAACAACCGGCTTCTGATGATGTCCCGGTGCTTCAAGAGCAAAAGTCGGCTACTCCAGCGACTGACGTGCCTCCAGCTCAAGAGCAGAAGTAAGAAGGGTTTCAAACGTAGTATTGCCGAGGTGGTGGAATTGGTAGACACGCAACCTTGAGGTGGTTGTGCCCATAGGGTGTAGGGGTTCGAGTCCCCTTCTCGGTACCAATTAGTCAGGAGAGCCCGCTGTTGCGGGCTTTCTTGCAGGTGGAAGGTTACATTGACCCTAAAAGGGATCGGTCGTATACTTCCGCCCCAGCTTTGTCGCGGGGTGGAGCAGTCTGGTAGCTCGTCGGGCTCATAACCCGAAGGTCGTCGGTTCAAATCCGGCCCCCGCAACCAGTTTAAGGAGCCCCTTTTAAGGGGCTTTTTGTTAGCTGGACACTTTCAACGCCGCTGTTCGACGGCGTTTCAAGGATGGGCGTTTCGCCCATTTTTTTATTTTGCATAGCATGCACATACATGCACGAGGGGGTTCAGGTGTCGAGCAAGCTAGAAGAGTTGCAGGCCTTGCTGGCCCCGGTGGTCGTGGCCCTAGGCTATGAATGCTGGGGTATTGAGTTTTCGGCTCAAGGTCGCCACTCAATGTTGCGCGTTTATATCGATAAGGAAGGCGGCGTACTGGTGGACGATTGCGCCATCGTCAGCCGTCAGATCAGCGGTGTGCTGGATGTTGAAGATCCGATCTCCGTTGAATACACCCTTGAAGTTTCCTCGCCAGGCATGGAACGCCCACTGTTCACTCTTGAGCAGTTTGCCAAATATGTCGGTGAACAAGTGAAGATCAAGCTGCGCTCGCCTTTTGAAGGTCGACGCAACTTTCAGGGCCTTCTGCGCGGTGTAGAAGAGCAGGACGTCGTGGTGCAGGTAGATGACCATGAGTTCCTGTTGCCGATCGATATGATCGACAAGGCCAACATTATTCCCAGTTTTGACTGAGACGCGGATCCCGCGGATCCAATGGCTTGCGAAAGGCGAGGCGTACGATGAGCAAAGAAGTACTGCTGGTTGTTGAGTCGGTATCCAATGAAAAGGGTGTACCGGCAAGCGTGATTTTTGAAGCGCTGGAGCTGGCTCTGGCCACTGCTACCAAAAAGCGTTTTGAAGACGAAGTTGATCTGCGTGTGGAAATCAACCGCCACACCGGTTCTTACGAAACTTTCCGTCGCTGGACGGTCGTCGAAGAGAATGATCTCGATGATCCGGCCATCGAAACCTGGCCGAGCAAGGTTGCTGAAACGCATCCCGGCGCCAAGGTTGGCGACGTCGTTGAAGAAAAGATCGAGTCCATCGAGTTCGGCCGCATCGCTGCGCAGACCGCCAAGCAGGTCATCGTGCAGAAAGTGCGCGAAGCCGAGCGCGCTCAAGTGGTTGACGCTTATCGCGAGCGCCTGGGGGAAATCATCTCCGGCACCGTGAAGAAAGTGACCCGCGACAACGTGATCGTCGACCTGGGTAATAACGCTGAAGCGTTGCTGGCCCGTGAAGACATCATCTCTCGCGAAACCTTCCGTGTCGGCGTGCGTCTGCGTGCGCTGCTCAAGGAAATCCGCACCGAGAACCGCGGCCCTCAGCTGATCCTGTCGCGTACCGCGCCGGAAATGCTGATCGAGCTGTTCCGTATCGAGGTGCCGGAAATCGCTGAAGGTCTGATCGAAGTCATGGCCGCATCCCGTGATCCGGGTTCGCGTGCCAAGATCGCTGTCCGCTCCAAGGACAAACGCATCGACCCGCAAGGCGCGTGCATCGGTATGCGCGGTTCGCGCGTCCAGGCCGTGTCGGGCGAGTTGGGTGGCGAGCGTGTCGACATCGTCCTGTGGGACGACAACCCGGCCCAGTTCGTGATCAATGCCATGTCGCCGGCAGAAGTGGCGGCCATCATCGTTGACGAAGATGCCCATGCCATGGACATCGCTGTTGGCGCAGACAATCTGGCTCAGGCCATCGGTCGTGGTGGTCAGAACGTGCGTCTGGCGAGCCAGCTGACTGGCTGGACCCTGAACGTGATGACCGAATCGGACATCCAGGCTAAGCAGCAAGCGGAAACCGGCGACATCCTGCGCAACTTCATCGACGAGCTGGAAGTCGACGAAGAACTGGCTCAGGTGCTGGTAGACGAAGGCTTCACCAGCCTGGAAGAGATTGCCTACGTACCGTTGGAAGAAATGCTTAACATCGACGGCTTTGACGAAGACATCGTCAACGAGCTTCGCGCTCGTGCCAAGGATCGCTTGTTGACCAAAGCCATCGCTACTGAGGAAAAGCTGGCAGACGCCCATCCGGCCGAAGACCTGCTCTCGCTTGAGGGTATGGACAAGGATTTGGCGATGGAACTGGCGGTGCGCGGCGTAATTACCCGCGAAGACCTGGCCGAGCAGTCTATTGACGACCTGCTCGACATCGACGGCATTGACGATGATCGTGCCGGCAAGTTGATCATGGCCGCCCGAGCCCACTGGTTCGAGTAATTAGGCGCGGCCTGAGGAGAGAAGTGCATGACGCAAGTCACGGTGAAACAACTGGCCGATGAGGTCAAAACACCGGTAGAGCGCCTGTTGCAGCAGATGCGTGAGGCAGGTCTGCCGCACACCGCCGCCGAAGAAAATGTGACTGACAGTGAGAAGCAATCCCTGCTGACCCACTTGAAAAGCAGCCACAAGGCGAAAGTGGAAGAACCACGCAAGATCACGCTGCAGCGTAAAACCACCAGCACCCTGCGTGTTGCTGGCAGCAAAAGCATCAGCGTTGAAGTCCGCAAGAAGAAAGTTTTCGTACAGCGTAGCCCGGAAGAAATCGAAGCCGAGCGCAAGCGTGAACTGGATGAACGTCGCGCAGTAGAAAATGCTGCCCGTCAGAAGGCTGAAGAAGAAGCCCGTGTGCGCGCCGAAGAAGAAGCGCGTCGCCAGCCTGCTGCGCCGTCCGCTCCTGCCGAAGCCGTCGCTGCTCTTGCGCCAGTGGCCGAACCTGTGCGCGAAGCCGCGCCGGTTGTGGCTGCTGCGCCAGCTGCCGACACTCGCAAGCGTGACGAACAGCGCCGTCCGGACAAACCACGTGCCGACGACAACAACCGTCGTGGCGGTGGTGATGGCGAGCGCAAAAACGCTCCGCATCGCGCATCGGTCAAGGAAAAGGCTCCCGCTCCACGTGTGGCGCCACGCACTACCGACGAAGAAAGCGATGGCTTCCGTCGCGGCGGTCGCGGCAAGGCCAAGCTGAAAAAGCGCAACGCTCACGGTTTCCAGAGCCCGACCGGCCCTGTCGTGCGTGAAGTGAAGATCGGCGAAACCATCACTGTTGGCGATCTCGCTCAGCAGATGTCGGTGAAGGCTGCCGAAATCATCAAGTTCATGTTCAAACTGGGTACTCCAGCGACCATCAACCAGGTGCTTGATCAGGAAACTGCTCAACTGGTAGCCGAAGAACTGGGCCACAAAGTGACCCTGGTCAGCGACACCGCCCTGGAAGATTCCTTGGCCGAGTCCCTGAAGTTCGAAGGTGAAGCGGTTCCTCGTGCGCCGGTCGTGACCGTAATGGGTCACGTTGACCACGGTAAGACCTCGCTGCTCGACTACATCCGTCGTGCCAAGGTAGCTGCTGGCGAAGCCGGCGGTATCACCCAGCACATCGGTGCATACCACGTTGAAACCGAACGCGGCATGGTCACCTTCCTCGACACCCCTGGTCACGCCGCGTTTACCGCCATGCGTGCCCGTGGTGCCAAGGCGACCGACATCGTGATCCTGGTGGTTGCGGCGGACGACGGCGTGATGCCACAAACCATCGAAGCTGTTCAGCACGCTGTTGCTGCTGGCGTTCCGCTGGTAGTTGCGGTGAACAAGATCGACAAGCCGGGCGCTGATCTCGATCGCATCCGTAGCGAGTTGTCGGCCCACGGCGTGACCTCTGAAGACTGGGGTGGTGATACTCCATTCGTTCCGGTCTCCGCGAAGATGGGTACCGGCGTCGACGAACTGCTTGAAGCTGTATTGCTGCAGGCCGAAGTTCTCGAGCTGACTGCCACTCCATCGGCTCCTGGCCGTGGTGTCGTGGTTGAATCGCGCCTCGACAAGGGCCGTGGCCCAGTGGCGACCGTTCTGGTTCAGGACGGTACGCTGCGTCAAGGCGACATGGTGCTGGTCGGCTCGAACTATGGCCGCGTGCGCGCCATGCTCGACGAGAACGGCAAGCCGATCAAGGAAGCGGGCCCGGCCATTCCGGTCGAGATCCTCGGCCTGGACGGTACGCCTGACGCTGGCGACGAGATGAGCGTGGTTGCCGACGAGAAGAAAGCCCGTGAAGTGGCTCTGTTCCGTCAAGGCAAATTCCGCGAAGTCAAACTGGCTCGTGCTCATGCCGGCAAGCTGGAAAACATCTTCGAAAGCATGGGTCAGGAAGAGAAGAAGACGCTCAACATCGTCCTCAAATCCGACGTCCGTGGTTCGCTGGAAGCCTTGCAGGGCGCTCTGAACGGCCTGGGCAACGACGAAGTGCAAGTGCGTGTGGTCGGTGGCGGCGTCGGTGGTATCACCGAATCCGATGCCAACCTGGCACTGGCTTCCAACGCTGTACTGTTCGGCTTCAACGTGCGTGCCGATGCCGGCGCACGGAAGATCGTCGAGCAGGAAGGTCTGGACATGCGTTACTACAACGTGATCTACGAC
This sequence comes from Pseudomonas fluorescens, assembly GCF_030344995.1. Lineage (GTDB taxonomy): Bacteria > Pseudomonadota > Gammaproteobacteria > Pseudomonadales > Pseudomonadaceae > Aquipseudomonas > Aquipseudomonas fluorescens_BF. The sequence goes on from NZ_CP128260.1 coordinate 1,190,933, forward strand.
ATCATCGAAGACGTCAAGAAAGCCCTGACCGGTATGCTTGGCAGCGATGTTCGCGAGAACATCCTCGGTGTGGCCGAAGTCCGTGACGTATTCCGTTCGCCTAAGTTCGGCGCCATCGCCGGCTGCATGGTGATCGAGGGTACTGTTCACCGTAACCGTCCGATCCGTGTACTGCGTGAAGACATCGTTATCTTCGAAGGCGAGCTGGAATCCCTGCGCCGCTTCAAGGATGACGCTTCCGAAGTACGTGCCGGCATGGAATGCGGTATCGGCGTGAAGAGCTACAACGACGTCAAAGTCGGCGACAAGATCGAAGTCTTCGAGAAGGTTCAGGTTGCTCGCAGCCTCTGACTCGCGCACTTCAAGGGCCACGTCGGGCCGCCGCATGCAAGTGCGCGGCACGGCGTCAGGACTCTAAACGCAACGCCCGGTCTGGCTTTTGTCAGGCCGGGCGTTTGCCGCTTTCAGACCTTGCGGGTTTCACCGCGGGGCAGTAACAGGTAACAAATCATGGCAAAAGAATACAGCCGTACCCAACGTATCGGCGATCAGATGCAGCGTGAGCTGGCCCAGCTGATCCGTCGTGAAGTCAAAGACCCGCGCGTCGGCCTGGTCACCATTACCGCTGTGGAAGTCAGCCGTGACGTCGGTCACGCGAAGATCTTCATCACCGTAATGGGGCAAGACAACGCCGAAGACATCGCGCAAAGCATCAAGGTGCTCAACGCAGCCGCCGGTTTCCTGCGCATGCAGCTGGCCCGTGAAATGAAGCTGCGCAGCGTGCCGCAATTGCACTTCCACTACGACGAAAGCGTCGTGCGGGGTGCGCACCTGTCGGCCCTGATCGAGCGCGCCGTGGCTGAGGACAATCAGCACGTGGCTGCGGCAGAACCCGAAGACACCAAGGAGTAACTCGGTGGCTCAGGTCAAACGTATCCGTCGTAACGTCAGCGGCATCATCCTGCTCGACAAACCGCTGGGGTTCACCTCCAACGCCGCATTGCAGAAGGTTCGCTGGTTGCTCAACGCCGAGAAGGCCGGTCACACCGGCAGTCTCGACCCACTGGCCACCGGCGTTCTGCCGTTGTGCTTTGGCGAGGCGACCAAGTTCTCGCAGTACCTGCTCGATTCCGACAAGGGTTACGAAACTCTGGCGCAACTGGGCAAGACCACCACGACGGCGGACGCCGAAGGTGAGGTTTTGCAGGAGCGTCCGGTGACCGTTGGTCAGGCCGACATTGAAGCCGTTCTGCCGAAATTTCGCGGGCAAATCAGTCAGATACCGCCGATGTACTCGGCTCTCAAGCGTGATGGCCAGCCGCTGTACAAGTTGGCCCGTGCAGGCGAAGTAGTGGAGCGCGAACCGCGTTCTGTTACTATTGCGCGCTTGGAATTGCTGGCCTTCGAAGGCGATACTGCGCGTCTTGCGGTGGATTGCAGCAAGGGCACCTATATTCGCACCCTGGTGGAGGATATCGGTGAGCAACTCGGTTGTGGTGCGTACGTCGCTGAACTGCGTCGTACCCAGGCCGGGCCTTTCACCCTGGCGCAGACCGTGACCCTCGAAGAGCTGGAAGCGGTACATGCCGAAGGCGGCAACGAAGCGGTCGACCGCTTCCTGATGCCATCGGACAGCGGCCTGCAGGATTGGCCGTTGCTGCAGTTCTCGGAAGCGAGCGCGTTCTACTGGCTCAACGGCCAGCCGGTACGCGCCCCGGATGCTCCGAAGTTCGGCATGGTGCGGGTACAGGATCACAACGGTCGCTTCATCGGTATCGGTGAAGTGAGCGAAGACGGGCGCATCGCGCCGCGTCGACTGATTCGGTCAGAATGACCGGAAACCGGTCTGTGTAACAGCAGGCCGGCGAGTGTGGCTGTCAACAGGCACGGTCACTACTCATTTATAGATACAGGGATTTGTCCCTGGCCTGTTGAAACTGTTTTTGAAACAGTTTCCTGATAAAAGGATTGCCTCATGGCTCTCGACGTTCAAGAAAAAGCTCAAATCGTTGCCGACTACCAGCAAGCTGTTGGTGATACTGGTTCGCCAGAAGTGCAAGTTGCACTGCTGACCGCCAACATCAACAAACTGCAAGGTCACTTCAAGGCCAACGGTAAAGACCACCACTCCCGTCGTGGTCTGATCCGCATGGTTAACCAGCGTCGCAAGCTGCTGGACTACCTGAAAGGCAAGGACGTGAGCCGTTACAGCGCTCTGATCGCTCGCCTGGGTCTGCGTCGCTAATCAGCGATTGCGCTATGAGGTTGGTTGTCTGTCAGACGTCAGCGGGTTTCCGCCGGCGTCTGGCAGGCTCCCAGCCTCAAGTTTTATCTGGATGCACGTTTTACCCTGGACAGGCGTCGGGCCGATTCCCGGCATTGCCCAAGAATTTCGCAAGAAACCAGTTCCCCCAAGAGCCACAAAGAAGGTAGGACACCGTGAACCCGGTAATCAAAAAATTCCAGTTCGGTCAGTCGACCGTTACCCTCGAGACTGGCCGTATCGCCCGTCAGGCCTCCGGCGCAGTATTGGTCACCGTTGACGACGACGTCAGCGTATTGGTGACCGTAGTCGGTGCCAAGCAAGCCGATCCGGGCAAGGGCTTCTTCCCTCTGTCCGTTCACTACCAGGAAAAAACTTACGCTGCCGGTAAGATCCCTGGCGGTTTCTTCAAGCGTGAAGGCCGTCCTTCCGAGAAAGAAACCCTGACTTCCCGACTGATCGACCGTCCGATCCGTCCGCTGTTCCCTGAAGGTTTCATGAACGAAGTGCAGGTTGTCTGCACCGTCGTTTCCACCAGCAAGAAGACCGATCCGGACATCGCTGCGATGATCGGTACCTCGGCTGCCCTGGCGATCTCCGGCATTCCGTTCGACGGCCCGATCGGTGCCGCTCGCGTTGCTTTCCACGAAAGCACCGGCTACCTGCTGAACCCGACCTACGAGCAGCAAGCTGCCTCGAGCCTGGACATGGTTGTTGCCGGTACTTCGGACGCCGTGCTGATGGTTGAATCGGAAGCCAAAGAGCTGACCGAAGACCAGATGCTGGGCGCAGTACTGTTTGCTCACGACGAGTTCCAGGTCGTGATCAACGCCGTTAAAGAACTGGCTGCCGAAGCTGCCAAGCCAACCTGGACCTGGGCACCTGCTCCAGAAGCCACCGAGCTGCTGGCTGCTATCCGTTCCGAGTTCGGCGAAGCAATCTCCCAGGCTTACACCATCACCATCAAGGCCGACCGTTATGCGCGTCTGGGCGAGCTGCGTGACCAGGTTGTTGCCAAGCTGTCCGGTGAAGAAGGCCAGCCTTCGGCTTCCGACGTCAAAGCCGCTTTCGGCGAAATCGAATACCGCACCGTTCGCGAAAACATCGTAAACGGCAAGCCACGTATCGACGGTCGCGACACCCGCACCGTACGTCCGCTGAACATCGAAGTCGGCGTTCTGCCGAAGACCCACGGTTCGGCACTGTTCACCCGTGGCGAAACCCAGGCTCTGGTCGTTGCGACTCTGGGCACCGCCCGTGACGCACAACTGCTGGACACCCTGGAAGGCGAGAAAAAAGACCCGTTCATGCTGCACTACAACTTCCCTCCGTTCTCGGTGGGCGAGTGTGGTCGCATGGGTGGCGCCGGTCGTCGTGAAATCGGTCACGGCCGTCTGGCCCGTCGTTCGGTTTCGGCCATGCTGCCAGCCGCTGATGTGTTCCCGTACACCATCCGTGTGGTATCGGAAATCACCGAATCCAACGGTTCGAGCTCGATGGCTTCCGTTTGCGGTGCTTCCCTGGCCCTGATGGACGCTGGTGTTCCGATGAAGGCACCGGTTGCCGGTATCGCCATGGGTCTGGTTAAAGAAGGCGAGAAGTTCGCCGTCCTGACCGACATCCTGGGTGACGAAGACCACCTGGGCGACATGGACTTCAAAGTAGCCGGTACCGCCAAAGGTGTGACCGCGCTGCAGATGGACATCAAGATCAAGGGCATCACCGAAGAGATCATGGAAATCGCTCTGGGCCAAGCCCTGGAAGCGCGCCTGAACATCCTCGGCCAGATGAACCAGATCATTGGCCAGTCGCGTACCGAACTGTCGGCCAACGCTCCGACCATGATCGCGATGAAGATCGACACCGACAAGATCCGTGACGTTATCGGTAAAGGCGGCGCGACCATCCGTGCGATCTGCGAAGAGACCAAGGCTTCGATCGACATCGAAGACGACGGTTCGATCAAGATCTTCGGCGAAACCAAGGAAGCTGCAGAAGCCGCACGTCAGCGCGTTCTGGGTATCACCGCAGAGGCCGAGATCGGCAAGATCTACGTCGGCAAGGTTGAGCGCATCGTCGACTTCGGCGCATTCGTCAACATCCTGCCGGGCAAGGACGGTCTGGTTCACATCTCGATGCTGAGCGACGCTCGCGTAGAGAAAGTGACCGACATCCTGAAAGAAGGCCAGGAAGTGGAAGTGCTGGTACTGGACGTGGACAACCGCGGCCGTATCAAGCTGTCCATCAAAGACGTGGCAGCTGCCAAGGCTTCGGGCGTTTAATCACCCCGCAGTTACAGCGCAATGAAAATGCCCCGCCGTGAAAACGGTGGGGCATTTTTTTGTCCGTGAAATATCGAGTCATTCGGCGAAGTTGCCGACCTGCAAGACCAGTGCTAGGTTTAGCCCACCGCCCGTGTAGCTCAGCCGGTAGAGCAGCGCACTCGTAACGCGAAGGTCGCAGGTTCGATTCCTGTCTCGGGCACCACTTCGCTTTTCCCTTCTTCCTGCTCCCCCTCGAAGTCCGGTTTTATGTTCTCCCGGTCAACTTTTTGTGGGAGAGATGTAAAGTCCCGTGTAATTCGCTCGCCAAACATCCTATATTCATTGTCTGCATGAGCATCGCCCAGCAGTTTTCAGATGATCCCGAATGGTTCCGAAGGCCGGACAGTCCGCGTCAGAGAGATCCTTGATGATCCACATCCATCTTCCATTCTTATGATCAGCGAGAACGCCATGATCCCTAAAGAGCAAAGAATTGATGCAGCGCTAGAGAAGTATTTGGCAGCGACTCCCTCCTTACAGGAAGAAATCAGTGCTCTGGATGCTTCCGAACAAAAGCAGGAGGTGCAATGGGCATTCGAGGATGAAGCCGATTCACGCGGGTTAGAGCATTGGGAACTGGTACTTGAGTTCGTTGCTGAGACGCCGGAGGAGCTCAAAACCATGCGTCTGGAGGTTTATCAGGAAGTTGCGGAGGCTTTGGGGATGGACTTGCCGGAATACCTTGAGCTGAATGAAATCGAAATTTGAAACAAAAACGCCAGCCTCAAAAGGGCTGGCGTTTTTTATTGTGTGGTCGACTCAGATGCTCAGGCGCATCGACAGGTCCACGGCCTTCACATCCTTGGTCATCGCGCCGATCGAGATGTAATCCACCCCGGTCTGTGCGATCGGCAGCAGCGTGCTTTCGTTGATGCCGCCACTGGCTTCCAGTTTTGCCTTGCCGCCGTTCAGGCGCACGGCTTCGCGCATGTCATCAAGGCTCAGTTCGTCGAGCATGATGATTTCGGCACCGGCGGCCAGCGCTTCTTTCAGTTCCTCCAGACTTTCCACTTCGATTTCCACCGGTTTGCCCGGCGCAATCTTGTGCGCGGCGGCAATGGCCTGCGGGATGCCACCGCTGGCGGCGATATGGTTTTCCTTGATCAGGAATGCGTCGTAGAGGCCGATGCGATGGTTATGGCAACCGCCGCAGGTGACCGCGTATTTCTGCGCCAGACGCAGGCCCGGCAGGGTCTTGCGGGTGTCGAGCAGTTTCACCGACGTCTCGGCGACAAAGTCCGCCAGGTACTGCGCGCGGGTCGCCACGCCCGACAGCAACTGCAGGAAATTCAATGCACTGCGCTCACCGGTCAGCAGCGAACGGGCGGGGCCTTCCAGGTGAAACAGCGGCTGATTCGGCGAAACCCGTTCGCCATCGCGCACCTGCCAATGCACCGCCACCCGTGGATCGAGCTGGCGGAACACCGCATCGACCCAGGCCGTGCCACTGATGACGGCGGCGTCGCGGGTGATGATGGTGGCTTTGGCCAAGCGTTCGGCCGGGATCAGTTGCGCGGTGATGTCGCCGCTGCCGATGTCTTCGAGCAACGCACGGCGCACGTTGGCTTCGATTTCGGCGGTCAAATCGGCGAGACGTAGATTCGGCATAACGGGCTCCACAAACTAAGTGGCCCGATTATAGGGGCATGGCGTCGGCCAACCCAAGGCGAGAACAGCCACGCAGCGCTGCATCCGGTCGATTTTCTTTGAGCAAACCCGTTTCTGTCGTGGTCACTGCAAGGTGTCGGCGCATAGGGGAAACCCTGACGGCTCTGGCGCCGGGGACATCTTTTGCAAGATAATCCGCCTTGCATTTGACGCCATGACTTTGACGTCGGCAAATCACCGTTTCAGGAGGCTTGGATGCACAACGACGGGAATGTAGTGCCTCTGCACAAGGCCACTACCGATCAGGCGACTCACTCGCCGCTCGCCCGCCTGCCTGTGATTCTGCTTCAGGTTCGCGACAAGGCTGCCCAGCGCCTGCGCAACGGTTTGCAGGAACTGTTCGATAACGCCGACGACACCCTGTTCGAGATGGCCGACCGGGCACGCAACGACGTCGAACAGAACATCTTTTTCGAAGCCATGCGAGACCTGCGCCTCAAGCGCAAGAACATCGAGCGCGGTTTTCTCGAGCAATTCTTCGAAGCTTTTGTCGGCCTCACTCAATTCGATCCCGTCCCCAGCGTCCTTTCTCATGCTTTGCAGAGTGAGGACAGCACCGCGCGCACCGACGACATGGAGCGCAACGTCGCGGTCGAGACGATGGTCGGCCGCGTACTGAATCGCGACGGGTTCGCCCTCGACCAACTGACTGCGCGATTCAATGCGCTGTTGGGCAAGACCCTGGACGATCAATACAACCCGCTGGGCCCGGCCATGCTTTGCGAGTTCTTCCTGCAAGCGGGGCGCAATCTGGGGGTGGAGATCAAGGTCAAACTGATCCTGCTCAAACTGTTCGAGCGTTATGTGCTGGCTGATACCGATCAACTCTACGCCGAAGCCAATCAACTGCTGATCGCCACGGGCGTGTTGCCCGAACTCAAGCCGGCACCGGCCCGTCGCGCCATCGATCAGGCCGTGGCCAGCGTGCAGAGCGAATTCGAGGGTGTCGACAAAACCCAGGCCGATGCGGGCGTGCAGGAGGTCTTCGCCGCGTTGCAGGAGTTGCTGCTGCACGTGCGCGGCACCGTTGCGCCGACCCTGGAACCCAGCGCTCCCGCCCAACCGATTTCCACCCGCGACCTGCTGCGTCTGCTCTCGCACTTGCAGCAATACGTGCCGGCGCTGGCGGTGCAGGACGATTTCGATCTGCGCCATCAGCTTGAACAGTTGCTGACCCGGGTCAGCGTACGCAGCGGCAAATCACGAATTGTTGGCGGTGCCGACGAAGATGTGATCAATCTGGTGGCCATGGTCTTCGACTGCATCCTCGATGATCGCAATCTGCCGGATTCGCTCAAGGCGTTGATCGCCCGGTTGCAGATCCCGATGTTGAAGGTCGCGGTGATCGACAAAAGCTTCTTCAGCCGCAGCAGCCACCCGGCGCGGCGCCTGCTGAACGAAATTGCCGAAGCAGCGATGGGCTGGGGCGAGTGCGACGGCAATGCGCGCGACAGCCTGTACCTGCGCATCGAGCAAGTGGTGCAGCGCCTGCTGACGGATTTCGTCGATGACCCGGCGATTTTTTCCGAGTTGCTGGCGGACTTCCTCGCATTCACCAGTGACGAGCGCCGTCGCAGCGAATTGCTCGAACAGCGTTTGCGCGATGCCGAAGAGGGCCGGGCGAAAACCGAGCTGGCTCGCCAGCGTGTCGAGCAGGCGCTCAATCAGGCGTTGCTGGGCAAAGTCTTGCCACCGTCGGTGGTGACATTCGTGCAGGAAGCCTGGAGCAAGGTGTTGCTGCTGACCTGTCTCAAGCACGGCGATCAGTCTGCCGAATGGCAGGCCGACGTGCAGACCATGGAGCAATTGATCTGGAGCGTGCAGCGCCACGATGACGCCGAAGCGGGTCTGCGCCTGCTGGCGCTGGTGCCGGGGTTGCTCAAGTCATTGCGCGATGGCCTGAGCAGTTCGGCCTTCGATCCGTTTGCCACCAGCGGCTTTTTCAGTGAGCTGGAAGCGCTGCATGTGCGCCTGCTCGAACCATGCAGCGAGCCGGATCAGTCCGCGTTGCCGGAAATGATCGAAGTGTCGCAGGCGATTGTCTTGCAGATGGCTGACGACGGCCTTCAGCCCCGCACGCCGGCACGTTTGCCGGCTGACGACGCAGGTTTGCGCCAGGTCGATCAGTTGCGCCTGGGCAGTTGGGTGGCGTTCGAGGAAGACGAAGAACACACCCTGCGCTGCAAACTGGCGGCGATCATCGAGGCCACCGGCAAATACGTGTTTGTCGACCGTACCGGGATGAAAGTGCTGGAGCGCGATCGCACGGAACTGGCCCTGGCGTTTCGTCGCGGCGCGGTGCGGGCGCTGGACGACACCTTGCTGTTCGACCGGGCGCTGGAGTCGGTGCTCGGCAATCTGCGGCGACTCAATCGCGGCAAGTGATCGCGCGCCGGGGGCCGATCACGGCATACTGGTCGCCAACACAGTCGGCGTTGAAGGAATCGGTATGCAGTTGGATCCCGCAAGCGGGTGGTGTCACGGGGTGCAGGTCTGCCCTTCGCCCAACTTCAATGAACGGCCGGCGGGCGAAGTCTCCCTGTTGGTCATCCACAACATCAGCCTGCCGCCGGCGCAATTCGCCACCGGCAAGGTGCAGGAATTTTTCCAGAATCGTCTGGATGTCACGGAACATCCCTACTTTGCGGGGATCGCCGACCTGCGCGTGTCTGCGCATTTTCTGATCGAACGTGACGGCAAGGTCACCCAGTTTGTCTCCTGTCTCGAGCGTGCCTGGCATGCCGGTGTTTCGGTGTTCGAAGGACGGGAAACCTGTAACGATTTTTCGCTGGGCATCGAGCTGGAAGGCACTGATGATCTGCCGTTCACCGATGCACAGTACCAGGCGTTGACCGTGCTGACCCGGCAGATACAGGCGGCGTTCCCGGCAATCACCGTCGAGCGCATCTGCGGGCACAGCGACATCGCCCCCGGACGCAAGACCGACCCCGGACCCGCATTCGACTGGGCACGCTACCGCGCCGCCCTGGCACAAGAGGAAGGACAATGAGTTTTCTGGTGTTACTGCTGGCGGTCTGGATCGAGAAGTTCTCGGCCCTGCGCCAACGGGTTCAACGCGATGGCGGATGGATCCGCGAACTGCACAAGCTTGAAACCGGCGGGCTGGCCAAACAGCCGTGGCTGGTGCTGACAGTCCTGGTGTTGTTGCCGGTGGCACTGCTGGGATTGCTGCTGGTGGTGCTGGACCCGGTAGCCTACGGTCTGCTGGCCTTACCGGTGCATTTGCTGGTGGTGATTTACAGCCTGGGGCGGGGTGATCTGCTCGGCGAACTCGGGCCGTTTCGCGACGCCTGGCGCCGTGAGGATCTGCAGGCCGCCGCCCACGTGGCCAAGCGTGATCTGAACATTTGCGCCGAAAGCGGCGAACAATTGCTGGAGCAAGTGCAACGGCATCTGTTGTGGCAGGCCTACCAGAGTTTCTTTGCGGTGATTTTCTGGTACTTCCTGCTCGGCCCGGTCGCGGCGCTGAGCTATCGCTTGCTGGCGCTGGCGGAAGAAAACGCCCAGAACCCGGCGGTGGCTGAGCGTGCCGGGCAACTGCGTCATGCCTTCGACTGGGTGCCGGTGCGCCTGCTGGCGGCGAGTCTTGCGCTGGTCGGCAATTTCGTCGCGGTCAGCCGGGTGATGCTGCATGAGCTGCTGAACTGGAACATCAGCGCCGCCCAACTGATCGACAAGGTCGGGCTGGCTGCCGGGGAAATCCCGCCGGCCGCCGTCGGTCCCGAAGGCATCAACACCCTCGACTGCCTGTGGGAACTGCTGCTGCGGGCGGCGGTGCTGTGGTATGCCGGCTTTGCCCTGTGGACGGTACTCGCGTAGGCCTTTCCCCTGACGAGGGGGGCAATCCCCCTCGTTAACCTTAAGTTACAAAACCTCCCTTCGATTTGAGCTATACAGAGATGGCGCCCGATAGTGGCTATCTGCTGTCGCCCCGCGCCTGCCAATAAAAACAAGAAAAAACCAAGGGAGACTTCCAGTGAAGAGCTTGCTCTATCCCGCCGTCTCGCTGATGAACCGCTTGAGCTTCGGCATGAAGTTCAGCCTGATCAGCGTGCTGTTCCTGGTGCCAATGCTGGTGACCAATTTCTATCTGGTGCGTGATTCCTATCGCGAATTCCAGGGCACCCGGGTGGAGCTGCAGAGCCTCGACCTGCTGGGCAGCAGCCTGACACTGCGCCGGGATCTGGAAACCCTCAACAATCTGGTGCAGATCAACGTCACCCTCGGCCAGTCTGGCAAGGCCGGCAATGTCGAGGCGCAGATCACCAGCCTTGAGCAAAACGTCCTGGCGCGCCTGCAAGGGTTGACGCCCATGACCGAGGATCCGGAGCAGATCAAGTTCTTCGAGACCAAGCGCGATGAAATGATCGCCGCTTTCAAGGCCCAGCAAGCGGAAAACTCCCTGCAAAGCAAAAGTGCGCTGATAGGCAAACTGCTGGGTAATGCGCAGATTTTCAGCCAGATCGTGGCCAGTCAGGCCGGGTTGAGCCGTGACAACCAGAGCGACATACGCCAGCTCAGCGAGCTGATCACCGCGATCACGCCGGCCGTCACCCAGGCCTTGGGCGAAGGTCGGGCGATGGGCTCGTATTCCTTGGGCCAGGGCTTTCTCAACAGCTCGTCGAGCACTCGCTTCGACGAGCTGCTGGTGCAGATCGAAAAACTTCAGGCCGAATATGGCCTGAAATTGCAGGACGCACTGGGTTCGAGCAAAGCCGCCCGTGATTCCCTGAGCGCACCGGCCGATGCCAGCAAGGCGACGCTGAAACAGGCCAGTACACTGATCGAAGAACAAGTGGTGATGGCCGAAACGCTCGATGCCCCATGGCAGGCGTTCTATGACCAGGTCACCGGGCTGATGAACCAGACCTATCAGCTCAACGATGCCACCCTGAAATTCCTCGACACCCAGTTGCAGCAGCGTCTGGGGCAAAACCGCACGCACATGGTGCTGCAAGCCGTGGCGCTGTCGGTGGTGTTCGTGCTGATTTTCTATCTCTACGGCGGCTTCTACGCCTCGACCCGCGCCACCCTGAAAAACCTCGGCGCCATGATGGATAAAGTCGCGGCAGGCGACATGACGGTGAATTTCCGCGCCAACAGCCGCGATGAACTTGGCGAGTTGGGCGAGGTGTTCAACGGTACGGTGCGCAAAATCCATGACCTGATCGAACGGGTCGGCCACACCGTTGGCGAGGTCGAGCGACAGGCAGGGCAAGTGGAAAACGTTTCGGCGCAAAGCAATCAGGCGGTCGCCGGGCAACGCACGCAGATCGAGCAAGTAGCCACCGCAATGAACCAGATGTCGGCGACGTCGCTGGAGGTGGCACGCAGTGCGGCGGCAGCGGTCAGCAGCGCCCACAGCGTGAACGACGAAACCATTAGCGGTCGCGGTCTGGTGGAATCGCAGCAGGGCAGCATCGCGGCACTGGCGAGCGAAATCGATCAGTCGGTACTGGTGATCAACCAGTTGGCCAGCGACAGCCAGTCGATCAGCCGCGTTCTGGAAGTGATCAAGAGCATCGCCGAACAGACCAACCTGCTGGCGCTCAACGCCGCGATCGAGGCTGCGCGGGCTGGCGAACAGGGACGCGGTTTTGCCGTGGTCGCTGACGAAGTCCGGACGCTGGCCAAACGCACACAGCAATCGACCGAAGAAATCGAGCAGATGATCGCCAAGCTCCACGGCGGCGTCGGCGCGGCAGTGAAGGCCATGGGCGTCAGCCATCAGATGGCCAACGGCACGGTTGGGCAGTCGGAAAAAGTCCAGCAGGCGCTGGAAAACATCCTCGGCGCTGTCGGCATGATCGTCGACCAGAACCAGCAGATCGCCGCCGCCGTCGAGCAGCAGACCGCCGTGGCCCACGACATAGACCAGAACATCGTCGAGATCAACCGTGCCGGCGAGCGCACCGCAGAAGGTGCGCATCAGACTGAAGATGCCAGTCGCGCGTTGTCGGCGCAGGTGGTCGAGTTGAAGCAGTTGATCAGCGCGTTCCGGGTTTGAATGGACCTGCCTCCCGTGAGGCAGGTTTTTTCGGAATGGTTTGTAGTACTTTTTTGCTTACATCTGTAAGCAAAATCCTGTTTTCCTCCGGGCGCTGGTTTTTCGTCTTCAATGAACCAAGCTCAGTTCTTTGACCACTTGGAGGAGATGCACATGTCTGTCGCAACCCTGGGCGTCCAGGGCCATTGCGCCCACTGCCAGACCACGCTGGTGCTCAAGCCCTGGCAGCTGAATGCCATTTCCATCCACGAAGCATTCACTTGTACGCATTGCCAGAAAAGCCTGGAGCTGCGCTGCCCGAAGCAGATCAAACGCTTCCGTTCGCTCGATTCACTTGGCCTGCTGCGCGCCAGTGCACTGGTGACCGTGTGCACCGCGTTGCTGGTGGCCTTGGTGATGGAATGGGTAGGGCTGCTCAGCGTTACCGAGCAGTTGAACGCGTCGCTGATTGCGATTTTCGTGTACTTCGCGGTGATTCGTTACGCCCGGCAGCGCCAGCACCTGACCCTGATTCTCGAGGCGGCCAAGGCCCACGGCAACTGATTACCAGCCGAACACCTCGCAACTGTTGGCGGTACTGGCGGCGGCGAGCTCTTGCGCACTGATGTTCATCAAAGCGGCCAGTGAGTCGCAGATCGCCGGCAGATGCGCCGGCGTATTGCGAATGCCGGGGTACATGGCGGGCGCCATGTCCGGGGAGTCGGTTTCCAGCACCACCGAGCCCAGTGGTAAATCCGCCAGTACACGATGCATGCGCAATGCCTGCGGCCAGGTCGGTGCACCACCGAGGCCGAGTTTGAAACCGAGCTTGATGTATTCCCGCGCTTCTTCACGGCTGCCGGCGAAGGCGTGAATGATGCCGGCGCGCTTGAGCTTGAAGCGCTTGAGGGTGGCAATCACCGCCGCATGACTGCGCCGCACATGAATCAACGCCGGTAACTCGAAATCCGCCGCCAGTTGAAGTTGTGCCTCGAAAAGCGCTTGCTGGCGTTTACGGTCAAGGGTTTCGATGAAGTAATCCAGGCCGATTTCGCCGACAGCACACAGCTGCCGATGACCTTTAAGCCGAGTCAGCCAGTCGCCCAGTGCCAGCAAATCTTCAGGGCGATGCTGATCGAGATAGACCGGGTGCAATCCGAACGCCGCGTACAGATCGGCGTCGCTTTGCACCAGATCCCACACCCGCTGCCAGTTCCCCTCGTAGACCCCGAGCACCACCATTCGCCGGACCCCGAGGGCGCGGCTTTCGCTCAGCAACGCCGCGCGGTCGTCGTCGAAGTCGGGGAAGTCCAGATGGGTGTGGCTGTCGATCAGCTCCACGGCTCAGTCCCGGTGAATACGCTGCTTGAAGGTACGGGCAATGGCCTGCACGCCAGGCTGGTAATCCGATTGCTCGACCGCCGCCAGCGCCAGTTCCAGCGCCTTGTCGGCGATCAACTGGTGCTGCTGGGCCATGGCGTTGACTGGCAGCGGCAGGAAGTCGAGCAACTGGGTGTCGCCAAACGTTCCGAGGCGCAGCGGGCGGTTTTTCAGCGGGAAGTCATGCAGCGCGTCGAACACACCCTGCAACAGCACGTAGGAAGTGGTCACCAGTGCGTCCGGCAAATGCCCGAGACGTTGCAGGAGTTCCTCCATCAACTGTTTGCCGCACTCGCGGCTGAAGGACTCGGCGTGCTCGATCAGCACTTCGCCCTTGAAGCCGGCGAGGGCCTGTTTGAACCCGGCAGCACGTTCCTGGCTGATGCTCAGTTCCGGGCGCGCGCCCAGCAGCACGATCTGTTTCGGCTGCGGGTCGAGCAGGCTTTCGGTCAGGTGCAAGCTGGCTTCGCGGTCATCGCTGACCACCGAACAGAAGTGTTCGGCATCCATCACCCGGTCGATGGCAATGATCGGCAGCCCCTTGGCCTGCAACTGACGATAACTGTCGTCACCGGCCGGCAGGCAGCTGGCGACAATCAATGCATCGCAGCGTCGGGCACGGAACAGTTGCAGTAACTGCCGCTCGCTGTCCGGTGCATCGTCGGAGCTGGCGATCAGCAGCTGATAACCCCGCGCACGGGCGCCTTGCTCCAGCAGTTTGGCGATCCGCGCGTAACTGGGGTTTTCCAGATCCGGCAGGATAAAACCCAGGGTCCGGGTGTGCCGACTGCGCAGCCCGGCCGCCTGTGGATTGGGGGTAAAGCCGTGCAGATCGACCACCGCCCGCACTCGCTCGACGGTCGCGGTGCTGATGCGCTGCTGTTCGGCCTTGCCGTTGATGACGTAGCTGGCGGTGGTCACGGACACTCCGGCCAACCGCGCGATATCACTGAGTTTCAACCCGGGATTTCCTTGTTTTTTCGAGCTTGCCGCGACATTTTCGCCAATCCTACCCGATTCAGGCAGGCGACTATTGTCGCAGCGCATCCGACAAGTTGGACTTCAAGGATGGGACATTATCGAGTAACGTGCCGATCAATCTAGATTAAACGTTTCAGCAAGCGTATTTTCTACGTTTTAGACGCCTTTGGCCGGTTCTGCCGTGAAACCGCCAAAACTGCCTCCTGAAAAGGATGGCCCACAGCGCCTAAGCTGCAACCATTCAAAACAATACCTGGCGCACCACCGCGCCAAAAAGGAGATCGCATGCTCGAGCTCACTGTAGAGCAGATATCCATGGGCCAGTCGGCTGTGGATAAACCCGCCGCTTTGCAATTGCTGGCCAGTCATCTGGTCGCCGATGGTCTGGTCGCCGACGGATACCTCGCCGGCCTGCAGGCCCGGGAGGCTCAGGGCTCGACCTTCCTCGGCCAAGGCATTGCGATCCCCCACGGCACGCCCGAAACCCGCGATCAGGTGTTCGCCACCGGCGTGCGCCTGATGCAGTTTCCCGACGGTGTGGACTGGGGTGATGGCCAGATCGTTTATCTGGCCATCGGCATCGCCGCCAAATCCGACGAACACCTGCGCCTGTTGCAACTGCTGACCCGCGCCCTCGGCGAGACCGATCTGGGCCAGGCCCTGCGCCGCGCCAGTTCGCCCGAAGCGCTGCTGAAACTGCTGCAAGGCGCGCCGCAGGAGCTGGCGCTCGATGCGCAGATGATCGGCCTCGGTGTGTCCGCCGACGATTTCGAAGAACTGGTCTGGCGCGGTGCACGTCTGCTGCGCCAGGCCGATTGCGTGAGCAACGGTTTTGCCGGCGTGTTGCAGCAAGTCGAAGCGCTGCCGCTGGGCGATGGCCTCTGGTGGCTGCACAGCGAGCAGACCGTGAAGCGCCCGGGCCTGGCGTTCGTCACGCCGGACAAGCCAATGCGCTACCTCGGCCAGCCGCTCAGCGGTCTGTTCTGTCTGGCCAGCCTCGGTGAAGCGCATCAGGCGTTGCTCGAGCGGTTGTGCGCGTTGCTGATCGAAGGTCGCGGCCATGAACTGGGCCGCGCCACCAGCAGCCGCAAAGTCCTCGAAGTGCTCGGCGGCGAGTTGCCGGCCGACTGGCCGAGTGCGCGTATCGCACTGGCCAACGCCCATGGCTTGCACGCGCGGCCGGCGAAGATTCTCGCGCAACTGGCGAAAAGTTTTGACGGCGAAATCCGTGTGCGCATCGTCGACGGTCAGGACAGCGCAGTATCGGTGAAGAGCCTGAGCAAACTGCTGAGCCTCGGCGCCCGTCGCGGGCAGGTGCTGGAAATCATCGCTGAACCGAGCATCGCCGCCGATGCGTTACCGGCATTGTTGGCTGCCATTGAAGAGGGCCTCGGCGAAGAAGTCGAGCCGCTGCCAGCCGTCAGTCAGCAGCGTGAAGTGATCGCCGACATCGCCGAAGTCCTGAGCGCCCCGGCTTCCGGCAGCCTGCTGCAAGCGATCCCTGCCGCCCCCGGCATCGCCATCGGCCCGGCGCACATTCAGGTCCAGCAAGCCATCGATTACCCGTTGCGTGGCGAGTCCGCCGCCATCGAGCGCGAGCGTCTGAAAAACTCGCTGGCTGACGTGCGCCAGGACATTCAGGGCCTGATCGAACGCAGCAAGGCCAAGGCGATCCGCGAGATTTTCATCACCCACCAGGAAATGCTCGACGATCCGGAACTCACCGACGAAGTCGACACTCGCCTCAAGCAGGGCGAAAGCGCTGAAGCAGCCTGGATGGCCGTGATCGAGGCCGCCGCTAAACAACAGGAATCGTTGCAGGACGCGTTGCTCGCCGAACGTGCCGCCGATCTGCGCGACATCGGCCGCCGGGTGCTGGCGCAACTGTGCGGCGTGCAGACGCCCGCCGAGCCTGAGCAACCGTACATTCTGGTAATGGACGAAGTCGGTCCGTCCGACGTGGCGCGTCTGGATCCGGCACGGGTCGCAGGGATTCTCACCGCCCGTGGTGGCGCCACCGCTCACAGCGCCATCGTGGCCCGCGCATTGGGGATTCCGGCGCTGGTCGGTGCGGGCGCTGCGGTGTTGCTGCTGAAGCCGGGCACGCCGTTGCTGCTCGACGGCCAGCGCGGGCGCCTGCATGTGGACGCGGATGCCGCGACCCTGCTACGCGCCAGCGAGGAACGCGACACCCGCGAACAACGCTTGAAAGCCGCCGCCGAACAACGTCATCAACCGGCGCACACCACCGACGGCCACGCCGTGGAAGTGTTCGCCAACATCGGCGAAAGCGCCGGTGTGATCAGCGCGGTGGAGCAGGGCGCCGAAGGCATCGGTCTGTTGCGCACCGAACTGATTTTCATGGCTCATCCACAGGCACCGGACGAGGCGACGCAGGAAGCCGAATACCGTCGCGTGCTCGATGGCCTCGCCGGTCGACCTCTGGTGGTGCGCACCCTCGATGTCGGCGGCGACAAACCGCTGCCGTATTGGCCGATTGCCAAGGAAGAAAACCCGTTCCTTGGCGTGCGCGGGATTCGCCTGACCTTGCAGCGTCCGCAGATCATGGAAGCGCAATTGCGCGCCTTGCTGCGTTCGGCAGACAACCGTCCGCTGCGGATCATGTTCCCGATGGTCGGCAGCGTCGACGAGTGGCGTCAGGCCCGCGACATGACCGAACGCCTGCGCCTGGAAATCCCGGTAGCCGATCTGCAACTGGGGATCATGATCGAAGTGCCGTCCGCCGCGCTGCTGGCGCCAGTGTTGGCCAAAGAGGTGGACTTCTTCAGCGTCGGCACCAACGACCTGACCCAGTACACGCTGGCCATCGACCGTGGTCATCCAACCCTGTCCGCCCAGGCGGACGGCCTGCACCCGGCGGTGCTGCAACTGATCGACATCACCGTGCGCGCGGCCCATGCCCATGGCAAATGGGTCGGTGTGTGCGGCGAGCTGGCGGCGGATCCGCTGGCGGTGCCGGTGCTGGTCGGCCTCGGTGTGGATGAACTGAGCGTCTCCGGGCGCAGCATCGCCGAGGTCAAGGCACGCATCCGCGAACTCAGCCTGACCCAGGTTAAAACCCTTGCTCAACAAGCCCTGGCCGTGGGCAGCGCCAACGAAGTGCGCGCATTAGTGGAGGCCCTGTAATGGCCAAGATTCTCACCCTGACCCTCAACCCGGCGCTGGACCTCACGGTGCAGTTGCCACGTCTGGAGGCCGGTCAGGTCAACCGCAGCGACGAGATGCACACCCACGCCGCCGGCAAGGGCGTGAACGTTGCGCAAGTGCTGGCCGACCTCGGTCATCAACTGACGGTCAGCGGCTTTCTCGGCGAAGACAATCTGCAGTCGTTCGAAACCCTGTTCGCCAAGCGCGGTTTCACCGATGCGTTTATCCGGGTGCCCGGCGAGACCCGCAGCAACATCAAGGTCGCGGAACAGGACGGACGCATCACCGACATCAACGGCCCTGGGCCGGTGGTCGGCGTGGTGGCGCAACAGGCGTTGCTGGATCGTCTGGTGCAGATCGCGCCGGGACATGACGCGGTGGTGGTCGCCGGCAGTTTGCCGCGCGGAGTCAGTGCGCAGTGGTTGCGCGAACTGGTCGAGCGCTTGAAAACGCTGGGGCTGAAAGTCGCCCTGGACACCAGTGGCGATGCCTTGCGCGCGGCGCTCAAGGCCGGCCCGTGGCTGATCAAACCGAATACCGAAGAGCTGGCCGATGCGCTGGGCTGTGAAGTGGTGTCCCACGCGTCTCAGGCCGAAGCGGCCAGTCGGCTGCACGCTCAGGGCATCGAGCATGTGGTGATCTCCCACGGTGCCGACGGTGTGAACTGGTTCAGCGTCGGCTCGGCGCTGCATGCGACGCCGCCGAAGGTCAGCGTCGCCAGCACGGTCGGTGCCGGCGATTCGTTGCTGGCTGGCATGCTTCACGGTCTGCTCAGCGCCGACACGCCGGAACAAACCCTGCGCACCGCCACGGCGATTGCGGCGCAGGCGGTGACCCAGATCGGATTCGGTATTCACGATGCCGCGCAACTGGCGCAGCTCGAACAGGGCGTGCGCGTGCGCCCCCTGACAGAACAATAAGAGGGTTTGTCATGAAGTTAGCCATTGTCACGGCCTGCCCGAACGGCATGGTCACCAGTGTGCTGTGCGCCCGGCTGCTGGATGCCGCGGCCCAGCGTCAGGGCTGGAGCACCAGCGTCGAAGTGGTGGATGCCGCGCACCCGGAACGCGAGTTGTCGGCGGCCACCATCGAGGCCGCCGAGTGGGTGTTGCTGGTGGCCACAGGATCTGTGGACATGACCCGGTTCATCGGCAAGAAAGTCTTTCGGATCGCGCCGGCGCAAGCCCTGCAGGATGTTGAAGACGTGCTGCGGCGTGGCGCCGTCGAGGCTGAGGTTTACGTCGCTGACGAAGCGCCGCCCGTGGTTGCCAGCGCGCAAGCGCCGCGACTGGTTGCGGTCACCGCCTGCCCGACCGGCGTCGCCCACACCTTCATGGCCGCCGAAGCCTTGCAGCAAGCCGCCAAGCGTCTGGGCTTTGATCTGCAAGTCGAAACCCAGGGCTCGGTCGGCGCGCGAAATCCGCTGAGCGCGGCAGCCATCGCCGAGGCTGACGTGGTGCTGCTGGCGGCTGACATTGAAGTCGCCACCGAGCGTTTCGCCGGCAAGAAAATCTACCGCTGCAGCACCGGCATTGCGTTGAAGCAATCCGAAGCCACGCTGAAAAAAGCCCTGGCCGAAGGCAAGCAGGAAAGTGCTGCGAGCGACGGCAAGGCCCCGGCCAAACAGGAGAAAAGCGGCGTCTACAAACACCTGCTGACCGGCGTTTCTTTCATGCTGCCGATGGTGGTGGCGGGCGGTCTGATGATCGCCTTGTCGTTCGTGTTCGGCATCACCGCGTTCAAGGAAGAGGGCACGCTGGCGGCGGCGCTGATGCAGATCGGTGGCGAGACCGCGTTCAAATTGATGGTGCCGCTGCTGGCCGGTTACATCGCCTGGTCGATTGCCGACCGTCCCGGACTCGCACCGGGCATGATCGGCGGTTTGCTGGCGAGCACCTTGGGCGCCGGCTTCATCGGCGGGATCGTTGCCGGATTTATCGCAGGCTATGCGGCCAAGGCGATCAGTCGGTATGTGGCGCTGCCGCAAAGTCTGGAAGCGCTGAAGCCGATTCTGATCATCCCGTTGTTCGCCAGCCTGTTCACCGGACTGGTGATGATTTACGTGGTTGGCAAACCGGTGGCCGGGATGCTCGCGGCGCTGACGCATTTCCTCGACAGCATGGGCACCACCAACGCGATCCTGCTCGGTGTGCTGCTGGGCGGCATGATGTGCGTCGACCTCGGCGGGCCGATCAACAAGGCTGCCTATGCGTTCTCGGTGGGGCTGCTGGCCTCGCAGAGTTATGCACCGATGGCCGCGACCATGGCCGCCGGCATGGTGCCGCCGATCGGTCTGGGCATCGCCACTTTCATCGCCCGTCGCAAGTTCGCCCAGACCGAGCGCGAAGCCGGTAAAGCGGCGCTGGTGCTGGGACTTTGCTTTATCTCTGAAGGGGCGATTCCGTTTGCTGCGAAAGACCCGTTGCGGGTGATCCCGGCAAGCATTGCCGGCGGTGCGCTGACCGGTGCGCTGTCGATGTACTTCGGCTGCAAGCTGATGGCACCGCACGGTGGGCTGTTCGTGCTGGCGATTCCGAATGCGATCAACCATGCGCTGCTGTATCTGCTGGCAATCGTCGCGGGCAGCCTGCTGACGGCGGTGGTGTATGCGCTGGTCAAGCGGCCGGAGGCCGTGGAACTGGCGCTGGAGCCAGCGAAGGCCTGAGGTGTCACACCCCTTTCATCTAGCGGTGCTTAAGTTTTCCTTTTTTCAGGGAGAACACCATGAGCGATTTCAATCCCGGTCGCCGGCGCGTGATGCAAGCCGTCGGCGCCGGACTGCTGATGCCGGGGCTGGCGCCGGCCGTGATCGCCTCGGTCAAGGATCGACCGCAGCTCACTGACGGCGTGCAATCCGGCGACCTGCAGGGCGACCGCGCGATGATCTGGAGCCGCGCCGACCGCCCGGCGCAGATGGTGGTGGAGTGGGACACCCGCAGTCAGTTTCGCCATCCGCGCCGGGTCGTCTCGGCGCTGGCCGATGCCCGCAGCGATTTCACCGCCCGCGTCGAACTCACCGGGCTGCCCGCCGATCAGGCGATTTTCTATCGCGTGTATTTCAAGGACGCTCGCACCGGCGTCGCCAGTGAACCGTGGCTCGGTCACTTGCGCAGTGCACCGACCGCGCGGCGCAATATCCGCTTTGTCTGGAGCGGCGACACCGTCGGTCAGGGCTTTGGCATCAACCCCGATATCGGCGGCATGCGCATCTATGAAGCCATGCGCATGCGCCTGCCGGACTTCTTTATCCACAGCGGCGACACCATCTACGCCGACGGCCCGGTGCCGGCTCAACTGACCACGGAAGGTGGCCGGATCTGGCGCAACCTCACCACCGAAGCCAAGAGCAAGGTCGCGCAAACCCTCGACGATTATCGCGGCAATTACCGCTACAACCTGATGGACGAAAACGTCCGTCGCTTCAACGCCGAAGTGCCGCAGATCTGGCAGTGGGACGACCATGAAGTGGTCAACAACTGGTCGCCGGGCAAACAGCTCGACGAGCGCTATCAGGAAAAAAATATCCACACCCTGGTCGGCCGCGCGCGTCAGGCCTGGCTCGAATATTCGCCAATGCGTTTGCAGGCAGCCGATGGTGGCGGGCGGATCTATCGCAAGCTGAGTTACGGACCGATGCTCGATGTGTTCGTGCTCGACATGCGCAGTTATCGCGGGGCCAACGACGACAATCTAGGGGCGGAAAAACCGTTCCTCGGACGCGAGCAACTGAACTGGCTCAAGCGTGGATTGAAGGCCTCGAAAGCCCAGTGGAAAGTCATCGCCGCCGACATGCCGATCGGCCTTGGCGTGCCGGACGGTGAAGTCAGTCCCGGTGTGCCGCGTTGGGAAGCCGTGGCCAACGGCGACCCTGGCCCGGCGCAGGGGCGTGAGCTGGAAGTTGCGGAATTGCTTGGATTCCTGCGGAAACATCAGGTGCGCAATTTCGTGTTCCTGACGGCGGACGTGCATTACTGCGCGGCGCACCACTATCACCCGGATCGCGCGGCGTTCCAGGATTTCGAACCGTTCTGGGAGTTCGTCGCAGGGCCGTTGAACGCCGGCAGTTTCGGCCCCAATCCGCTGGACAAGACCTTTGGCCCACAAGTGGTGTTCGAGAAGGCGCCGGCGGTACAGAACGCCTCGCCGTTTGCCGGATTTCAGTTTTTCGGTGAGGTGAACATTGACGGGCAGAGCGGGGAGATGAGCGTGGTGTTGCGGGATCTGGAGGGTGTTGTGGTGTTCGAACAGAAGTTGCAGCCAGTCTGAATGCGGTGCTGATCCTGTGGGAGCAAGCTTGCTCCCACAGTTACCCAAGGTGAATCAGTAAACGTCCCGGCGGTAGCGACCCTGCTCGATCAGGCGTTCGACTTCGGCGGCGCCCAGCACTTCATTCAGCACCTGATCCACACCGGATGCCATGCCTTGAAGGCTGCCGCAGATGTAGATCACTGCACCGTCCTCCAGCCATTTCTTCAACTCGCCGGACGATTCGCGCAGGCGATCCTGCACGTAAATCTTCTCGGCCTGATCCCGCGAGAACGCCAGATCGAGGCGTTCCAGATCGCCATTGATCAACCACTCTTCCAGCTCTGCGCGGCAGAGGAAATCGTGCTCGCGATTGCGCTCGCCGAACAGCAGCCAGTGACGCTGTTGGTTGTCCGCGATCCGTGCCTTGAGCAAGCTGCGCAGGCCGGCGAGGCCGGTGCCGTTGCCCAGCAGGATCATTGGCACCGGTGCGTTCGGCAGATGGAAACCGCTGTTGCGGCGTACCCGCAGGCTGATGCTGCCGCCGACCGGAGCATGCTCGGTCAGCCAGCCGGAACCGATGCCGAGGCTGCCGTCGGCATGCTGTTCCTGGCGCACGATCAGTTCCAGCACACCGTCGGCGGCAATCGAGGCGATCGAGTATTCGCGCATCGCCAGCGGCACCATCGCATCAACCAGCGCCTGAGCGTGCAGGCCCACCAGATGGGCGCGGTGCTCGGGCAATTGGCGGGTGGCGAGGGCAATTTCCAGTGACTCTTCCAGGCCGTTGACCTTGACGCTGGTCTCGCCGCGGATGCCGAGACCGTCGAGGAAATGCTCGATTGCCCACGGGCAGTTGCGCGGCAGCACTTCCACCAGATCGCCGGCCAGCCAGCTGCGGGAGGTCGGCGCGGTCAGGCCGAGCAGGAAGACCGGAGAGCCGCTGCTGTCCGGGTTCATCAGGTCGCGGCGCACCAGCGTCCAGTTCTCGTAGCTCGGTGCCTGCCAGGTGTCGACCGGCGCTTGCCCGGTGATCAGACCGAGCTGTGTCTGCCAGTGACGCAGGGCATAAGGATCGCCGCTGTCGACTTCCACCGGGGCGAACAGGGTCTTGCCGCCGTGTTCGCCCAGCCATTGATGCAGGCGTCGGGCGAAACCGCAGAAGTGCTGATACTGACGGTCGCCGAGACCGAGGACGGCGTAGTTGAGGCTGTCGAGGGTCGAGGCGTTTTTCAATACCTTGCGCTCGAAACCGCGAGCGCTGTCCGGCGCTTCGCCGTCACCAAAGGTGCTGACCACGAACAGCGCGTTGTTCGATTCGCGCAGATCCTGCTCGCTGACATTCGCCAGCGGCTGCACCTTCACCGGCAACCCTGCCGCCTGCAACTGGCCGGCGGTCTGCCACGCCAGTTGCTCGGCAAAACCGCTCTGGCTGGCGAAACCGATCAGCCACGCCGGTGTATCGCCGGCCGGTTGGTCGAGACCTTTGCGCGCATCCTTGATCTGCTTTTTCTTGCGTCGGCGATCCAGGTACAGCAGCCAGCCGGTGATGAAGAACAGCGGCATCAACACCGCCGCGACGGTGACGATGATCCGCCCGACCAGGCCGAAATAACTGCCGACGTGCAGCGCGTAAATGCTCGTCAGCAATTGCGCTTTGAAGCTCTTGTCGGCGTAGCGATCCACGCGTTTGACGACGCCGGTGGCCGGGTCGAGGGTGATCTGGTTCAGCGCGCGGTCATGGGGCGAGCTGTCGAGCAGATAGAACACGGTCGCCGGTTGGCCGGCCACTGGCGGCATGCGGATATTGTAGGAGGCGAGGCCCGGACCTGCGGCGCTGTAGATGCTGACCCACATCGCGGCGTAATCGGCGGTCGGCGCCGGACCTTCGGGGGCCGGGCCACGACCGCCGCGCACGCGCTCGTTTTGCGGCGCATCCGACAGCAATTTGGTCAGGCCCTTGTTGTACCACTCGTAGGACCAGGACAGTCCGGTCAGTGCCAGCAGCAGGTAAACCAGCATGCACCAGGTGCCGAACACCGAGTGCAGATCCCAGTTGAAGCTGCGGCCCTTTTTCTTCCAGTCGAGGGTCAGCCACACGCGCCAGCTGTTCCACTGGCGCGGCCAGCGCAGGTACAGGCCGGACAGGCAGAAGAACAGCAGCATCAGGGTGCAGGCGCCGGTGATGTTGCGGCCGGTATCGCCCATGGCGAGGAACCGGTGCAGTTGCAGCATCAGGCCGAAGAAGTCCTGGCCGGTAGCGTCGCCCTTGAACTCGGCGGTGTAGGGATCGAAGTAACGCATCTCACCGCGGCGCTCGCCTTTGGGCGGGGTGAACCAGACGCGTCCGGCGCTGCCGCTTTCGGTCTCGACCGAGAGCATCGAGACTTTCTTGCCCGAGGCCGCTTCGATCTGCGCCACCAGATCGGCGGGCGGGAGGACGCCGGCGACCTGTTTCTCCACCTGCAACACCGATGGGTTGAGGGCTTTCAGGATCTCGTCCTGAAACGAATAGGCAGCGCCGGTGATGCCCATCAGGGCCAGCACCAGCCCGGCAGTGATGCCAAAAAACCAGTGCAACTGGAACAGGGTTTTCTTCAACACGTCGCTTGCCTTGTCCGTTCGGAAATTGTGTTCACGGCGTGCATTATGCCGTGGCTTATCGAGAAACGTTCTTTATTACGCACAAAAGCCCCGCTCAAATGAATGAACGGGGCTCGGTACTTCCCGCTTCGATCAGAAGTGGAAGTTGGTGCTCAGCAATGCCGTACGGCCCGCCGCCTGGTTGGCGAAGTGAGTCGAGAAGGCCTTGTCGTAGTAGGTTTCGTTGGTCAGGTTCTGCACGTTCAGTTGCAGGTCGACGTTCTTGCTCAGCTTGTACGCCGCCATCGCGTCGTAGCGAACGTAGGAATCGACCATGGTGGTGTTGGCCACACTGCCGAACACGTCATCCACGTAGAACGCACCGCCACCGATGGTCAGCTTCGGCGTGACCTGGTAAGTGGTCCACAGGCTGGCGCTGTTTTTCGGCGTGTTAGGCAGCTCGTTACCGTTGTTGGCCTTGTTGGCCGGCAGGTCACCACCGTCAACCTGTTCGCTGTCCATGTAGGCGTAACCGGCGAACACTTGCCACTTGTCGGTGATCTTGCCGCTGGCGGACAACTCGATACCTTGTACACGCGTCTTGCCGGCGTTTTCGTACGAGGTGGTATCAACCTGGACACGCGCGTTTTCTTTCTCGGTGCGGAAGATGTCTGCGGTCAGCGACAGGCGATCGTTCAGCAGATCCCACTTGGTACCGATTTCGTAGTTCTTGGTGGTTTCCGGCTCCATGTCGCTCTTGAGCAGGTTGCCGTTGCGATCCGGTGTGCCGCCCAGCGGGTTGCCTTCCATGCCTTCGCCCAGGGTGTTGCCCGGCGGTGTGGCGGAGGTGGCGTAGGACGCATAGATGCTGCCGTTCTCTGCCGGTTTGTAGACGATGCCGAACTGACCGGTGACGAACTCGCTGGTGTCCGAACCCTTGGAGGTGGTGCGGCCAGCGTTGTTGTAAGTGTTGTAGCCGGTTTCGAAGTGGTCGTAACGCAGGCCCATGTTCACCAGCCATTGCTGGGACAGCTCCAGGGTGTCGAACACATACAGCGCGTAAGTATCGGACTGGGTGTCGGTGCCGGCGTAGTTGCGCGAAATGGCGCCGTTCCACGGATCGTTCGGGTTCGGGTTCGACAGCGAGGTGCAGTTGTAACCGCTGGCGGCGCCGATCAGGCCCGGGTTGCAGTTGGTAGTCGCGGCCGAAGTGCGCGGCGTGGTGTCGGTGTTGACGTTGTACGAGGATTTGCTGCTTTCCTCACGGGTGTATTCGACCCCGGTGGAGAAGCTGTTCTTGAAGCCGGCGAGGTAGAAGTTGCCAAACAGATCGGTCTGGTTGGTGGTGGTCTCGGTGTTGCTCACGCGAGTGTTCGCACGACGCCAGACGCTGCCGTTGTTCACGTTGCCCTTGCTGTCGTCCGGCTGGGTCAGGATGTAATCCTGCATGCTGGTGCCGTGACGCAGGGTGTTCTTGAGGGTCAGCGAATCGCTCAGGTCATGCTCGATGGCGAAGGTCGCGGTGTCGGTGCGGCCTTTGCGGAAGTCGCGGTCCAGACCGTAGAAATTGCTGTGATCGCCACCGGCATACGGCTTGTCCGGGTTGGACTTGGTACGCGCCGCCGAACCACCGGCCGGAATGGTGTAAGGAATGCCCGAGTCCGGCGTGTCGTTGCTTTCGAGATGGTAGTAGTCGAGGTTGACGCGGGTGTCGGTGCCGAGGCCGAAGGCCAGGGACGGCGCGATGCCCCAGCGGTCGTAGTCGACTTTGTCGCGACCGGCGACGTTGCTCTCGTGGCTCATCAGGTTCAGACGGCCGGCAGCGGTGTCGCTGAACTGGTAGTTGCCATCCATCGTGTAACGCTGGGTCTGGTCGGAGCCCCAGGTGAAGCCACCGTCGAACGAGTTGCCCAGGTGCGCTTTCTTGCTCACCAGGTTGATGCTGCCGCCAGCCGCGCCGCGACCGCCAATGGCGGAGTTCGGGCCCTTGCTGACTTCGATGTTTTCTACGGCGAAGATCTCGCGGCTCTGGGAACCGGTGTCGCGCACGCCGTCGAGGTAGGTGTCGCCCTGGGCGTCGAAACCGCGGATGAACGGGCGGTCGCCCTGCGGGTTGCCGCCTTCACCGGCACCGAAAGTGATGCCCGGTACGGTGCGCAGCGCGTCCTGCATGTTCATGGCGCCGGTGTCTTTCAGGACTTGTTGCGGAATTACGGTGACCGAGCGCGGGGTATCGACCAGCGGCGCGGTGTACTTGGGCGAGGAGGCTTTCTCGACTTGATAGGACGTCGAGTCCTGGGCTTCGCCGGTGATGGCGGTGGCGTCCAGGGCGATGGCATTGCCGGTGGCTTTGCTATCGGTTTTTTCGGCGGCGAACACCATGTGGCCTGCGGAGCCGGCGGTGATTGCCACGCCGATGGCGGAAGCGAGCAGACGTGGTGAACTGACCGGTAATTGTGCTGGTTGACGTGCCATTTTTATTCCCCTCCCCAAGGATTTGAGGCGGCGGAATATAGGGTAAACAGGTATTCGTATCAATTGCGAAACATTGTTATTCGCACTGAATTTACATTCTTTACAATTTAACCTTACGGTTTTTGCCAGTTCATTCGTCTAGCGGGTTTTACACAGCCAATAAGAATCAATACCATTGCCGCCTCTTTGCCATCAGGTGACATTGCCATGCTGCTGCACATCCCCGGGCTGTTCGCGAAAGAAGAAGTGCGGCGCATCCGCGAGGCTCTGGAGCAGGCCGACTGGGCCGATGGCAAGATCACCGCCGGCTATCAATCGGCCAAGGCCAAGCACAATCTGCAACTGCCGGAAGGCCATCCACTGGCCAAGGAAATCGGCGCCGCGATGCTTGAGCGCCTGTGGAAAAATCCGCTGTTCATGTCCGCCGCGCTGCCGCACAAAGTGTTTCCGCCGTTACTCAACTGCTACACGGCGGGCGGCAGTTTTGATTTCCACATCGACAACGCCGTGCGTCAGCCCAAGGGCAGCATCGAGCGGGTGCGCACCGATTTGTCCGCCACGCTATTCTTCAGCGAGCCGGAGGACTACGACGGCGGCGAGCTGGAAATCCAGGACACCTTCGGCACCCAGCAAGTGAAACTGCCCGCCGGCGATATGGTGCTGTACCCCGGCACCAGCCTGCACAAGGTCAATGCAGTCACTCGCGGCGCGCGTTATGCCTCGTTCTTCTGGACTCAAAGTCTGGTGCGCGAAGACAGCCAGCGCGCGTTGCTGTTCGAGATGGACGGTGCGATCCAGCAACTCACCCAGGACATGCCCGATCATCCTTCGTTGATCCGTCTCACTGGCACTTATCACAACCTGCTGCGTCGCTGGGTCGAGGTGTAAGTGGCGGACTTTCGGTTACGTCGCGAAGAAGTCCTCGATGGTGAACGCCTCACGGCCATGCTCGAAGAAAGTCCGGCCCGCGCGGCTCAGGCGATTCTGCTGGCGGCGGGTGAGGGCATGCTCGAAGCGCAGGCGCTGCTTGGGCAGATTTTGCTCGATGGCCACGGGATTGCGCAGGATCAACCGCTGGCATTGCGCTGGTTTGAAATTGCCGCAGGGCAAGGTCATTTGATGGCGCGCAACATGCTTGGTCGGTGTCATGAACACGGATGGGGTTGCGTGGCCGACGCGGCGGTTGCCGCCAGGCATTATCGCGTTGCAGCGGACGCCGGGCTGGACTGGGCGATGTACAACCTCGCCAATCTGCTCGCTACCGGGCGCGGGGTGGCTGTGGATCAGCCGCAAGCTTTGGCGCTTTATCGTCAGGCCGCCGAGTCGGGACACGCCAAGTCGATGAACCTGCTCGGTCGGTATCTTGAGGAGGGAGGTTATTGTCGCACGGACCCGGCCGCAGCCTTCGATTGGTATCGTCGCTCGGCGCAGAGCGGCGACTTCCGTGGCCAGTTCAGTTATGCCAGTGTTCTGGCCGAGCGTTCACAGATTGAAGAGGCGTTGAAATGGTACCGCCAGGCGATGTGCGGGGGGCACGCTGTGTTTCTCCATGTGGCTGCCCGGACTTTGGAAAACGCCTCACACCCTGCTATTCAAGCATTGGCTCAAGAGTACAAAGAGTGCGCAGAGCGCATGCCTGTCTAGTCAAATAAGAAAGTTGTTAGAAGTTTTCGAGTTGTGTGTCTGATTGTTGGCATTCTTTGTAAATGAATTGAAGGTGTGACGCGCTTCTTTGGGTTTGTCTTTTATGTTTAAGTTTGCCTGGAGAGTTGAAAGCTTGACTGCTTTAACTTTCTTGTTGGTTTAACTTAACTTAAAACTGATTTAAGGAATGATCATGTCTTCTTCCGACTTATGGAGCGATGCCCTGGATAATGCCTCGCCTGAGCAAGTTATGCAGATGGCGGCGGCGGCGCCGAAGTTACTCAGCGATGCATCGGTTTCCGAGGGGGACGATGTCGTGCGTGACCGCGGACTTCTCCTCACCAAAAAACAGATCATTGATTTGCGTAAATATGAAGCGGCCGGTCTGGCGCTTCCACATACCCTGAAGGATGTCCAGGACTATCTGCGTTTCGGCGCCGGGCAAGACGGTGGCCCTGGTTTAAACCCGACTGACTTCCTCTCTACCTTTGTCAACACCCGGAACCACGCAAGACGTTGGTCGCCGTTGCGTGAACGCATCATGATGACCGGGCAAGGGCTGAAGAGCTTTGCCAGCAGCATGCTCAATTACGGCAAGTCGATTCAGGAAGTCTTGAACGATGATGATTCAGTCGCGTTCCTCAAGGCAAACAAGATTAAAACACTCGCTCAGCTTAAGGCGCTGGAAATTGAACTGGGTGACAAGTTTCCGGATATTGAAATTGACCCTGATACGGTCGCGACGCTGGGCTATTACCTGCAGCGAATATTCGAAAGTATCAATAAAAACCTGAGCGAAGTGCAGGGCATCAAGAATGATCTGGACGTGTTTGGTTATGATCTGCGCGAACATGTTCTGCCCAGCATAAAACTTCGGGTTGGGCTGATTGATAGCAGTACGTTGGCAGCGGATATCAAAGTCTTGAAGAACAATATTGATGATCGTGCTAAAGAAATTGATATTAAAAACACTGAATACAAGGCGGCGGTTCAGGAGGCATTGAAGTCTGCAGCCGGGATGAACATCGTGGGCCTGGCCATGGCTATCTACATGGGGGTAGAGGCCGAAAATATTCGTGCTGCACGCAACAAGTTGTATGCCGAACAGGAGCGGGATATCCAGGTGCTGGCGAGTAAGAACCAGACGCTCGGTTCACTTGCCCGCGTCAAGCATGACCTGCAAAGTCTGATGATCGTGGCGATTGATGCTGACATTGCCACGCAGAACCTGATGCATGTCTGGAAAAGCCTCTACCTGCACATCTCCAACTCGGTAGCGGCGATGGACCGAATCAACGACGCCTTGAGCCTGCGGATCTTCGGGACCGAATTCGAAGAAGTGGTGTTGCCATGGAAAGCCATCGAGTCCGACTCGGACAAGCTTATCCAGGTCTTCAAAGAGGCTGATGAAGAATACGAGCGCAACTATTCGTTCATCGCGCGTGCCTCGCGTGTGATCGGGATCAACACGAGGGTGAGCTATCCGCCTGTGGACGTTGCCACCCTGACATTCTCTATTGAACAGGTGCGTGAAGCTCGTACTCAGGCGGAAGTATTGAAAACCCGACTGGCTTACCTGCCCGATCTGTTTGACCGCTTCAAGCGAATCGTGAGTGGCATGGGACAATGCCAAAGCCAATTGCAGGATTCGGCACAGTCGAGTGTGAATGATCTGCAAACCAGCCTGCGACGTCTCGCGCGCAACGAGAAGGACCGGTTAAAAGAAACCGATCCTGAGGTCATTGAAGAAATCGATGATGAGCGTAAGGACATTTTGCGTTTGATCTCCTCTGCCATGACGAGGCAGGCATCTTTGGTGGGAAGCGCCTTGCGCAACATTGATGCACGGTTTGATGTTCGCCTGACGCAGGCTTACATCGCTGATTTCCAGCGCGACGCGCTTGTGGCCAATGCTGAAATTGTCCAACTGGACGACAAACTTGCAAAGCTTGAGGCTGAACGCAAGGTCATGAATGACGGGGTCACTCTTCTGGAAAAAAGTGGCATCGAGAAACTCGGCAAGGATGTTGAACTGACCATCACCAAGATTACCGAACTGGGCCTGGCTCCGCCGGAAATCAAATTGGTGATGGCGGCCATCGATCAACTGAAGCGAACCCTCATTGGCATTGGTGAGTCTGTGCGCTTTCTGGACATGGTTCGCGAGAGCGACAAGTTGAAGCAGAAAGTCGAAGGCGTGCAGGCTGATATCGATCGTGAGCGCTCGGCTATCCGTGATTCGCAAGGCAAGATCGAGTACCTGGAAGCCATTCATGTCATGGAAGACTGTCGCGCCAAATATGCCGACGCCTACCGTCCTGTCGTGAATGCTTTTGAGCAATTGCGCGATGCGATCAATGTCGAGCGGTTGGACGACTTTGATGCGCTCAGTGCCGCGTTGAAACAGCATGCGCCACTGTTTATCGCTTTCGCTGATCCGCTGTCAGTACCGCAGCACTGATTCTGCTGGCAAACGTGCTCTGCGTTTGTGTGTGATATCAGAGTCCGACACAGGATTGCCGATGGGCACGGTTCCATCGGCAATGAACGTTCGATCAGGCCAAGGAGAGGCTGATGCTTGAATATTTACTGGCAGAAAAAAACTTCGCTGCATTGAAGCAGTATGTGAAATTTCTGCAGGATCTACCCCCTGCTTTGCAGGAGATGACTGAGTTCAGTAAAAGCTTTGAACGACAAGGGCACACCATGCTGCCCCCACCGAATATTCAAAGCCTGAGGCAGGCGGCACAAGTCAATGGAGCGTGTTGGCAGGCGATACAGATAGCAACACCGTTGCTTGGCAGCAATTCCGCGCAGGTGTTACGTGAGGTATTTGGCTTTATCGAAGAGTTTCAGGTCACTGTTTCAAATGCCGACAATCGCCGAGAGGTGATCGACACTATCGATCCACGACAGTTTTCATTGGTAAGGTCGCCTGTCTGGAACAATGCACCTGCCGCAAGCATCATCGATGTGCTGCGGGAAATGGATCGACGACTGGAGCAATACCGGGGCCTGGTGTTGAATTTCAAAACCCAGGTGACCAGCCTGGCTGAATCGATCCACAGCATCTTCGTACGTTTCATCGAGTGTTTGACGATGCCAATATGTTCGTGCGATGTACCCGTCGCCAAGATCGAAGTCTATTACGGCCTGGGTAAAATGGGACTGCCCGGTACGACTTTTGTGCCGGGCCGGATGTATTCGCAGGAGGAGCGAATAGCGATGTCCAAAGAGCATGTCGAGTTTCTGTTCAATCTGCGCCGACGCGCTGCCAGTGGGGCGAACAACCTCAGCGATTTCTGCTTTCGAATGATCTGTATGCTGGATGAAGCGCAACGGGTGCTTAGAAGCCATTACCCGACGATGACGATGGCGCGGGCAAAATCTGCGCTGCCGCTGCTCAAATTGCCGTTGAACGATGTGCAAAGCATGTCGGACCAACTGGTTAAAATGACCCGGCTGTAAAGCATAAAAAAGCCCATGACATGTCATGGGCTTTTCGCGTTACGGGTAAGGTGCTTACACGTAGAACGACTTCAGCGGCGGGAAGCCATTGAACTCTACGGCGCTGTAGCTGGTGGTGTACGCACCGGTCGACAGCCAGTAGAGGCGATCACCAATCGCCAGATTCAGCGGCAGGCCGTACTTGTAGTTTTCGTACATGATGTCGGCGCTGTCGCAGGTCGGGCCGGCGATCACGACTTCTTCCATCTCGCCTTTCTTCTCGGTCCAGATCGGGAACTTGATCGCTTCGTCCATGGTTTCGATCAGGCCGGAGAACTTGCCCACATCGGTATAAACCCAACGCTCGACGGCGGTGCGGGATTTACGCGCGACCAGCACCACTTCGCTGACCAGGATGCCGGCGTTGGCAATCAGCGAACGGCCCGGCTCCAGAATGATTTCCGGCAAGTCATCACCGAAGTCTTCCTTGAGGAAGCGGATGATTTCTTCGGCGTAGGTTTCCAGGCTGTTGGTGCGGGTGATGTAGTTGGCCGGGAAGCCACCGCCCATGTTGATCAGCTTCAGGTGGATGCCGTCTTCTTCTTTCAGGCGTTCGAAAATCACTTTGACCTTGGCGATCGCCGCGTCCCAGACGCTGATGTCACGCTGTTGCGAACCGACGTGGAACGAAATGCCGTAAGGCACCAGGCCCAGGTCGCGGGCGAGGATCAGCAGGTCCATGGCCATGTCGGTCTGGCAGCCGAATTTGCGCGACAGTGGCCAGTCGGCCGTGGTCGAGCCTTCGGTCAGGATGCGCACATAGACTTTGGCGCCCGGCGCAGCCTTGGCGATGTTGCGCAGGTCGGCTTCGGAGTCGGTGGCGAACAGACGCACGCCCTTCTCATAGAAGTAGCGAATGTCCTTGGACTTCTTGATGGTGTTGCCGTAGCTGATCTGATCCGGGCTGACGCCACGGCTCAGCACTTTGTCCAGCTCATAGATCGAGGCGATGTCGAAGCTCGAGCCTTTCTCTTTGAGCAGGTCGATGATCTCGACGGCCGGGTTGGCCTTGACCGCGTAGTAGACCTTGGCGAATTCGAAACCGGCGCGCAGGTCATCGTAGGCCTGGGCGATCATCGCGGTGTCGATCACCACGAACGGGGTTTCCTGTTTGTCGGCGAACGCCTTCATTTTCTGAAAGGTTTCGCGCGCGAAATAGTCTTCGACCTGGATCGACATGCTGGGAACTCCTACTGGCAAACTAAAATTATCAATGGGTGCAAATGAACGTCCTCCGTATCCCCACTTTGGTTCGCCTACTTCCCAAGGCATGTCGCCGAAAGCAAAAAGGCCATGGGAAATGTAGTCTTTCTTTCCCTTGGCCTTGCTGTCTCGTCGTCAGTACTTGAGCCGGATGGATCGTTTCCAGCATGGACGTTCGGCGCGAACTTTAGGGCGTGAGGGGCCTGAGATCAACTAAAAATGTCGCGTTTTTGCACGCTTCTGACGTGCATCGCGGATATCACTCTTTGTAGCCGACCGAGATGACGGTCAGATGTTCCGCAATAATTTTCAGGTGTTAAAAATACCTGCACGTTCGATGCTGATGTGCGCCAAGTCTCTGGCAAGTACGATCACTTCAACATCGGCGACGTTAGCGGCGAGAAGGATGGGTGAGGGGGGATTTGCGGATTAACGCTGAGATTGTGTGCCGGGTTCAGCCTTCTGATGTGTTGATATTTCTTGCCGGCCCATCGTCGGCAAAAAAATCACGGTTTTCAGGTTCCGGCGGTCGAAAAAAAGGGCTGTCGAACAGCCCTTTTGCTTTTTATCAGGCCACCGTTTCGGCCGGTGACACGATATTGGTCTTCATTCCGCGTGAACGACCCGAACTCAGGTACGCCGCAATCGACTCCTGGGTGACTTCGCCAAGGAATACGCGCTCGGCATCCATCACCGGCAGCCATGCCCGATTGAACTCGTACATGCGCGACAACAGGATACGCAAATGCTCGTCGTACGCCGCCGTGGCGTTGAACTCGCGGAGGAATTGCGCACAGGTACCGGTCTGACGATGCAGGTCACGACGGCGCACATAACCCAGCGCCTTGTTCTCGGCGTCAGTCACGACGACATAACGACGGTCATGTTCATCCATCAATTCCAGCGCATCGGCCACCGGGGTTTCCGGGCTCACCGATGGAGCGTTGTCTGCCGCATCTTCGGCCTTCACCAGCAGCAGACGTTTGAGTGTGCTGTCCTGACCAACGAAGTTGCTGACAAAGTCGTCCGCCGGATGGGCGAGCAGGGTATCCGGGTGGTCGATCTGCAACAGCTTGCCCGCGCGGAAGATCGCGATCTTGTCGCCGAGCTTGATCGCTTCGTCGATGTCGTGGCTGACCATGATCACGGTCTTGTTCAGCGCGCGCTGCATCTCGAAGAACTCGTTCTGGATCATCTCGCGGTTGATCGGGTCGACCGCACCAAACGGTTCGTCCATCAGCAACAGCGGTGCATCCGCTGCCAGCGCACGGATCACGCCGATCCGCTGCTGCTGGCCGCCGGACAGTTCGCGCGGATAACGATGCAGATACTGCTTGGGCTCAAGCTTGATCATGCTCATCAGTTCGCGGGCGCGGTCGTGGCATTTCTGTTTGTCCCAGCCGAGCAGTTTCGGCACCACCACGATGTTCTCTTCGATGGTCATGTTCGGGAACAGACCGATCTGCTGGATCACGTAGCCGATGTTGCGGCGCAGGGTCACTTCGTCGAGGTCGGTGGTGTCTTCGCCGTTGATCAGGATCTTGCCCGAGGTCGGCTTGATCAGGCGGTTGATCATTTTCAGCGTGGTGCTTTTGCCGCAGCCCGATGGCCCGAGGAACACACAGATTTCGCCTTCATTGACGGTCAGGCTTACCGAGTCCACGGCTTTCACATCTTTGCCGTTGCTTTGGAAGGTCTTGCTGAGGTTTTGAAGTTCGATCATTTGAGGAGTCCTTTTGGAGTCAGCGAACGTTGCAGCCACTGCAAAATGAGGTCGGCGAAGATCGCCAGAAGACTGACCAGCAGCGCGCCGACGATGAGCATCGACATGTCACTGCGGCTGATGGAGGCGAGGATCAGCACGCCGAGGCCGCCAGCGCCGATGGTCGCGGCGATGGTCATCACGCCGATGTTCATCACCACGGCGGTGCGCACACCGGCGAGGATCACCGGCACTGCGATCGGCAACTCGACCATGCGCAGGCGCTGGCCGAAGGTCATGCCGATGCCGCGTGCGGCCTCGCGAATGCCCGGTTCGACGCCGGTCAGGGCGAGGTAGGTGTTGCGCATGATCGGCAGCAGTGAATAAAGGAACACGGCGGTGATTGCCGGCATCGGGCCGAGGCCCTGGCCGAATTTCGAGTAGAACGGCAGCAGCAGGCCGAACAGCGCAATCGACGGCACGGTCAGCAGCACCGTGGCACTGGCCTGCAAGGGACCGGCAAGGCTCGGGAAGCGCGTCATCAAAATGCCCAGCGGCACGCCGATGAGAATCGCCAGGCTGACGGCGATGCCGACCAGGGTGATGTGCTGCCAGGTCAGGTGCATCACCTGCTGCCAGTCGAGGTGGGAAAAGGCGTTCAAAAATTCCATGACTTTTCCTCCTTTAGTTCAGTGGATGCTGGCGCAGGAAATCGGCAGCGACTTTCGACGGGCTCTCGTGATCGACATCGACTCGCGCGTTGAGCTGGCGCATGGTTTCGTCGTCGAACAGTTCGGCCAGTGGTTTGAGTTGTTCTGCCAGTTTCGGGTGGGCGTCGAGGTAGGCCTGACGCACGACCGGCGCGGCGGTGTAGTCCGGGAAGTAATGTTTGTCGTCTTCCAGCAACTTCAGCCCGAACGCGTTGAGGCGACCGTCGGTGGTGTAGACCAGACCGGCAAACACCTGACCGTTACGCAGCGCGGTGTACACCAGCCCTGCGTCCATCTGCCGGATGTTTTTGCGGGTCAGGTTCATGTCGTAGAGCTTGACCATGCCGTCCAGGCCGTCGGAGCGGTTGGCGAACTCGGTGTCCAGCGCGACCAGGTGATTGGTCTTGGCTTCAGCCTTCAGCACGTCGTTCAACTGGCTGATATTGCTGATCTGCGGATATTCCTCGGCCACCTTTTTCGGTAGGGCGAGGGCGTAGGTGTTACTGAATTTCGACGGCGTGAGCCAGACCAGGCCTTTTTTCGCGTCGAGTTCTTTCACCCGGGCGTAGGACTGTTCGCTGTCGAGTTTTTCAGTCACGTGGTTGTAGGCCACCAGCGACACCCCGGTGTATTCCCAGAGCATGTCCAGCTGCCCGCTTTCGTGGGCGCTGCGGGCCAGGTTGCTGCCCAGACCGCCGGTGATCTGCGCGTCGTAGCCTTTGCTGCGCAGGTATTGCGCGGTGATTTCCGCGAGCAGGGTCTGCTCGGTGAATACCCGGGCGCCAAGGCGGATAACGGGCTTTTCAGCGGCTTGCGCCAATCCTGCGAACAGCAGGGCGCAGCCCAAGATCAAGCTAAGTCGTTTCATGTTCATTCCTTCGCAAAAGCCTTAAGACGGGCGCAAACCGCGTTCCAGCCAGAGACGGCTGGCGAGGGTGACCACGCCATCGAGCAGCAGGGCCAGCAGCGCGGTACACGCGGCGCCGAGCAGCAGTTGCGGCTGATTGTTCAGGGCGATGCCGGGGAAGATCAGGCTGCCGAGGCTGTTGGCGCCGATCAGGAAGGCCAGCGGCGCGGTGCCGACGTTGATCGCCAGCGCCACCCGCACACCACCGACGATGATCGGCACGGCGTTGGGCAGCTCGACTTTCCACAGCACCTGACGCGGCGTCATGCCGATACCGACGGCGGCCTCTTTCAGTGAACCCTGGACGTTTTTCAGGCCTTCATAGGTGTTGCGCACAATCGGCAAAAGCGAGGCGAGGAACAAAGCGAAGATCGCCGGACCGCTGCCGATGCCGAGAATCCCCAGGGCAATTGCGAGTACGGCCAGTGGAGGCACGGTGTTGCCGATGTTGAAGATCTGCATGAAGCGTTCGGCGCGGCCGACCATGTGCGGGCGGCTCAGGAAGATGCCGGCGGGGATGCCCACGACCAGGGCGGCCAGCATTGAAGCGAGGACGAGAATCAGATGAGCTTGCAGGTAAAACAACAAATCGTCGCGGTAGTGTTCGATCGTGTTGATGCCGATCCAGTGGACCAGCAGGGCCAGGAGCGCGATCACCACCGCACCTCCCATCAGCCCTTTGCCATAGCGGATAGCCACAGGCGGACTCCTTTTTTTAGTCGGCGAACGCAGCTCCGCGTGGCATGCCATTCCTGGCTGCCGGAGTCAGCGTTTGCGAGAAGCAGCTTTTTTTCAGCCCGGCAAAAGCGGTCCGAAAGCGAGCCATGAGCGCAGCCTCGTCAGGCTAACTTGCTGATTTTTCAGCCCCTGACGAATTGTCGTAACAGGGGATGGACGTCTCCGTGCTTTAAAAGGTTCCCATCTGAGGCAGCATTTGGCCACCCTTAATGTGCTCAACGGTTCGGTTATTGAATCGAGTTGGGCTATAATCGCCGCCCTTTTTTGAATCACCGCCAGGCGATTTCCCATGACCAGACAGGCCGCCGAAGTCGCGAAACGCCGCACTTTCGCCATTATTTCCCACCCCGATGCCGGTAAAACCACCATCACCGAAAAGCTCTTGCTGATGGGCAAGGCGATTGCTGTGGCCGGTACGGTGAAATCCCGTAAATCCGACCGCCACGCGACATCCGACTGGATGGAGATGGAAAAGCAGCGGGGCATCTCGATCACCACGTCGGTCATGCAGTTCCCGTATCGCGAACACATGATCAACCTGCTCGACACCCCGGGCCACGAAGACTTCTCCGAAGACACCTACCGCACCCTGACTGCGGTGGACTCGGCCCTGATGGTTCTCGACGGCGGTAAAGGTGTCGAGCCTCGTACGATTGCCCTGATGGACGTCTGCCGTCTGCGTGACACGCCGATCGTCAGCTTCATCAACAAACTCGACCGTGACATCCGCGACCCGATCGAACTGCTCGACGAGATCGAAGCCGTCCTGAAGATCAAGGCTGCGCCGATCACCTGGCCGATCGGTTGCTACCGCGACTTCAAGGGCGTGTACCACCTGGCGGACGACTACATCATTGTCTACACCGCCGGTCACGGTCACGAACGCACCGAAACCAAGATCATCGAAAAGCTCGATTCCGACGAAGCCCGCGCCCACCTCGGCGATGAGTACGATCGTTTCCTTGAGCAGCTGGAGCTGGTGCAGGGCGCCTGTCACGAGTTCAACCAGCAGGAGTTCATCGACGGTCAACTGACCCCGGTGTTCTTCGGTACCGCACTGGGCAACTTTGGTGTCGACCATGTACTCGACGCTGTAGTCGACTGGGCCCCGCGTCCGCTGCCGCGTGTGGCCAACGAGCGCACCGTGGAACCGGTGGAAGAGAAGTTCTCGGGCTTCATCTTCAAGATCCAGGCGAACATGGACCCGAAACACCGCGACCGTATCGCCTTCATGCGTATCTGCTCCGGCAAGTACGAGAAAGGCATGAAGATGCGCCATGTGCGTACCGGCAAGGACGTGCGCATCGGCGACGCCCTGACGTTCTTCTCCTCCGAGCGTGAGCAGCTGGAAGAGGCGTACGCCGGCGACATCATCGGTCTGCACAACCACGGCACGATCCAGATCGGCGACACCTTCAGCGAAGGCGAAACCCTGGGCTTCACCGGTATCCCGCACTTCG
Organism: Pseudomonas fluorescens; assembly: GCF_030344995.1. Classification (GTDB taxonomy): domain Bacteria; phylum Pseudomonadota; class Gammaproteobacteria; order Pseudomonadales; family Pseudomonadaceae; genus Aquipseudomonas; species Aquipseudomonas fluorescens_BF. The sequence goes on from NZ_CP128260.1 coordinate 1,229,898, forward strand.
CCCCGGAACTGTTCCGCCGCGTACGCCTGCGCGATCCGCTGAAATCCAAGCAACTGCGCCAGGGCCTGCAACAGCTGGCCGAAGAAGGCGCGACCCAGGTGTTCTTCCCGGAGCGCAGCAACGACATCATCCTTGGCGCCGTCGGTGTGCTGCAGTTCGATGTGGTCGCCAGCCGCCTGAAAGAGGAATACAAGGTCGAATGCTCCTACGAGCCGATCACCGTGTACTCCGCGCGCTGGATCGAATGCAGCGACAAGAAGAAGCTTGAGGAGTTCTCCAACAAGGCCGTGGAAAACCTGGCACTGGACGGCGGCGGTCACCTGACCTACCTCGCGCCGACCCGCGTCAACCTGGCCTTGATGGAAGAGCGCTGGCCGGACGTGAAATTCCGTGCGACCCGTGAGCATCACTAAGCGCTGACTGGTGACACCCGAAAGCCCACTGATAAAACAGTGGGCTTTTTTTTGCGTGCTGATCAAGTATGCGAACTCATTCAAGTCGGGCGTCCGGTCCGATCAATAAGGGAGCAATGGAATGACAGGGAGGCTCGCTCATCTGCTTCGGCCCAATGGTTATTTCAGCCTGATGGCCTGGGTGCTGGCGGCGCTGCTGTTCATCAATCGCCTGAGCAGCATGGTCAAACTGTTCATGGCGTTGTACTTGCGCCAGGAGCTGGGGCTGGCGATCGAAACCGTCGGCTGGCTGCTGTCGGCATATGGCGGTGGTCTGCTGATCGGCTCGATGCTCGGCGGATGGCTCAGTGATCACGTGCGCACGGCGCGACTGACGGCGGCGCTGTTTTTCATCTCTGCGTGGGTTCTGGTGTTGCTGGGGCTGGTCACGCAAGTGCCGTTGCTGGCCGGGTTGCTGTTGCTCAGCGGCACGCTCGACGGGGCGATCCGTACGCTGCATCAACGCTTGATCATGGAGTATTGCGAGGTCGCGCAGCGGCCACGGGCGCAGGCCTTGAGTCGCATCGCCAGGAACCTCGGGATGGCCGCTGCCGGTGTGGCGGGCGGTGCTCTGGCACAGGTGGACTTTCGCTGGGTGTTCTTCATCAGCGCCGGGCTCACGTTGCTGGCGTTGCTTTGGTTTGTCCGCACGACCTGGCGCCGGCCGGTGCTGATCGCGGACGAGGCGCCGCAGGCGCATTCGGGTTCGGGCCTGCCGTATCGCGACAAACCCTTCCTCTGGCTGCTGGGGGCGACCGTCCTTCTGGGCATGGCGTTCGACACGGTCTACAGCACCTTGGGCAACTACCTTCGCGACTACTACCGCTTGAGCACCGAGGCCATCGGCTGGCAGTTCGCGATCAATGCGATTCTGGTGGTGGCGCTGCAGATTCCCATGTCGCACTGGGGAGAGCGCTGGGGCGCGCGTCGGCCGCTGATCGCCGGTTGTGTGCTGCTGGCGATCGGACTCGGCATGTTGCCGCTGGGGTCCGGGTTGTTTTATGCCTGCCTCTCGACCGTGATCTGGACGCTGGGGGAAGCGTTGTTCATGCCACCGTTGAACGTGTTGGTGATGCAGCATGCGCAAACCGGAAAAAGCGGTCGCTATTTCGGACTGTTCTTCATGGCCTGGAGTGCGAGTTCGCTGTTGTCGCCCGTGCTCGGTGGGCAGCTTTATGGCCAGTTCGGCGGCCACAGTGTCTGGCTGGCGAGTGCCGTGCTGGCCTTGCTGTCAGTGCCGCTGATTTATCGGGCCACCTGCATCCGAGCCACACACGGCGCAAACGCTTAGCTGATCCGGTTATGGGCGTTATTCGAAAGCGGTCTGTCCACGCATGGCATTTCCGGGCGTTGGTTAGCGTCCTATCTGGTGAACCCGGCGGATCGGAACTAGATTTCAATCAGCGTCAGGTCAGGCATGAATTTCTCACCTGGAACAGGATGGAATCGGCTATGAAAAACAGGTTGCTACGCGTTTTGCTGCTGTTGAAAGTGATGGTAATGCTGTCCCTCGGCACCGCGACGGCCTGGGCCGAGTGCGAGGATCACGATACCCAGGCCTCCAGCGGACAGGTCGGACACGCCGGGTTGATGCTCGCCAAGTCGAATGCGAGTGATCCTGACTCCGATGACAACGCCACTGATACGGATCCGGATTCGGATGGCACACCCGATTCGGATGACGATCCGGACGAAGGCGACAGCCAGACGTAGATTCCGGGCAAAAGAAAACCCCTTCTTTCCCGATTGATGCGCAATCGAGGCAGAAGGGGTTTGGGCAACTCATCAACAACCCGCCCCGGGAAACGGGGCGGGTTTTTTCATGCCGCGCCGTCGAGGAACTGCTCGGCGTAGTGGCACGCCACCTGACGGGTGTCGAGCTGACGCAGGGCCGGCTCTTCGCTGCTGCAACGCGCGGTGGCGTACGGGCAGCGCTTGTGGAACGCGCAGCCAGGTGGCGGGTTCAGCGGGTTGGGCAACTCGCCGACGATCTTGATTTTCGGCTTGTCCGGATCCGGGTGGATGGTCGGGGTCGCCGACAACAGCGCCTGGGTGTACGGGTGCAGAGGACGGGCATAGATGTCGTGCTTCGGACCGATTTCCACCGGACGACCGAGGTACATCACCATCACGTCATCGGCCACGTGCTGCACTACCGCCAGGTTGTGCGAGATGAACACGTAACCGGTGTTGAACTCCTGTTGCATGTCCATGAACAGGTTCAGCACCTGCGCCTGGATCGACACGTCCAGCGCCGAGGTCGGTTCGTCCGCCACCAGCACTTTCGGTTGCAGCATCATGGCGCGGGCCAGCGCGATACGCTGACGCTGACCGCCGGAGAACATGTGCGGATAACGCTGGTAGTGCTCGGGACGCAAGCCGACCTGCTTCATCATCGCCTGGACTTTCTCGCGACGCTCGGCAGCACTCAGGTTGGTGTTGATCAGCAGCGGTTCGGCCAGTTGATCACCGATTTTCTGCCGTGGGTTCAACGACGCGTATGGGCTCTGGAACACCATCTGCACGTCTTTGCGCAGTTGTTTGCGCTGGGCCTTGTCGGCGCCAGCCACTTCCTGGCCGGCGATTTTCAGGGAACCGGACGACGGCTCTTCGATCAGTGTCAGGGCGCGGGCGAGGGTGGACTTGCCGCAGCCCGATTCACCAACGACGGCGAGGGTCTTGCCGGCTTCCAGCTCGAACGACACGCCGTTGAGGGCGCGTACGGTCGCATGGCCCTTGAACAGGCCACGGGAGACTTCGTAGTGACGGGTCAGGTCGCGGGCGGTAAGTACGACGGCCATTACGCCACCTCCTGGTTCAACGGATAGAAGCAGCGGGCGAGGCTGTGGCTTTTCGGGTCAAGGGTCGGACGCTGCGCGCGGCAGCTGTCCTGCACGTACGGGCAGCGCGGCGACAGCAGGCAGCCTTGCGGGCGGTCGTAACGGCCGGGAACGATGCCTGGCAGAGTGGCCAGACGCTCGGCACCCTGGCTGTGTTCCGGAATCGCCTTGAGCAGCGCTTCGCTGTACGGGTGGGCAGGGATGTCGAACAGTTGCGGCACCTGACCGACTTCAACAGCTTGACCGGCGTACATCACGCACACGCGCTGGGCGGTTTCAGCCACGACGGCGAGGTCGTGGGTGATCAGTACCAGGCCCATGTTCTGTTCTTTCTGCAACGCCAGCAGCAGATCCATGATCTGTGCCTGAATCGTCACGTCGAGTGCGGTGGTTGGTTCGTCCGCGATCAGCAGTTTCGGCTCGCCGGCAATTGCCATGGCAATCGCCACACGCTGGCTCATGCCGCCGGACAGTTGGTGCGGGTAGGCGTCCATACGGCTGGCGGCGCCCGGGATTTCCACTTTTTCCAGCAGTTCGATCGCACGTTTACGCGCTTGCTTGCCGGACATTTTCAGGTGCAGGCGCAGCACTTCTTCGATCTGGAAACCGACGGTGTAGCTCGGGTTCAGCGCGGTCATCGGGTCCTGGAACACCATCGCCAGGTCTTTGCCGACGATCTGCCGACGCTGGCGGTTGTTCAGCTTGAGCATGTTCTTGCCGTCGAAGCTCAGCGAGTCGGCGGTGACGATCCCCGGGTGCTCGATCAGGCCCATCAGCGCCATCATGGTCACGGACTTGCCGGAACCCGACTCGCCCACGATCGCCAGGACTTCGCCCTTGTCGACTTTCAGGTCTAGGCCGTCGACGACCGGGGTGGCGTTCTTGTCGCCGAAGCGAACGTTGAGATTCTTGATTTCTAACAGTGACATGGGAATCTCCTCAGGCGGCGTTCTTGAGTTTCGGGTCCAGCGCATCGCGCAGGCCGTCGCCCATCAAGTTGATTGCCAGCACGCTGAGCAAAATGGTCAAACCAGGCAGACTCACCACCCACCAGGCGCGTTCGATGTAGTCGCGGGCCGAAGCCAGCATGGTGCCCCACTCAGGGGTTGGCGGCTGGACGCCGAGGCCGAGGAAGCCCAGGGCGGCGGCATCGAGGATCGCCGAGGAGAAGCTCAGGGTCGCCTGAACGATCAGCGGTGCCATGCAGTTCGGCAGCACGGTGATGAACATCAGGCGTGGCAGACCGGCACCGGCCAGGCGCGCAGCGGTCACGTAGTCGCGGTTCAGCTCACCCATCACGGCAGCGCGGGTCAGACGCACGTAGGACGGCAGCGAAACCACGGCAATCGCGATCACGGTGTTGATCAGGCCTGGGCCGAGGATGGCGACGATCGCCACGGCCAGCAGCAGGGATGGCAGGGCCAGCATGATGTCCATCAGACGCATGATGGTCGGGCCGACCACTTTCGGGAAGAAACCGGCGAACAGACCCAGCAGGATCCCCGGGATCAGCGACATCACCACCGACGACAGACCGATCAGCAGCGACAGGCGCGAACCCTGGATCAGACGCGACAGCAGGTCGCGGCCCAGTTCATCGGTGCCGAGCAGGAATTGCATTTGCCCGCCTTCAAGCCACGCCGGCGGCGTCAGCAGGAAGTCGCGATATTGCTCGCTCGGGTTATGCGGGGCGACCCACGGCGCGAAGATCGCGCAGAAAATCACCAGCAGCATGAACAGCAGGCCGGCGACGGCGCCCTTGTTCTTGGCGAAAGCCTGCCAGAACTCTTTGTACGGTGACGGGTACAGCAGACTTTGATCCACGGCGGTGGCGGCGGTGACTACTGAGGAAGTTGGAGTGCTCATGGGTATTGACCTCAGCGCTGATGACGGATGCGTGGGTTGGCAAAGCCGTAGAGGATGTCCACCACGAAATTGACCAGAATCACCAGGCAGGCGATTAACAGGATGCCGTTTTGCACAACCGGGTAGTCCCGGGCGCCGATGGCTTCGATCAGCCATTTACCGATGCCGGGCCAGGAGAAAATGGTTTCGGTCAGGACCGCACCGGCCAGCAGGGTGCCGACTTGCAGGCCGACCACGGTCAGCACCGGAATCAGCGCGTTGCGCAGGCCGTGCACGAACACCACGCGCGACGGCGACAGGCCTTTGGCCTTGGCGGTGCGGATGTAGTCTTCACGCAAGACTTCGAGCATCGACGAACGGGTCATCCGCGCGATCACCGCCAGCGGAATGGTACCCAGCACGATGGCCGGCAGAATCAGGTGATGCAGGGCATCGAGGAACGCGCCCATGTCATCGGCCAGCAGGGTGTCGATCAGCATGAAGCCGGTGCGCGGCTCGATGTCGTAAAGCAGGTCGATCCGCCCGGACACCGGGGTCCAGCCCAGGCTCACCGAGAAGAACATGATGAGGATCAGGCCCCACCAGAAGATCGGCATCGAATAACCCGCCAGGGAGATGCCCATCACCCCGTGGTCGAACAGGGATCCTCGCTTGAGGGCCGCGATCACCCCGGCCAGCAGGCCCAGGATGCCGGCGAACAACAGGGCGGCCATGGACAGTTCCAGGGTCGCCGGGAAGAGGGAGGTGAACTCGGTCCATACGCTCTCACGGGTGCGCAGGGATTCGCCGAGATCGCCATGGGCCAGTTTGCCGATGTAGTCCAGGTACTGGGCGTACAGCGGTTTGTTCAGACCGAGGCGTTCCATTGCCTGAGCGTGCATTTCGGGGTCGACCCGACGTTCGCCCATCATCACTTCCACGGGGTCGCCGGGAATCATGCGAATCAACGCGAAAGTCAGCAAGGTGATGCCGAAAAACGTGGGGATCAATAACCCCAGTCGGCGGGCAATAAAACTAAACATCGTGTGTGGTACCTCATCAGCCGGTTAGGCGTGCCCGGCGACCCTGGGTCAGGGAGGCCGGGAGTTTTCTTATCTACTTCACCTGGGTGGTGGCGAAGTTATTGGTTGTCAGAGGGCTGATGTGATAACCCTCTACGTTGTTGCGCATTGCGGTGAACATGCGGGTGTGGGCCATGCTGATCCACGGTTGGTCCTGATTGAAGATCACTTGCGCTTCTTCATACAGTTTGGCGCGTTCGGCCGGATCTACTTTAGCCCGTGCTTCGTCGAGCAGGGCCTGGAATTTCTCGTTGCACCAGCGAGCGTAGTTTTCGCCGTTCTTGGCAGCTTCGCAACTGAGCATAGGCGTCAGGAAGTTATCCGGGTCGCCGTTGTCGCCCGCCCATCCGGCCGAAACCATGTCGTGCTCGCCAGCCTTGGCGCGTTTGAGCATCTCGCCCCATTCCATCACGCGGATGTCGATCTTGATCCCGACCTTGGCCAGGTCAGCCTGCATCATCTGCGCGCCGAGCATCGGGTTAGGGTTGGTCGGGCCGCCGCCGTTGCGGGTAAACAGGGTAAACACGGTGCCTTCCGGTACGCCGGCTTCCTTGAGCAGCTTGCGGGCGGCATCGAGGTCACGTGGCGGGTTCTTCAGGTCGTGGTTATAGCCCAGCAAAGTCGGCGGGTACGGGTTGACCGCGACCGAGGCGTTGCCTTTGCCGAACAGGGCGTTGACGTAGGCTTCCTTGTCGAAGGCGATGTCGATCGCTTTGCGCACCCGAACGTCGCTGATGTATTTGTGCTGGGTGTTCATGGCGATGTACGAAACGGTCATCGCGTCCATTTCATCGACTTTCAGGTTGCTGTCTTTCTTGATGCTCGGGATGTCATCCGGTTTCGGATACAGCGCGATCTGGCACTCATTGGCCTTGAGCTTCTGCAAACGCACGTTGTTGTCGGTGGCAATCGCCAGGATCAGCGCGTCAGCCGGGGCTTTGCCGCGGAAGTAGTCCGGGTTGGCCTTGAACCGAACCTGGGCGTCCTTGGCGTAACGCTGGAAGATGAACGGGCCGGTGCCGACCGGCTTGTTGTTCAGGTCGCCAGTCTTGTTGGCCTTGAGCAACTGATCGGCGTATTCGGCCGAATAGATCGAGGAGAACGCCATGGCGATGTCGGCCAGGAACGGCGCTTCGCGACGGGTCAGGGTGAACTTGACGGTGTTGTCGTCGACTTTCTCGACGCTTTTGAGCAGTTCCTTGAAGCCCATGCTTTCAAAGTACGGGAAGCCCACGCTCGACAGTTTGTGCCATGGGTGATTCGGGTCCAGCTGGCGCTGGAAGCTCCAGACCACGTCGTCGGCGTTCATGTCGCGGGTCGGCTTGAAATATTCGGTGGTGTGAAACTTGACGCCTTTGCGCAGGTGGAACGTGTAGGTCAGGCCGTCGTCGCTGATGTCCCAGGACTCTGCGAGCGCCGGGATCACTTCAGTGGTGCCGGGCTTGAAGTCCGCCAGACGGTTGAAGATGGTTTCGGCCACCGCGTCGGCAGTGACTGCAGTCGTGTACTGGACCATATCGAAGCCTTCCGGGCTGGCTTCGGTGCAGACCACCAAGGGTTTGGCCGAGACGCCGACAGCGACACTCAGCAACGCAGCCGCGATGGCTGCACGTAGGGGAAGCATTTTCATCAAGAACCCTCTGCAATCGGTTGAAGACAAAAAGCCGAACGGCCGACTCGTCACTGAGTCAGCCGTCGGCTGGCGTTTTTACAGGATGTTGAACGGGATGGTGGTCACCAGACGGAACTCGTTGATGCTGCCGTCAGCCTGGTTTTCGCTCGCACGGTGCGCGGTGTAGGTCGCGCGAACGGTGGTGGCTTTCAGAGGACCGCTCTGTACGGCATAAGCGGCACCGATGCCGTATTCATAGTGGTGCTCGCCGTCCATCGACTGCACGCCGTCGTAGCCGCCACCCTTGTAGTGAGTGCCGTCGATGCCCCAGCCGCGGGCCTGGTAGATGTTGAACTTCAGGCCTGGCACGCCGTATTCGGCCATGTTCAGACCGTAGGCCACCTGGAAGGATTTCTCGTTCGGGCCGTTGAAGTCCGACAGCAGGGAGTTGGCCAGGTAGATACCGTTGGTTTCGTGCAGGTAGTCGAAGTACTCGTTACCGTTCACTTCCTGGTAGGAGAAGGTCAGGGTATGCGCCTGGTGAGTCAGGCCGAACGACAGGGAGTAGGTGTCGTTGTCGATTTCGCCCAGCTTTTTCTTACCTTCGTCCACGGTCTTGTAGTAGTTCAGACCGGTGGTCAGGGCCAGTACCGAGCTGTCACCCAACACGTGGGTGGCGCCGAAGTAGTATTGGTTCCACAGGTCTTCGGCCTGGGTGCCCCAGAGGCTGGTGGTCAGGCTGGCGAACGGCTGGTACGAGATGCCGCCGGTGTGAACGTGGTCGGCTTCGGCATCGATCGCGCCGTATTCGGAGCGGAACTTGCTCAGGCTCTCTTCGGTACGCGGCGAAACGCGGTCGAACGAGGCCAGGTCGAAGGACAGGTTGTTCAGCTCTTCGCTGTGGATCGCGATACCTTCGAAGCTCGATGGCAGCGGACGGTTGCCGATCACATCAACCTGCGGGCTGCTGAAGTTCATGCGGCCGGCGGTCAGGGTGGTGTTGGAGATGCGCGCCTTGACGTTGGCCAGGCCGACTTTGCTCCACTGGCCCTGGGCTTCGCCGCCTTCACGGGTCAGGGTACGGTTGTTGCCCGCGCCTGGACGGGTGCCCGGTGCGCCACCGTTGTTGGACGCCAGATTCTCGCGGTCACGCTCCAGCGCGATGGCGTTGTACGCCGCCACTTCGGTGCTGAAACCGACGGTGCCTTCGGTGAAGCCCGAGTTGTACTTGACGATGGTGCCTTGCACCCAGTTGATACGGCGGTCGGTCGGAGTGGCCACGCCATCCTTGCGATAGGTGAACTTGCCGCCGCGCTTCAGTTGTTCGTTGGCGTACCAGTTACGGGTCGTACCGCTGACAGTGCTGCCTTCGAGGAACCCGGTAGCTTCAGCCTGGGCGCTTTTTTCGTTGACGGTCACGGGGGTGAACGCCTGGCTTTGGGTTTCCGCGTAAGCCGTGGCGGTGATGCTGCTGATGGCCAAGGCCAATATCGCGGTGTTGCTCAGTTTCATGGGTGAAGCTCCTTTACTTTCTTTTTATGCCGGCTTTTTTTTGTTGGCCGGTTATTGGTTTAGAACTCATTCACACATCGCAAACGTTTGCAAAAGGCCTGATTGGCGAATTTCGGCAAAGCGCTTGCGTGAGGGGGTAGACGGCCCCCTCAGCATTGCGGCTAATCGGTTTGGTGTTTAATCGATGCTGACACCCGAAAACACGTTGCGACCGAACGGGCTCACCTTGAACCCTTCGACTTTGGCGCTCAGCGGCTGGTTGACCGTCGAGTGAGCGACAGGCGTGATCGGCACTTGCTGCTTGAGCAGTTGCTGGGCCTGTTTGTAGAGCACGGTGCGCTGGTCACGGTCGGTGACGACCTTGGCCTGCTTGATCAGCTTGTCGTAAGCCTGATCGCACCACATGGAGTAGTTGTTGCCGCCGATGGCGTCGCAGCTGTACAGCGTGCCGAGCCAGTTGTCCGGATCCCCGTTGTCACCGGTCCAGCCGATCAGGCTGATGTCGTGCTCGCCATTCTTGGTGCGCTTGATGTACTCGCCCCATTCGTAGCTGACGATCTTCACTTTCAGACCGATCTTGGCCCAGTCCGCCTGGAGCATTTCGGCCATCAGTTTGGCGTTCGGGTTGTACGGACGTTGTACCGGCATAGCCCACAGGGTGATCTCGGTGCCTTCCTTGACGCCGGCAGCCTTGAGCAGCTCTTTGGCTTTTTCCGGGTTATAGGCAGCGTCCTTGATGGTGTCGTCGTAGGACCATTGGGTCGGCGGCATGGCATTGACAGCCAGTTGGCCGGCGCCTTGATAAACAGCGTTGAGAATCCCCTGTTTATTCACCGCCATGTCCAGCGCCTGGCGCACTTCGAGCTGGTCGAACGGCTTGTGTCGCACGTTGTAGGCGATGTAGCCGAGGTTGAAGCCCGGTTTCTCGATCAATTGCAGTTTCGGATCGTTCTTCAGTGCCGGTACATCGGCCGGGCGCGGGTGCAGGGTGATCTGGCATTCACCGGCCTTGAGCTTCTGCACGCGCACCGAGGCGTCGGTATTGATCGCGAAAATCAGGTTCTTCAGCTTCACCCGGCTTGGGTCCCAGTAGTGCGGGTTACCGGTGTAACGGATGTTCGAGTCTTTCTGGTAGCTCTTGAAGACGAACGGGCCAGTGCCGATCGGCTTCTGGTTGATGTCGCTCGGCTTGCCTTCGGCCAGAAGCTTGTCGGCGTATTCGGCAGACAGGATGGCGGCGAAGCTCATGGCGATGTTCTGGATGAACGCGGCGTCGACGCTGTTGAGCGTGAACTGCACGGTCAGCGGCCCGGTCTTCTCGACCTTGGCGATGTTCTTGTTGAGGCTCATCCCGTTGAAATACGGGAACTCGGTCGGATAAGCCTTACGGAATGGCTGTTGCGGATCGAGCATGCGGTTGAATGTGAACAGCACGTCGTCGGCGTTGAAGTCGCGGGTAGGTTTGAAGTACGGAGTTGTATGAAACTTCACACCTTCACGCAGGTGAAAGGTGTACTTGAGACCATCCTCGGAAATATCCCAGCTGGTTGCCAGGCCCGGTACGACATTGGTCGCGCCTTTTTCGAACTCGGCCAGTCGGTTGTACAGCGGTTCGGCGGCGTCGTTATCGGTCGCTGTCGTGTACTGCGCGGTATCGAAACCGGCCGGGCTGCCTTCTGAGCAGAACACCAGACTGTTGCTGGCGGCGAAACTGGCGGACGTGGCGGCCAACAGACCGGCGCCCAGCAATGCGGAAAAAACCAAGGTATGGCGCATGACGCTCCCTCTTTTTTTAGTGTTTTTCAATGCGCCGCGATCCCGTCCAGGGATGTTGTGGCGGCATTGAGCTCAAACCAATACGGCAGCAAAACCGATAGCCCACGCAGTCACTGGTCAGAACCCGACGGTAGGGGCCGTGGGTCTGGCAGTAAATGCGCTGAGTCCTAAAGACTCGTAGGAAAAGGCAACGCGTCCTAAACCAACCCGGTAAGACTGGGCGGAAAAGGCTGTAGGCAAATTCCTAACTTCTCGGTAAAAAAAACAGCGGCGACGCTGAATACGTCGCCGCTGCCTCTTTTATTTGCTGACGCTGACGCCGTAGAAGGAGTTCAAGCCGAATGGGCTGATCTTGAAGTCCTGCACGTTGGCGCGCATGGGTTGATACACCGTCGAGTGAGCGATAGGTGTCATAGGGACTGCATCTTTGAGGACGTGCTGCGCCTCTTTGTAGAGTTCGGTGCGCTTGGCCTGGTCAGTAGTGCGCTTGGCTTCTTTTACGAGGCCGTCGAATTTCTTGTCGCACCATTTGGAGAAGTTGTTGCCACTCAGGGAGTCGCAACCAAACAACACGTTGAGCCAGTTGTCCGGATCACCATTGTCACCGCTCCAGCCAATCAGCATGCCCTGGTTCTCGCCACCTTTGGAGCGCTTGATGTACTCGCCCCACTCGTAGCTTTGAATCTTCACTTTCAGGCCGATCTTCGCCCAGTCGGACTGAAGCATTTCAGCCATCAGCTTGGCGTTCGGGTTGTAGGGACGCTGAACCGGCATCGCCCACAGGACGATCTCGGTACCTTCCTTGACGCCGGCTTCCTTGAGCAGCTGTTTGGCTTTCTCAGGATCGTACTTGGCGTCCTTGATGGTGGTGTCGTAGGACCACTGGGTCGGTGGCATGGCGTTGACGGCCAGTTGGCCGGCGCCCTGGTAAACCGAGTCGATGATCTGTGGTTTGTTGACCGACATGTCCAGGGCCTGGCGGACGCGCAGGTCGGCCAGCGGGTTAGGCTCGTTGCTGCCCTTGACCTTGTCCATCACGTTGTAGGCGATGTAGCCCAGGTTGAAACCGGCCTGGTCAGGCATCTTCAACGCAGGATCGGCTTTCAGTGCCGCGAGGTCGGCCGGGCGCGGGAACAGGGTGACCTGGCACTCGTTCTTTTTCAGCTTCTGGATACGTACCGACGGGTCGGTGGTGATGGCGAAGATCAGGTTGTCGATCTTCACGTCGTCAGGCTTCCAGTAGTCCTTGTTGCCGGTGTAACGGATGTTGGAGTCTTTCTGGTAGCTCTTGAACACGAACGGACCAGTGCCGATCGGCTTCTGGTTGATGTCGGCAGCCTTGCCTTCCTTCAGCAGCTGGGCTGCGTACTCGGCGGACTGAACAGACGCGAAGCTCATCGCCATGTTCTGAATGAACGCGGCGTCGACTTCTTTCAGGGTGAACTTGACGGTGTGGTCGTCGACTTTATCGATCTTGGTGATGTTGGTATCCATCCCCATGTCGGTGAAGTACGGGAATTCGGTCGGGTACGCCTTACGGAACGGGTCATCCTTGTTAATCATGCGATTGAAGGTGAACAGCACGTCGTCGGCGTTGAACTCACGAGTCGGCTTGAAATACGGGGTGGTGTGGAACTTGACGCCTTCACGCAGATGGAAGGTGTAAGTCAGGCCGTCATCAGAAATGTCCCACTTGGTCGCCAGACCAGGAATCACGGCGGTACCGCCACGCTCGAACTGGGTCAGACGGTTGAACATGGTTTCGGCTGAGGCGTCGAAGTCGGTTCCGGTGGTGTATTGGCCTGGATCGAAACCGGCCGGGCTGCCTTCGGAGCAGAACACCAGGTTAGTCGCAGCGGTGGCGAAAGGTGCGGAGGCTAACAAGCCTGCGCCGACTAAAAACGGAATGACCGCGTGTTTAAGCATGTTGGCCTCATGATTTGTTGTCATTTTTTAGTAGTGAGGTACGACCTCGTGAGTCGTGCCTGCGGATACTTATGCAGGGCCCATACCCAATGCAAGATCCAGAGCGCTCGGCGGCGTCAAAGCGTGGCACGAACGTACCTTAATGTCGCATCCGTATAACTTCTGACGCATTTGACCGTTTGCGGCCGGTTTTTACGGTGCAAACGAAGCCCCAAAACGGTGCGCTGGTCACGTTGTGCGCGCCGGATTGGGGCCGGGTGTTACTTATTTATACCCACCCCATAGAAGGGGGTTAGACCGAACGGGCTGATCTTGAAGTCGGTGACTTCCTTGCGCAGTGGCTGGAACACCGTGGAATTGGCGATCGGCGTGATCGGCACCTGCTGTTTAAGGATCAGTTGCGCCTGTTGATACAGTTTTACCCGTTGCGTTTTATCGGTGGACACCTTGGCCTGCTGCACCAGCTTGTCGTAGGCCGGATCGCACCACTTGGCGTAGTTGCTGCCCTTCACCGCCGCGCAGCTGTAAAGCACGCCCAGCCAGTTGTCGGGGTCGCCGTTGTCACCGGTCCAGCCGTAGATCATCGCGTCGTGCTCGCCATTCTTGGCGCGTTTGATGTACTCGCCCCATTCATAGCTGACGATGTTGGCCTTGATACCGATCTTCTCCCAGTCCTGCTGGATCATCTGCGCCGACATCCGCGCATTCGGGTTCGAGGCGCGCTGCACGGTCATGGCCCAGAGATTGATGGTTGTACCCGGTGCAACCCCGGCTTCCTTGAGTAGCGCCTTGGCTTTTGCAGGGTCATGCGGCGCGTCTTTAATGTTCGGATCGAACGACCATTGCGCTGGCGGCAAGGCGTTTTGCGCCAACTGCCCGGCACTCTGGTAAACCGCTTTGATGATCGCCGGTTTGTCGATGGCCATGTCCAGGGCCTGGCGCACTTTGAGCTGATCCAGCGGCGGATGGGTGGTGTTGTAGGCGAGGAAGCCGAGGTTGAAACCGGCCTGTTTCAACACCCGCAGATTCGGGTCTTTTTCCATCACTTCGATGTCGGCCGGGCGTGGGTAGCCGCTGACCTGACATTCGCCGGTCTTGAGCTTTTGCAGGCGGACGGCGGCGTCCGGGGTGATCGAGAACACCAGGTTATCGAGCTTCACGTCCTCGGGTTTCCAGTAGTCCTTGTTGGCGGCATAGCGGATCTGCGCGTCCTTCTGGTAACGCTTGAACACGAACGGGCCGGTGCCGACCGGTTTCTGGTTGAGGTCGGCGGCGTGGCCTTCCTTCAACAGTTGGGCGGCGTATTCGGCCGATTGCACCGAGGCGAAGCTCATGGCGAGGTTTTGCACGAAGGCGGCGTCGACGTTGTTCAGGTTGAAACGCACGGTGTTTTCGTCGAATTTTTCCACGGATTTGATCGTGGTGTTCAGGCCCATGTCGGTGAAGTAGGGGGATTCGGCGGGGTAGGCCTTGCGGAAGGCGTTCTCCGGGTCGAGCAGGCGCTGGAAGGTGAAGAGGACGTCGTCGGCGTTGAAGGTTCGGGTGGGGGTGAAGTAGTCGGTGGTGTGGAATTTTACGTTTTGGCGCAGGTGGAAGGTGTACTGGAGGCCGTCCGGGCTTACGTCCCAGTTCGTCGCCAGGCCGGGTTCGACTTCGGTGCCGCCGCGTTTGAATTGGGTTAGGCGGTTGAAGACGGTTTCGGCGGAGGCGTCGAAGTCGGTGCCGCTGGTGTATTGGCTGGGGTCGAAGCCTGCGGGGCTGGCTTCGGAGCAGTAGACCAGGGTTGTGGCTGCGTTTGCGATTGGGGTTATGGCGGTGAGGGCCAGGGTGATCAGGAGTGGTTTGAGGGTGGATCTTTGCATGTCTGGCCCGTGGGTCTGGAGGTGGTTGTTCCTTGAGGTTAGCGGGGATTTGAGGGGGTTCGGAAATATCGTTTTTTGAGGGGGTGCGTCTATCTCGGTATATCTGGGGGGGTTGTGTACATATCCGTTGCTGCGGTAACGGCTTCTTAGGGTTCCGCCCTTACGGCGGGTCACTTTTTACAAACGCCTAAAAAGTAACCAAAAACGCTTGCTCCTACGTCCGGCCCGCTCGCTAAGGCTCGGGGTTCCTTCGCTCCGGGATTCATCCGGGGGGCATCGCCTACGGTTTGCTTCGCTGCACCTCCTCTCGATGTGTTTGGCTTCTCCAAACGGTCGCTGCGCTCCCACCCCCGGATAAATCCCTCCACTCAGCCTTCCGACGTCGCCCGTGAATCAAGATCAAGAGCTGCAGCCGAGCTAACGCTCATCCTGTTGAGTGGTGGTGGGGCAACAGCTTAGAGCGGTTTGTGTGCTTTTCAGATTTTGAATTCACCTTCGATATCTCACGTCGGAGTATTTCATTTAAACGACGCGGTCAGTCCCCTCTCCCTCCGGGAGAGGGCTAGGGTGAGGGCAGCTTTTGAAGCTGTTTAAATCTCAACAACAACACAGGATCCTTCCCACAAGGTTTTCAGGTTGTCCGTCGGAAGCACGATCCCTAGTCTTTGGTTGTCGCAGAAAACTCTGTGATTGGGTGTGAGAACCCAGGCAAGCGAGTGTTATTCAAACGTCAGTCCGACCATAATTGCCGCCAGCTTTCTGCTGCCAGTAATTGATTTATGGCGGCTGTGTGCGGGCAGACTTTGGTCTGGCCGGAATCTCCTTGCCCGGTTTCTCACCCCGCACATAGCTGCCACCTCTTCGCCGCGTGAGAACGGCATTTGGTGGCTTCAAGTCAGCAAGGAGTTAATCAATGAACAAGGTTGTCCCCGACCCACCCCTCGAAACACCCACCCCACTCGAAGAAGCCATGCGCGCCGAAGACCTCGCTCGCAACCGCGAAGCCATCAAACGCGCCCTCGATTTTTATCTCTGCCCCAACCCTTCCAAACCGCGCCCGAGCACGATGTATATGGTCACTCCCAACGTCGACACCGAAAGCCTGCTGGCCAATGCCTGCGAATCCCTGGCCTCGGCCAGTACCATCTCCAGCAATTTCGCCAATGAGCTTTCGGGTCCGCAGCGCAGTACTGCGCTGGGTATCCAGCAGATCATCATGCTGGCTGAGCTCGCAGTGAACCGCGCGCTGGACCGGGTTGATCCGCAAACCTGATAACCCAAATCCCGGGCATAAAAAAAACCGGCGATCATTTTCTGATCGCCGGTTTTTCATTCAGCCGTTACTCAATCACTGCATCAACACTTCAATCGAGCCATCGGCCGTCAGGCTGACCTGGCTGGTGCCGGCTTCGACTTCAGGCGTGACGGGTGCTGCGTCCATGCCGGCGGCTTTCATCATCATCGGGGCGCGCATGTACGGTTGTGGGAAGCCGTTGCTGTTGAGGTTCAGGTTGACGATTTTGTAGCCCTTGCCGCCCAGGGCGTCGGTGGCCAGTTGGGCGCGGGCCTTGAAGGCGGTGACGGCTTCTTTCAGCAATTTGTCTTCGCTGGCCTTGCGGGTCGGGTCGGCGATGGCGAAGTCCATGCCGCCCATTTTCAGGTCGGTCAGCAGCTCGCCAGTGAGTTTGGACAGGGCGGCGAAGTCGGCGCTTTCCAGGCGCAGTTCGGCGCGTTCGCGCCAGCCGGTGATTTTCTGGCCCTTGGTGTCGTAGATCGGGTAGCTGTTGCGGCTGCCCTGGCGCAGGGTGATGTCTTTGACTTGCTTGGCCTGGGCCAGGGCCTTGTTCATGGTGGTGCTGACGTCGGCGGCGAGTTTGGCAGGGTCAGTGTTCTGTTCTTCGGTGTAGAGGGTCACGATCATCAGGTCGCGGGCCACTTCCTGGCTGACTTCGGCGCGCAGGGAAATCTGGTTGTAGTGCAGCTCATCGGCGGCCAGGGCCGGAAGGCTGGCGACGCTGCCGACGGTCAGGGCGAGAAGGGCGGCGCTGCGGCGAAATGTGTGCATGAAAGCTCCTTGATGAGGGCGCAGGTGATGGTTCGGGGGCCTGCGTGAAACCATCAGACTCTAGCTTTTATGATCCGGTTCGCCCAGTTACAACTTCTATACAGATGGGCCTTATAGCCGCCGCGAAGCTTTTTGCCATGTGGTCGTTTGCCGCACTTTCGCCTCTCAAGCGCGCGCCTTGGTTATACTCCGTGCGATCCGCCTGGAGCGCTCATCAGGAGAGCTCATGCTCGCCCCCGTACAACTGACTTCCGCCACTCGCCAGAACCTCTGGCGGCTGACTTTCATCCGCACCCTGGTGCTCGCCGCGCAGGCCGGTTCCGTGGGCCTGGCCTACTGGCTGGATCTGTTGCCGTTGCCGTGGGTGCAACTGGTGATGACCCTCGGCTGTTCGATTCTGCTATGTGTGTTCACCGCCGTGCGCCTGCGCACTTCGTGGCCGGTCACCGAGCTTGAATACGCGCTGCAACTGGCTTGCGATCTGGTTATCCACAGTGCCTTGCTGTATTTCTCCGGTGGTTCGACCAACCCGTTCGTTTCGTATTATCTGGTGCCGCTGACCATCGCTGCGGTGACGCTGCCGTGGCGTTATTCGGTGGTGCTGTCGGGTATTGCGCTGGCCTTGTACACATTGATGCTGACGCACTTCTATCCGCTGGAAACCCTGCCGGTGGCCCGGGAGAACCTGCAGATCTACGGCATGTGGCTGAGCTTCGCCCTGGCGGCAGCGGTGATTACCTTCTTCGCCGCGCGCATGGCTGAAGAGCTGCGCCGGCAGGAAGAGTTGCGGGCGATCCGTCGCGAAGAAGGCCTGCGCGATCAGCAATTGTTGGCCGTGGCGACTCAGGCCGCCGGTGCTGCCCATGAACTTGGCACGCCGCTGGCGACCATGAGCGTGTTGCTCAACGAAATGCAGCAGGATCATCACGATCCGATGCTTCAGGAAGACCTGAAGGTGCTGAAGGATCAGGTGAAACTCTGCAAGGAGACCCTGCAACAACTGGTGCGCGCCGCCGAAGCCAATCGCCGGATGGCGGTGGAGATGCAGGACGTCACCGAGTGGCTCGACGAAGCGCTCAATCGCTGGCACCTGATGCGCCCGGAAGCGAGTTACCGCTTCCAGCGTCTCGGCCAGGGCCCGTTGCCACGTGTGGCGCCGCCGCCGGATCTGACCCAGGCACTGTTGAATCTATTGAACAACGCCGCCGATGCCTGCCCGGAAAACCTACAGGTGACCCTGGACTGGACGGCCGAAGACCTGACCATCAGCATCCGCGATCATGGCGCCGGTGTGCCGCTGGCCATCGCCGAGCAGATTGGCAAACCGTTTTTTACCACCAAGGGCAAAGGTTTCGGCCTGGGCCTGTTTTTGAGCAAGGCCAGCGTGACACGCGCCGGCGGCTCAGTGAAACTCTATAGTCATGAGGAAGGCGGCACGCTCACCGAGCTGCGCCTGCCCCACGGCGCCCGAGGAGAGCAACATGAATGACGAAATCCAAGTCGAAGGCGAAGAACTGCCGCATTTGCTGCTGGTCGATGACGACGCGACCTTCACCCGGGTGATGGCCCGTGCCATGGCCCGCCGTGGTTTCCGCGTCAGCACCGCCGGTTCTGCCGAGGAAGGCCTGACCATCGCCCAGGCCGATCTGCCGGACTATGCGGCGCTGGACCTGAAAATGGACGGCGATTCCGGCCTGGTCCTGCTGCCGAAGCTGCTGGAGCTGGACCCGGAAATGCGCGTGGTGATCCTCACCGGTTACTCGAGCATTGCCACCGCGGTCGAAGCGATCAAGCGCGGCGCCTGCAATTACCTGTGCAAACCGGCCGACGCCGACGATGTGCTGGCAGCGCTGCTGTCCGAACACGCCGACCTCGACAGCCTGGTGCCGGAAAACCCGATGTCGGTGGATCGCCTGCAGTGGGAGCACATCCAGCGCGTGCTGACCGAGCACGAAGGCAACATCTCCGCCACTGCCCGCGCCCTGGGCATGCACCGCCGCACTCTGCAGCGCAAACTGCAGAAGCGCCCGGTTCGTCGCTGAACCTGCGCTGAACGACCATCGCCAGCCCTCGCGATAAAACGCACCGATCATCTATGATCGGTGCGTGTCTGTTCTTTTCTTTATCGAGCCTTTTCCATGAATCAGAACGCTGAATATTCCGCGGTCAACGATGCTGTGCGCGGGCAGTTTTTTCGCAAGGTGTGGGCCATGACCACGCCTTATTGGCGCAGCGAAGAGAAGGGCAAGGCCTGGACGTTGCTGATCGCCGTCATCGCCCTGTCGCTGTTCAGCGTGGGCATCTCGGTGTGGCTCAACAGTTGGTACAAGGATTTCTACAACGCCCTGCAAAAGAAGGATGAGGCGGCGTTCTGGCAGTTGATCCTGTACTTCTGCGGCATTGCGGCCGTGGCCATTCTCGGTGCGGTGTACCGCCAGTATCTGACGCAAATGCTCACCATCCGCTGGCGTGCGTGGCTCACCGAAAACCATTTCAAGCGCTGGCTGGGGCACAAGAACTACTACCAGCTGGAGCAGGGCGGCTATACCGATAACCCTGACCAACGGATTTCCGAAGACCTCAACACGTTCACCAGTACGACCCTGAGTCTCGCTCTGGGGTTGATCCGCACAGTCGTCAGCCTGGTGTCGTTCTCGATCATTCTGTGGGGCGTGTCCGGCAGCATCGAAGTTTTCGGCATCGAAATTCCGGGCTACATGTTCTGGTGTGCGCTGCTGTACGCGGCGGTCGGCAGTTGGCTGACACACTTGATCGGTCGACGTCTGATCGGCCTGAACAACCAGCAACAACGGTTCGAAGCGGACCTGCGTTTCTCCATGGTACGGGTGCGCGAAAACGCCGAGAGCATCGCGCTGTACAACGGCGAGCCCAACGAAAACCGTCGTCTGAGCAGCCGCTTCGGTCTGGTCTGGCACAACTTCTGGGACATCATGCGGGTGTCCAAGCGCCTGACGTTCTTCACCTCGGGTTATGGCCAGATCGCAATCATTTTCCCCTTCATCGTTGCGGCCCCCCGTTACCTGTCCGGCAAGATCGAGCTGGGTGAACTGATGCAGATCAACTCGGCGTTTGGCAACGTGCAGGAGAACTTTAGCTGGTTCATCGATGCCTATGCGTCGCTGGCGGCCTGGAAAGCCACCTCTGATCGTCTGTTGAGCTTCCGGCAGGCAATGACTGATAACGAAGAGCGCTCGCCGGCCATCGATGTGCAGAATCAGGGCGATGAGCTGAAGGTTCATAATCTGGGCCTGGATCTGGCTGACGGTCGTCATCTGCTGACCAGCGCTGACATGACTGTGGAAGCGGGCGACCGCGTGATGCTCAGCGGCCGTTCCGGCAGCGGCAAGTCGACACTGCTGCGGGCAATGGGGCATCTGTGGCCGGCGGGGCACGGAAGCATTCGCTTGCCGGCGTCGCGTTATCTGTTCCTGCCGCAGAAACCGTATCTGCCGATCGGCACCCTGCGCGACGCCTTGAGTTATCCACAACCGGGCGACACCTACGCGCCAGAGCGTTATGCACAAGTGCTGGAAACCTGCCGTTTGCCGCATCTGGTGGCGCGACTGGACGAGGCCAACCACTGGCAGCGCATGCTCTCGCCGGGTGAACAGCAACGTCTGGCCTTCGCCCGCGCGCTGCTTTACGCGCCGCAATGGCTGTACATGGACGAAGCGACGTCGGCGATGGATGAAGAAGACGAAGCCACGCTGTATCAGGCGCTGATCGATCAGTTGCCGGGCCTGAGCATCGTCAGCGTCGGCCATCGCAGCAGTCTCAAGCGCTTCCATCCACGACATGTGCGGATCGATGGCGGGCATCTGGTCGAGCAGACCGTGACCGCCTGATATATCCATACGTTCCTCGTGGGAGCTGGCTTGCCAGCTCCCACAGGTTTTGTGTGGAAACGGAAAGTGATCGTACAACCCGCTTGAGCTATGATGCCCACAAGCCGAATTTTCGAGACAAGATGCAGACCATGGAAAACCTGATCGACACCCCGCGCCTCCCTCGCAAGCGCCGCAGCCTGGCTCAAGAACTGGTGACGGTGCTGACCGAGCAGATCCGCGACGGTCTGCTCAAGCGTGGCGACAAGTTGCCCACCGAGTCGGCGATCATGGAAGCCCATGGTGTCAGCCGCACCGTGGTGCGCGAGGCGATCTCCCGGCTACAGGCCGCAGGTCAGGTGGAAACCCGTCATGGCATCGGCACTTTCGTGCTCGACACCCCGAGCCCCAGCGGTTTCCGGATCGATCCGGCTACAGTGGTCACTCTGCGTGATGTACTGGCAATTCTCGAATTCCGTATCAGCCTGGAAGTCGAATCCGCCGGCCTCGCCGCGCAACGTCGCAGCGCCGAACAACTGGCCGCGATGCGCGCCGCCCTCGATGCGTTGAACGAAAGCGTGGCCCACGCCAGCGATGCGGTGGCCTCGGACTTTCAGTTTCACCTGCAAATCGCGCTGTCCACCGGCAACCGCTACTTCACCGACATCATGACCCACCTGGGCACCAGCATCATTCCGCGTACGCGGCTGAACTCGGCGCGCCTGGCCCATGACGATCAGCAGCACTACATGAATCGCCTGAGCCGCGAGCACGAGGAAATCTACGACGCCATCGCCCGTCAGGATTCCGATGCGGCCCGCGCGGCCATGCGCCTGCACCTGACCAACAGCCGCGAACGGCTGCGTCAGGCGCACGAAGAAGCGCAGGCGCAGGGCTGAGAAATCAGGCTTTGATGTAGAGTTTCAAGGGTTCGGAACAAGGCTCGAGACTGGACTCGTCGGCAAACTTGTAGCGCAGCTCAACGGTACTGTTCAGGTACTTTTCCAGCTCGAATTTCGGGATGCTCAGTTCGATCCCGGTCAGGCCGACCATGTCATCGAGTGCGTCATCCCAGACGCCGGTCGGTTCCGACAGGCCCAGCCAATCAGGCTCTTCAGGATCATCACCGAGGATCGGGTACACATCCCAGTTCGGCGGTGTGTTCTGCCCATCGGGTACCTGAACGATCAGGTCGTCATCCAGCGTCGACAACCGCAGGATGATCGAGTCGCTGGCGTGGTCGGGGAATTGTGGAAGGTGTGCAGTGGCAAACGTCATGCTTCGTTCTCCTTGAAAGATCTGCCGCGATCCTTCGCGGCAGTCGTCGCACTTTACCCGGCGAATCGCTGAGGCGCGCCGGGGCAATCTTGTCCGGGCATTTCAGCTTCGGGGCAGAATCGAACGGTCCACCCTGACCGCCAGTTTGCCCGGGCCGGGCCTGACGTCGAACGTCGCCTGGCCCTGAGCGTCCACCGACGCCCGGGCGATGGCCACGCCGTCGCGCAGCAATTGCAGCGGCGCACCTTTCAACGATTGGCCCGAGGCCAGTTCCAGTTTCAATTTGATCGTCATCGAATCGCTCCTTAATTCGTGTTGCCGGTCGGGTGGTAGTCCTTGAGCAGCAGGTAAGTGCTCCAGCCCCACCAGTCGTCGACGGTGGCGGTGTCGTTGAGGTTGTTGACGTCCTTGCGCCGCAGGACTTTGTTGCCCTGAAGGCGGAACAGTGGCGAGAAGTTGTTGGCCGGATCCAGCACGGCTGTCAGATCCGGCAACCGTTGCAGCGCGTTGGAGGTGGTCGGCACGCTGCCGCTTGAATACGCGGCATACACCTCGTCCGCCGAATCCTGTACCGCCTGATTCACTTGATGGCGGTTGTCGGCGTCGGTGGCGTCGAAGTAGCGCTTGTCACCGAATGCCCGCCATTGCTCGCCATGTCCGTTGCGTACCTTGAGCCCGAACTTGCTGTCTTCATCGTGCATGAAGCGAGTGATGAGCGAACCCAGGTCGCTCGGTGTCACGGCGGCGGCCATGGCTTTGCGCGGCACTCGCAAATGCCCGGAAGAGAACAGGTCGGTGAGGTAGTGGTCGGCGAATGCATTCATCGCGTAGGCCCGTTCCAGTTGCAGTTCGTCTTGACTGGCGTGAGCGGCAGCGGCGGTTTGCAGGGCGGCGGTATGTCCGGCGATGTAGGCCAGGCGAGCCCATTCGCCGAAGTGGTCGGCGTTGTTCGCTGCCAGTTTCAGATAGCGCCCGAGCGGGATCAGGGCCGAGACAAAACTGCCGCCGCCGGTGATCTTGTTCCACTCTTCCGACAACGTATCTCCCAACGCGTCATAAGCCTCATGAGGTTGCTTGCCTTCCTTGATCGCCTGATTAACGGCGTCGATCTCCTTTTGCATGATCGAGAGAATCTGTATCGCTTCGGCCTTTGAAGCGGGCAGCGCGGCGAGGGTGTCGAAGGCCGCCGTGAAGCGCTGAAGGCGATCAGCCGGGGTCGATCCTTCGTTGATCGGCCGCTCGACAACTCCGTAGAAATCACCGCCCAGCGCCAGCACCTGGCCGTAGGTCAGCGCCAATCCGTTCGGCAGATGCAGCGGCACGTTTTGCGCGAGCACCGGCTCGGCATTTTCAACGAAGCGCAGCCGGGTGTTATCGCCGATAGCCGTGTGTTCCGCGCCTTCGAAGCGTAATTGCGGTATGCCTTTCAAGGCTTGAGCGGGCAGGGTGGGCACGGGTTCGACATCGCTGTGCGAGTCGGCGATGTGCAGCAGTAAGTGCGCATTATCAGCACTGAAGGCGATGCCGCCGGGAGTGAAAAGATCATCGAATCGCGCGATGACCGGTGTGGCTTTTTCAAGGCATTTTGGTTGTAGACCGGACATTTCTTTCTCCTTGATATGTCGTCGGCAGGTTTTTATTTAACTGTATGCATATACAGTTAAATCGAGCCTAGACGAGAAATCTCCTACGTCAAAAAGAAATCCTGTCCGACAAAAAATGCTTCCCAGCGATGAAATGCAGTTGACGGTTATCTTTTAAGTTGTACGATGACCTACAACTTCGGCGAAGGCTGAACGGTCCACTCACAAAAAACGTTGCTACCAGGGTGTTCGAATAATGAATCCACAAGAACTGAAGTCCATCCTCTCCGCCGGCCTGCTGTCGTTCCCGGTGACCGATTTCAATGCTCAGGGCGATTTCAACCGCGCTGGCTACATCAAACGCCTGGAATGGCTGGCCCCGTATGGTGCTTCAGCCCTGTTCGCCGCCGGTGGCACCGGTGAGTTCTTCTCCCTCGCTGCCAGCGAATATTCGGAAATCATCAAGACCGCCGTCGACACCTGCGCCAGCAGCGTGCCGATCCTTGCCGGTGTCGGTGGTTCGACCCGCCAGGCCATCGAATACGCTCAGGAAGCCGAGCGTCTGGGCGCCAAAGGCCTGTTGCTGCTGCCGCACTACCTGACCGAAGCCAGCCAGGACGGCGTTGCCGCCCACGTTGAAGCGGTGTGCAAATCGGTGAACATCGGTGTGGTGGTGTACAACCGCAACGTCTGCCGCCTGACCGCGCCGCTGCTGGAGCGTCTGGCCGAGCGCTGCCCGAACCTGATCGGTTACAAGGACGGTCTCGGTGATATCGAACTGATGGTGTCGATCCGTCGTCGTCTCGGCGATCGCTTCAGCTACCTCGGTGGTCTGCCGACCGCCGAAGTCTACGCCGCTGCCTACAAGGCCCTGGGCGTGCCGGTCTACTCCTCGGCGGTCTTCAACTTCATCCCGAAAACCGCGATGGATTTCTACCACGCGATTGCTCGCGAAGATCACGCCACCGTCGGCAAGATCATCGACGACTTCTTCCTGCCGTACCTGGACATCCGCAACCGCAAAGCCGGCTACGCCGTGAGCATCGTCAAGGCGGGCGCCAAGATCGCCGGCTATGACGCAGGCCCGGTGCGGGCGCCGCTGACCGACCTGACCCGCGAAGAGTACGAAATGCTCGCCGCGCTGATCGACAAGCAAGGTGCGCAGTAACACAACCCTATAAACAAGGCCGCTGAGCGATCAGCGGCCTTTTGCGTCAGGAGAATGATTCGTGACCAAGCGCTATGACAACTACATCAACGGTGAATGGGTCGCCGGCAACGATTACTCGGTCAACATTAACCCGTCCGAGCTGAGCGACACCATCGGCGACTACGCCAAGGCTGACCTGGCTCAGGTCAACGCCGCCATCGACGCCGCCCGCGCTGCGTTCCCGGCTTGGTCGACCTCGGGCATTCAGGCCCGTCACGACTCGCTCGATAAAGTCGGCACCGAAATCCTCGCCCGTCGCGAAGAACTCGGCACCCTGCTGGCCCGGGAAGAGGGCAAGACCTTGCCGGAAGCCATCGGCGAAGTAACCCGCGCCGGTAACATCTTCAAGTTCTTCGCCGGTGAATGCCTGCGTCTGTCTGGCGACTACGTGCCGTCGGTGCGTCCGGGCGTCAACGTTGAAGTCACCCGCGAAGCGCTTGGTGTGGTCGGCCTGATCACCCCGTGGAATTTCCCGATTGCCATCCCGTCGTGGAAAATCGCCCCGGCCCTGGCCTACGGCAACTGCGTGGTGTTGAAGCCGGCGGATCTGGTGCCGGGTTGCGCCTGGGCGCTGGCCGAAATCATCTCCCGTGCAGGCTTCCCGGCCGGCGTGTTCAACCTGGTGATGGGCAGCGGCCGCGTGGTCGGTGAAGCGCTGGTCAACAGCCCGAAAGTCGATGGCATCAGCTTCACCGGCTCCGTTGGTGTGGGCCGTCAGATTGCCGTCAACTGCGTGTCGCGCCAGGCCAAGGTTCAGCTGGAAATGGGCGGCAAAAACCCGCAGATCATTCTCGACGACGCCGACCTCAAGCAGGCGGTCGAGCTGTCGGTGCAGAGCGCGTTCTACTCCACCGGCCAGCGTTGCACCGCGTCGAGCCGCTTGATCGTCACCGCCGGGATTCACGACAAGTTCGTCGAAGCCATGGCCGAGCGCATGAAGTCGATCAAGGTCGGTCACGCGCTGAAGGCCGGCACCGACATCGGTCCGGTGGTCTCGCAGGCGCAGCTTGAACAGGACCTGAAGTACATCGACATCGGCCAGTCCGAAGGTGCGCGCGTGGTCAGCGGCGGTGGTCTGGTGACCTGCGACACCGAAGGCTACTTCCTCGCGCCGACCCTGTTCGCCGACAGCGAAGCGTCGATGCGCATCAGCCGCGAAGAGATCTTCGGCCCGGTGGCCAACGTCGTCCGCGTGGCCGATTACGAGGCTGCACTGGCCATGGCCAACGACACCGAATTCGGCCTGTCGGCGGGCATCGCCACCACGTCGCTGAAGTACGCCAACCACTTCAAGCGTCATTCCCAGGCCGGGATGGTGATGGTCAACCTGCCGACCGCCGGTGTCGATTACCACGTTCCGTTCGGTGGCCGTAAGGGTTCATCCTATGGCTCACGTGAGCAAGGCCGCTATGCGCAAGAGTTCTACACGGTCGTGAAGACCAGCTACATCGGTTCGTAAATCGCTGCACCCGCGCCGGGCCTTCGCCTGAGGCCCTGCGCGGCACAAGACCAAAGAATGTTTTACCCGCATAAAAATAATCAGTGGGAGTACATCTACATGCAATCGTCCAAGCCGACTCACGTCCGCTATTTGATCCTGCTCATGCTGTTCCTGGTGACCACGATCAACTACGCCGACCGCGCCACCATCGCGATCGCCGGTTCCAGTTTGCAAAAAGACCTCGGCATCGACGCGGTCACCCTCGGCTACATCTTCTCTGCATTCGGTTGGGCCTACGTGGCCGGGCAAATTCCCGGTGGCTGGTTGCTCGATCGCTTCGGCTCGAAAAAAGTCTATGCCCTGAGCATCTTCACCTGGTCGCTGTTCACCGTGCTGCAAGGCTTTGTCGGTGAGTTCGGCATGTCCACGGCCATTGTGGCGCTGTTCATGTTGCGCTTCCTGGTCGGTCTGGCCGAGGCGCCATCGTTCCCCGGCAACGCACGCATTGTTGCGGCCTGGTTCCCGACCGCTGAACGCGGCACCGCTTCGGCGATCTTCAACTCGGCGCAATACTTCGCCACCGTGCTGTTCGCACCGCTGATGGGCTGGATCGTGTTCACCTTTGGTTGGGAGCACGTGTTCATCGTCATGGGTATTCTGGGCATCGTGTTCTCGCTGGTCTGGCTGAAGATTATCCACAGCCCGCGTCAACACCCGATGGCCAACGAAGCTGAAGTGAAGTTCATCGCCGACAACGGCGGCATGGTCGACATGGACCAGAAACAAGGCAAAAAGGCTGATGGCCCGAAATGGGATTACATCCGCCAGCTGCTGACCAACCGCATGATGCTCGGCGTGTACCTGGGGCAGTACTGCATCAACGGCATCACCTATTTCTTCCTGACCTGGTTCCCGGTGTACCTGGTGCAGGAGCGCGGCATGACCATCCTCAAGGCGGGTTTCATCGCCTCGTTGCCGGCGATCTGCGGCTTTATCGGTGGCGTCCTCGGCGGGGTGATTTCCGATTACCTGCTGCGCAAGGGCCACTCGCTGACCTTCGCCCGCAAGGCGCCGATCATCGCCGGTCTGCTGGTTTCGAGCAGCATCGTGGCCTGCAACTATGTTGAAGTGGAATGGATGGTGGTCGGCTTCATGGCCCTGGCGTTCTTCGGCAAAGGCGTGGGCGCGCTGGGTTGGGCGGTGGTGTCCGACACTTCGCCGAAACAGATCGCCGGTCTGAGCGGTGGCCTGTTCAACACCTTCGGCAACATCGCGTCGATCACCACCCCGATCGTCATCGGCTACATCATCAGTTCCACCGGTTCGTTCAAATGGGCGCTGGTGTTTGTCGGCGCCAACGCGCTGGTGGCGGTGTTCAGCTACCTGGTGATCGTCGGCCCGATCAAACGTGTGGTACTGAAAGAGCCGCCAACCAATGGCGGTTCCGAAGCGGCTGGTAAATTGTCTCAAGCGCATTCCTGAGGAGCGGCGTCATGCAGTTGATTGAACATTCCGACTCGCCGCGCTACATCCGCCTGCACGAGCGGGACAACGTAGTGGTAGTGGTCAATGACCAGGGCGTTCCGGCCGGCACCGCATTTGCCGATGGCCTGGTGACGGTGGATTTTGTGCCGCAGAGTCACAAGGTCAGCCTCGTGGACATCCCCGAGGGCGGCACGGTGATTCGCTACGGCCAGATCATTGGCTACGCGTTGCAGCCGATTCCCCGTGGCAGTTGGGTCAAGGAAGATCAACTGCGCATGCCGACCGCGCCGCCGCTGGACAGCCTGCCGCTGTCCACCGATGTGCCGGCCGCCCAGGCACCGCTGGAGGGCTTCACATTCGAGGGTTATCGCAACGCCGACGGCACCGTTGGCACGCGCAACATCCTCGGGATCACCACCACCGTGCAATGCGTCACCGGGGTGCTGGATCACGCGGTAAAACGCATCAAGGACGAACTGTTGCCGAAGTACCCGCACGTCGATGACGTGGTGGCGCTGACCCACAGTTACGGTTGCGGCGTGGCCATCACGGCCACCGATGCTTACATCCCGATCCGTACGGTGCGCAATCTCGCGCGCAACCCGAACCTCGGTGGCGAGGCGTTGGTGATCAGTCTGGGTTGCGAGAAATTGCAGGCCGGGCAGGTGATGCACGATGACGACGCGTCGGTGGATCTGAGCGAGCCGTGGCTGTATCGCCTGCAGGATTCCAGTCACGGTTTCACCGAGATGATCGAGCAGATCATGGAACTGGCCGAAGTCCGCCTGAAGAAACTCGACCAGCGCCGCCGGGAAACCGTGCCGGCGTCCGAGCTGATCCTCGGCATGCAGTGCGGCGGCAGTGATGCGTTTTCCGGGATCACCGCCAACCCGGCGCTCGGTTATGCGTCGGACTTGCTGCTGCGGGCGGGGGCGACGGTGATGTTTTCCGAAGTCACCGAAGTGCGCGATGCGATCTACCTGCTGACCTCACGTGCGCAGAGCAAAACCGTTGCCGAGGAACTGGTGCGCGAGATGGACTGGTACGACCGGTACCTTGCCAAAGGCGAGGCGGATCGCAGCGCCAACACCACGCCGGGCAACAAGAAGGGCGGGTTGTCGAACATCGTCGAGAAGTCGTTGGGCTCGATCGTCAAATCCGGCAGCAGTGCGATCAGCGGTGTGCTCGGTCCTGGGGAACGCTTCAAGCAGAAGGGTTTGATTTTCTGTGCGACGCCGGCGAGTGACTTTGTCTGCGGTACGTTGCAACTGGCGGCGGGGATGAACCTGCATGTGTTCACTACCGGGCGTGGTACGCCCTATGGTCTTGCCATGGCGCCGGTGGTGAAGGTTTCGACCCGTACGGAGCTGGCGCAGCGCTGGCCGGATCTGATCGACATCGATGCCGGGCGGATTGCTACCGGACGTGCGTCCATCGAGGAGTTGGGCTGGGAGTTGTTCCACTACTACCTGGATGTGGCGAGCGGCAAACAGCAGACGTGGGCGGAGAAGCACAAGCTGCATAACGACATTACGTTATTCAATCCGGCGCCGATTACTTGATGATCTCGGACAGATCAAAAGCCTTCCCTCACCCCAGCCCTCTCCCGGAGGGAGAGGGGGCCGACCGAGTTATCTTGCGTCAAACATCGACCTGAAAAATCGAGTTGATTATGGATTCAGCGATGTCATTTCAGGTCGGCGGATATTTTGAATATCCCCCGATCGGTTCCCTCTCCCTCCGGGAGAGGGCTAGGGTGAGGGGCTTTTGGCTTATCATTAGAACCCAATGACGCTCACCCAAGGTTACCCCCGGCATGCTGGCAATCTTCCTCGAAACCCTGAACATCACCGCGCCGGTGTTTGCCATGCTGTTTCTCGGTGTGCTGCTCAAACGCATCGACTGGATCAACGACAACTTCATCCACACGGCTTCGTCGCTGGTGTTCAACGTCACCATGCCGGCGCTGCTGTTTCTCGGCATCCTTCACGCCGACCTGCACGCCGCGCTACAACCGGCGCTGCTGATCTATTTCGCCCTCGCCACGCTGCTCAGTTTTGCCGTGGCCTGGGGCTGGGCGATTTTCCGCTGCCCGCGCGAAGATCGCGGCATCTACACGCAAGGCGCGTTTCGCGGCAACAACGGAGTGATCGGCCTGGCGCTGGCCGCGAGCATGTACGGCGACTACGGAATTTCCCTCGGGGCGATTCTCGCGGCGCTGGTGATCCTCTTCTACAACACCCTGTCGACCATCGTGCTGGCGGTGTACAGCCCGGTGATCAAGTCCGATCCGTGGAGTATCTGCAAAAGCGTGGTCAGCAATCCGCTGATCATCAGCGTGATCGCGGCGGCGCCGTTCGCCTATTTCAAGATCGGTCTGCCGGGCTGGCTGGAAACCTCCGGCCAGTATCTGGCGCAAACCACGCTGCCGCTGGCGCTGATCTGCATTGGTGGCACGCTGTCGCTGGCGGCGCTGCGCAAGAGCGGCAACATGGCGCTCAGTTCGAGTCTGGTGAAGATGATCGGCCTGCCGGTGATCGCCACGCTGGGTGCATGGCTGTGGGGCTTTCGCGGGGCGGAGCTGGGGATTCTGTTTCTGTACTTCGGCAGCCCGACCGCCGCCGCCAGTTTTGTCATGGCCCGTGCGGCCCAGGGCAACCATGAACTGGCAGCGGCGATCATCGTGCTGACCACGTTGATGGCGGCGATCACCACCAACATCGGGATCTTCTTTTTGCAATGGGGCGGTTGGATCTGAAGTCTGCGGTTACTCGGGCTTCTGGTAACTGTCGATCACTTCCTGCGCCGCACGAAACGCATCGATCGCCGCTGGCACGCCGGCATACACCGCGCAATGCAGCAGCGCTTCGCGGATCTCATCGACCGTGCAGCCATTGTTCAACGCGCCGCGCACGTGACCCTTCAATTCCTGCGGGCACTTCAGTGCTGTCAGCGCAGCGAGAGTGATCAGGCTGCGGGTTTTTAGCGGCAAACCTTCGCGATTCCAGACGCCGCCCCAGGCGTGTTCGTTGACGAAATCCTGCAAGGGTTGAGTGAACTCGGTGGCATTGCCCAGCGCGCGGTCGACAAACGCGTCGCCCATTACCTGACGGCGGACTTCAACCCCGGACTTCTTCGATTCGGTCATGGCACATCCCTCTTGTGGTGTTGGCGGCGCCAGGCGCGCACGGACGTGAAAAACAGAAACGTCAGCAGCGTCGGCAGCACATAAAACAGCATCAGTCGCTCGAGTTTGCCGGCCAGTGGCATGCCGGTGGTGAACGACACCACGTGCAGCCCGTACGCCAAGTACAAGCCAAGCAGCAACAGGCCTTCAGCCCGTGTCACGCGGTAACCGGAATAGAACACCGGCAGGCACAGCGCGGCGACGCCGAGCATTACCGGCAGGTCGAAATCCAGTGCGTTCGGCGAGACCGACAGCGGTGTCGGCGCGATCAGTGCGGTGAGGCCCAGCACCCCGAGCAGGTTGAGCAGGTTGGCACCGATCACGTTGCCCACGGCGATGTCGCGCTGACCGCGCAACGCGGCGATCAGCGAGGTGGCGAGTTCCGGCAGCGAAGTGCCGACCGCAACCACGGTCAGGCCGATCACGCGTTCGGAGAATCCCAGGTCAGTGGCGACGACCACGGCCGCACCCAGCAGCAGATGCCCGGCGAACACCAGCATGCCCAGACCGCCGACAATCATCAGCAGGCTGGTAAACCACGGCGCCTGCGGATCGTGCGGTTGATCGGAATGCGGTCGGGTCGAGTGCCGCGACTGGCGCAGCAACAACCCGAGGTAAAGCCCTAAGGCGCCAAGCAGCAGTATGCCGTCGAGGCGCCCGAGCTCTTCATTCCACGCCAGCACGAACACCAGCAGGCTGGCGCCGATCATCAACGGGATGTCGAGGCGCACCAGTTGCCGCGATACCCGCAACGGAATGATCAGCGCCGACAGGCCGAGGGTGACGAGAATATTGAAAATGCTGCTGCCGATCACGCTGCTGACGGCGATGTCCGGCGTGTGCGCCTGCACGGCTTGCAGGCTGACGGCCATTTGCGGGGCGCTGCTGCCGAGGGCGACGATGGTCAGGCCGATGATCAGCGGTCGCACATGCAGACGTGCGGCAAGGCGCACCGCGGCGCGCACCATCAGCTCGGCGCCGGCGATCAGCAGGAACAGCCCGCTGAGCAATTCGATCACGCTGATCAGGGGTAAGTCGGTCAGTCCGAAAATGGTGGACGCTCCATCAGTCGTCGAGGGCCTGCACCCGGACCCGGGCGGTCCCACTGCGCAGCATACCGAGCTGTTCGGCCGCCGCACGTGAAACATCGATCAGACGGCCACGGGTGTGCGGGCCACGGTCGTTGATGCGGACCACGACGGACTCATCGTTTTTCAGATTGGTGACCTTCACCCGGGTGCCGAACGGCAATTGGCGGTGGGCGGCGGTCAGGGAATTCTGGTTGAACGCTTCGCCGCTGGCGGTGCGTTTACCGTGGTGCTTGGCACCATAATAGGAGGCGACGCCGGTCTGGTCGTAACCGTGCGGGTCGATGGTGTCGGTGCTGGCGCAACCGGCCAGCAAAGAGAGCAGGGCGCAGGCGCCGAGCAGACGTTTCATTCGAAAGCTCCCAAATAACAATGTGGGAGCGAGCTTGCTCGCGAAGAAGCCGTCACATTCAGCATCAATGTTGAATGTCACGAGGCCTTCGCGGGCAAGTCGGAGCGCCGAACCGCCACTCCCACAGGGAATGGAGCCAGGCTTTGGATCTGGCTCCATTGTGGTCAGCCTTCGAGCTTGCTTTTCAGCAGTTCGTTCACTTGCTGCGGGTTGGCCTTGCCTTTGGAGGCTTTCATGGCCTGACCGACGAAGAAACCGAACATCTTGCCGCGCTTGGCTTCGTCTGCCGCACGGTATTGCTCGACCTGCTCGGCGTTGGCCGCGAGCATTTCGTCCAGTACCGCCGAGATCGCACCGGTGTCGGTGACTTGCTTCAGGCCGCGCTTTTCGATGATCTCGTCTGCGCTGCCTTCGCCGTTGGCCATCGCTTCGAACACCACCTTGGCGATCTTGCCGGAGATGGTGTTGTCCTTGATGCGCTGCAGCATGCCGCCCAGTTGCTCGGCCGAAACCGGCGAATCCTCGATGTCCAGGTTCTGCTTGTTGAGCAGGCTGCCCAACTCGACCATCACCCAGTTTGCCGCCAGTTTGGCGTCGCCGCCAATGCTCGCGACTTTCTCGAAGTAGTCCGCCTGCTCACGGCTGGTGGCCAGCACGTTGGCGTCATAGGCCGACAGACCGAACGCACTCTGGAAGCGCTCGCGTTTCTGCGGTGGCAGCTCCGGCAGGGTGGCGCGCACGTCGTTGAGGAACGAGTCCTCGATGACCACCGGCAGCAGGTCCGGATCGGGGAAGTAACGGTAGTCGTTGGCTTCTTCCTTGCTGCGCATCGGACGGGTTTCGTCCTTGTTCGGATCGTACAGACGGGTCTGCTGGATCACTTTGCCGCCGTCTTCGATCAGGTCGATCTGACGCTGGATCTCGGAGTTGATCGCCTTCTCGATGAAACGGAACGAGTTGACGTTCTTGATCTCGCAGCGGGTGCCGAACTCGACCTGGCCTTTCGGACGGATCGACACGTTGCAGTCGCAACGCAGCGAACCTTCGGCCATGTTGCCGTCGCAGATGCCCAGGTAACGCACCAGCGCGTGGATCGCCTTGACGTAGGCCACGGCTTCCTTGGCGCTGCGCATGTCAGGCTCGGAAACGATTTCCAGCAGCGGCGTGCCGGCACGGTTCAGGTCGATGCCGGTGGCACCGCTGAATTCTTCGTGCAGGCTCTTGCCGGCGTCTTCTTCCAGGTGCGCGCGGGTGATGCCGACGCGTTTGACCGTGCCGTCTTCCAGGGCGATGTCCAGGTGGCCCTTGCCGACGATCGGCAATTCCATCTGGCTGATCTGGTAGCCCTTCGGCAGGTCCGGGTAGAAATAGTTTTTACGCGCGAACACGTTGTGCTGACCGATCTCGGCGTCAATCGCCAGACCGAACATCACCGCCATGCGCACCGCTTCCTGGTTCAGCACCGGCAGCACGCCGGGCATGCCCAGGTCGATCAGGCTGGCCTGGGTGTTCGGCTCGGAGCCGAACGTGGTGGAACTACCGGAAAAGATTTTCGACCGGGTGGTGAGCTGGGTGTGAATCTCCAGCCCGATCACGACTTCCCATTGCATGTGTGTCTCCTCAGAAGCCGGTTGGGGTGCGGGTGTGCCAGTCAGTGTTCAACTGATACTGGTGGGCAACGTTCAACAGGCGACCTTCCTGGAAATACGGAGCTAGCAGCTGCACGCCAACCGGCAGGCCGTCGACAAAACCGGCCGGCATCGACAGGCCCGGCAGGCCCGCGAGGTTGGCGGTGATGGTGTAGACGTCTTCCAGGTAGGCAGCGACCGGGTCGCTGTTCTTGGCGCCGAGTTTCCAGGCCGGGTTTGGCGTGGTCGGGCCGAGGATGATGTCGACTTCATTAAAGGCAGCCATGAAGTCGTTCTTCACCAGGCGACGGATCTTCTGCGCTTTCAGGTAGTAGGCGTCGTAGTAACCGGCGGACAGCGCGTAGGCACCGACCATGATCCGGCGCTGTACTTCAGCCCCGAAGCCTTCGCCACGGGAGCGCTTGTACAGGTCTTCCAGGTTCTTCGGATCTTCGCAGCGGTGGCCGAAGCGCACGCCGTCGAATCGCGACAGGTTGGACGAAGCTTCTGCCGGGGCGATCACGTAGTACGCAGGAATCGCGTGCTGCATGTTCGGCAGGCTGATTTCCTTGATCACGGCACCGAGCTTCTGCAGCTCTTTAATGCTGTTCTGGATCAGGTCGGCGATGCGCGGGTCGAGGCCGGCACCGAAGTATTCCTTCGGCACGCCGATGCGCAGGCCTTGCAGCGAACCGTTCAGACCAGCGGCGTAGTCTGGCACTGGCTCATCGATGCTGGTGGAGTCGTTCGGATCGAAGCCGGCCATACCTTGCAACAAAATTGCGCAGTCTTCGGCAGTGCGAGCCAGAGGGCCGCCCTGATCGAGGCTGGAGGCGTAAGCGATCATGCCCCAGCGCGAAACGCGACCGTAGGTCGGTTTCAGGCCGGTGAGGTTGGTGAAAGCGGCCGGTTGGCGGATCGAGCCGCCGGTGTCGGTGGCCGTCGCGGCTGGCAACAGACGAGCGGCAACTGCCGCTGCCGAGCCACCGGACGAACCGCCCGGCACGTGTTCCAGGTTCCACGGGTTTTTCACCGCGCCGTACCAGCTCGACTCGTTGGCCGAACCCATGGCGAATTCGTCCATGTTGGTCTTGCCCAGGGTCACGGTGCCGGCGGCAGCCAACTTCGACACCACGGTGGCGTCATACGGAGCCTTGAAGTTGTCGAGCATCTTCGAGCCGCAGCTGGTGCGGATGCCCTGGGTGCAGA
The DNA here is from genome assembly GCF_030344995.1 of Pseudomonas fluorescens. GTDB lineage: Bacteria > Pseudomonadota > Gammaproteobacteria > Pseudomonadales > Pseudomonadaceae > Aquipseudomonas > Aquipseudomonas fluorescens_BF. The sequence continues at coordinate 1,265,176 of NZ_CP128260.1, forward strand.
ACAGGTCTTTGTGAGCAATCGGCGCGCCCAGCAGCGCGCCACTCTCACCGTTGGCCCGGCGCGCATCGGCGGCTTTCGCCTGCTCGAGGGCCAGCTCTTCGGTGAGGCTGATGAAACTGTTGAGCTGCGGATCGAGCTGGGTAATGCGCGCCAGCAGGACTTTGGTCAGCTCTTCGGAAGAAAACTTTTTATCGGCGAGACCGCGGGCGATCTCGGCCAGAGTCAATTGATGCATTGCAGGCTCTTTCCCTTTAGTCGATGACTTTCGGAACCAGATACAGGCCGTTTTCGACCGCTGGTGCGATGGACTGATAAGCCTCGCGGTTATTGCTTTCGGTCACGACGTCGGCGCGCAGGCGCTGACTGGCTTCCAGCGGGTGGGCCAGCGGCTCGATACCGTCGGTATCGACCGCCTGCATTTCGTCGACCAGCCCGAGAATGCTGTTGAGGGCCGAAGTGATATGTGGAAGATCGGCGTCATTAAGGCCAAGGCTGGCCAGATGAGCGATTTTTTCCACGTCGGAGCGTTCTAGCGCCATCGGGTTTCTCCAGTGGAAAACAGGACGGACGGCGTCCGTGTGTTAGATTGTCGGAACACTACCGCACTTCTACGGTCATAAGGCCGCGATTGTGGGGCTTGGTGCACAGAAAAGCGGCCAATTTAACATATTGGCGCCTTGCCCAAAATCCCTGTCGTTGTTAGAGTTTGCCGCACTTTTTTACCCACGCGTTGCCTAGGGTCCCTTTCCCATGTTCAAGAAACTGCGTGGCATGTTTTCCAGCGATCTTTCCATTGACCTGGGCACTGCCAACACCCTTATTTACGTGCGCGAGCGCGGTATCGTCCTGAATGAGCCATCGGTTGTGGCCATTCGGACACACGGTAACCAGAAAAGTGTCGTCGCTGTCGGCACCGAAGCGAAGCGCATGCTTGGCCGTACGCCGGGCAACATTGCTGCCATTCGTCCGATGAAGGACGGCGTGATCGCCGACTTCAGCGTCTGCGAAAAGATGCTGCAATACTTTATTAACAAGGTTCACGAAAACAGCTTTCTGCAGCCCAGCCCTCGTGTGCTGATCTGCGTTCCATGCAAGTCCACCCAGGTTGAGCGTCGTGCCATCCGTGAATCGGCCCTTGGCGCCGGTGCCCGTGAAGTGTTCCTGATCGAAGAGCCGATGGCCGCTGCGATCGGTGCCGGCCTGCCGGTTGAAGAGGCTCGCGGTTCGATGGTCGTGGATATCGGTGGTGGTACTACCGAAATCGCGCTGATCTCCCTGAACGGTGTGGTCTATGCCGAATCCGTACGCGTTGGCGGCGACCGCTTCGACGAAGCGATCATCACCTACGTGCGCCGCAACTACGGCAGCCTGATCGGCGAATCCACCGCCGAGCGCATCAAGCAGGAAATCGGCACGGCCTACCCGGGCGGCGAAGTTCGCGAAGTCGACGTTCGCGGTCGCAACCTGGCCGAAGGCGTTCCACGCGCATTCACCCTGAACTCCAACGAAGTGCTGGAAGCTCTGCAAGAGTCGCTGGCTACCATCGTTCAGGCCGTGAAAAGTGCTCTGGAGCAATCGCCGCCGGAACTGGCTTCCGACATCGCCGAGCGTGGCCTGGTGCTGACCGGTGGTGGCGCGCTGCTGCGTGACCTCGACAAGCTGCTGGCCCAGGAAACCGGTCTGCCGGTGATCGTTGCCGAAGATCCGCTGACCTGCGTCGCTCGCGGCGGTGGCCGTGCATTGGAAATGATGGACAAGCACACCATGGACCTGCTCTCCAGCGAATAATCGCCGGGTGCAATACGTGGGTGAGCGCACAGGCAGCACTTTGCAGTGCTGCCTGTTGGCGTTTATCTTCTGTCAGTCTTCATCCAGGCCGGTTTGATGCCGTATGAATAAACAGAACATTTGCCTGGGAGGAGCGGCTTATTAAACCGCTTTTCGCCAAGGGCCCCTCACTGGGCGTGCGCTTGTTGGTGCTGGCCGTGCTATCGGTCGCGCTGATGGTCGTTGACGCGCGTTTCAGCCTGCTTAAACCCGTACGCAGCCAGGCCTCGCTGGTGCTGATGGACGCCTACTGGATTACTGACCTGCCCGGACGGTTGTGGGAAGGTATCGCCAGCCAGTTCGGCAGTCGCACCGAGCTCGTCGCCGAAAATGAAAAACTCAAGTCGGAGAACCTGCTGTTGCAGGGTCGCATGCAGAAGCTTGCCGCCCTCACCGAGCAGAACGTCCGTCTGCGCGAGTTGCTCAATTCCTCCGCGCTGGTCAACGAGAAGGTCGAAGTGGCCGAGCTGATCGGCATGGACCCCAACCCTTTCACCCATCGCATCATCATCAATAAAGGTGAGCGTGATGGCGTGGTGCTCGGTCAGCCGGTGCTCGATGCGCGCGGCCTGATGGGGCAGGTGGTCGAGTTGATGCCGTACACCTCCCGTGTGTTGCTGCTGACCGACTCGACCCACAGCATTCCCGTGCAAGTGAACCGTAACGGTCTGCGGGCGATCGCCAGCGGCACCGGTAACCCTGAGCGTCTGGAGCTGCGCCACGTGGCGGACACCGCCGACGTCAAGGAAGGCGATCTGCTGGTCAGCTCTGGCTTGGGTCAGCGCTTCCCGGCCGGTTATCCGGTGGCCACGGTCAAGGAAGTTATCCACGATTCCGGCCAGCCTTTCGCCATTGTTCGCGCCGTGCCGACCGCCGCACTGAACCGCAGTCGTTACCTGCTGCTGGTGTTCAGTGACAACCGCACCGCCGAAGAACGTGCCAACGATGCCGCACAGGCGCAGGAAAACCTCGATGCCTTTGGTGGCGGTCCGGTAATTCCGGCCACGGTGCCGAAAGTCGTCACTCCGCCTGCCGCAGCCGCAGCAGCAAACCCTGCCACGGCGACGCCGGCTGCGCCTGCCGCCAGTACCACGCCGGCCAAACCCGCTGCAAGCAAACCGCCTGCAGCCACACCAGCGGCCAGCAAACCGCCGGCGAATCAGCCGGCGGCCCGACCAGCGGCCAAACCGCCTGTCACTGCGCCGGCTACCACCGGGAGGCAAGAATAATGGTCGGGGCTACCGCATCGCGTAACGGCTGGATTGTCTGGCTGACGTTTATCATCGGCATACTGCTGAGTGTGTCGCCACTGCCCATTTTCATGGAAATCCTGCGCCCGCTGTGGCTGGCCTTGCTCCTGACTTTCTGGGCGTTGTATCTGCCGCATACCGTCGGCATGGTCACGGCCTTCTGTCTGGGACTGGCCGAGGACGTTCTGCAGGGTGATCTGCTCGGTCAGAATGCCTTGATCCTGACGCTGATCACGTTCCTGGTGCTGTCGTTGCAGCAACGTCTGCGAATGTTCCCGATGTGGCAGCAGAGTCTGGTGATCCTGGTGATCTTCGGCCTCGCCCAGCTCGTACAGCTCTGGCTCAGTGCCTTGACCGGCAACCGTCAGCCGACCCTCGCGCTGGTCCTGCCGGCACTGGTCAGTGCCTTGCTCTGGCCATGGGTCAGCTTCGCTTTGCGTGGATTGCGCCGGCGCTACAAAATCAACTGATTCGGTCAGGCATTTGCCCGCACCTCGACAGGGAGATGTCTTGATGAAAAAGCTTTACCTCGCCTCAGGATCGCCGCGTCGGCGTGAATTGCTCACGCAGATCGGCATCCCGTTTACCGCCATCAGCGCGGATATCGATGAATCCCCTCTAGCCAATGAATCCCCATCGGCCTACGTCGAGCGCCTGGCGCGCGGCAAGGCGGAGGCCGGGCGGCGCACCGTCGTTTCCGAGATCCCGTTTTGCGTATTGGGCGCCGATACCGCGGTGGTGCTGGACGGCAAAATTCTTGGCAAACCGGTGGACGAAGCCGACGCATGCGCCATGCTGATGATGTTGTCCGGCAAGGAGCATGAAGTGCTGACGGCGATTGCCGTGCTCGACGGCGAGCGCTGCGAGGCGCGGGTGGTGCGCAGTCTGGTGCGTTTCCGGTCGATCAGCCGCGAAGAAGCCGCCGCCTACTGGGCCAGCGGCGAGCCCCGGGACAAGGCGGGTGGCTATGGCATTCAGGGGCTCGGCGCGGTGTTCGTCGCCGGCCTCAATGGCAGTTACTCGGCAGTCGTCGGGCTGCCGGTGTGCGAAAGCGCAGAACTGCTCGGCCATTTCGGCATACCCTGTTGGCAAACCCTGAACGCGCAATGAGCGTCGAACGGACAAGATGCGGCCATTATCGTGAACATGCCTGAACGAGACCCTGCCATGAGTGAAGAGATTCTGATCAACATCACGCCGATGGAATCGCGCGTGGCGGTGGTCGAAAACGGTGTGCTGCAAGAAGTGCACGTCGAGCGTACGCAAAAACGCGGGATCGTCGGCAACATCTATAAAGGCAAGGTGGTGCGGGTCCTGCCGGGCATGCAGGCGGCCTTCGTCGACATCGGCCTGGATCGCGCGGCCTTCATTCACGCCTCGGAAATTTCCCTGCGCGAAGGCCCGGCGGTAGAAAGCATCAGCGCTCTGGTGCACGAAGGCCAGAGCCTGGTGGTGCAGGTCACCAAGGATCCGATCGGTTCCAAAGGTGCGCGCCTGACCACTCAACTGTCGATTCCGTCGCGCTATCTGGTGTACATGCCGCGCACCGCCCACGTCGGCATTTCTCTGAAGATCGAAGACGAAGCCGAGCGCGAACGCCTCAAGCAGGTGGTCAGCGATTGCGTGGCCAAAGAAGGCATCAAGGAGGCTGGCGGCTTCATTTTGCGCACCGCTGCCGAAGGTGCCGGGGCCGATGAGATCCTGATGGACATCCGCTACCTGCGCCGCCTGTGGGATCAGATCAACGAACAGATCAAGACCATCGGCGCACCGAGCGTGATCTACGAAGACCTCGGCCTGGCGCTGCGCACCCTGCGCGATCTGGTCAGCCCGAAGATCGAGAAGATCCGCATCGACTCCCGGGAAACCTTCCAGAAGACCACGCAGTTCGTCGCCGAACTGATGCCGGAAATCGCCGATCGTCTGGAACACTACCCGGGTGAACGACCGATTTTCGACCTGTACGGCGTCGAAGACGAAATCCAGAAAGCCCTGGAGCGCAAGGTGCCGCTGAAGTCCGGCGGCTATCTGGTGATCGATCCGGCGGAAGCCATGACCACCATCGACGTGAACACCGGGGCGTTCGTCGGTCATCGCAACCTCGAAGAAACCATCTTCAAGACCAACCTCGAAGCCGCGACCGCAATTGCCCGGCAGATGCGCCTGCGCAATCTGGGCGGGATCATCATCATCGACTTCATCGACATGGAAGACGAAGAGCACCAGCGTCAGGTGCTGCGTACCCTGGAGAAGCAGCTGGAGCGCGATCACGCCAAGACCAACATCATCGGTATCACCGAGTTGGGCCTGGTGCAGATGACGCGCAAGCGCACCCGCGAAAGCCTCGAGCAGGTGCTGTGCGAACCGTGCAGCAGTTGTCAGGGCCGGGGCAAGCTGAAAACCCCGGAAACCATTTGCTACGAGATTTTCCGCGAGATCCTGCGTGAAGCCCGGGCCTATCAGGCCGAGGGTTATCGGGTGCTGGCGAACCAGAAAGTGGTGGATCGCCTGCTCGATGAAGAGTCCGGTAACGTGGCCGAACTTGAAGGTTTCATCGGGCGCACCATACGCTTCCAGGTAGAAACCATGTATTCCCAGGAACAATATGACGTGGTGCTGCTCTGAACCCCTGCGTCACCCTTTTCCTGAAACGGCTGGCCTCAGCTTTTTGCAGTATTTTTGCCATGGGAGCCAACTGACATGGAACGTCTGACACGCATTTTGGCCGCACTGACCCGCTGGGGTCTGGGCCTGTGCGCGTTGGTTCTGGTATTGATGGCGTTGTACGTCAGTCTCGGCCGGGAACTCACGCCACTGGTGGCCGAATACCGCACCGATATCGAAGACAAGGCCAGTGCCGCCCTGGGCATGCCGCTGCAGATCGGCGAGCTGGAAGGCAACTGGAGCGGATTTGCCCCGATTCTGCTGGCTCACGACGTGATGGTCGGCAGCGGCGCCAATGCCTTGCGCCTGGATCGGGTGCGCGCAGTGCCTGACCTCTGGGCCAGTCTGCTGGCCCGCGAAGTGCGCATCGCCCATCTTGAACTCAACGGCCTGAAGATCAGCCTCAAGGAAGGCGAAGACGGAAAGTGGGCGCTGGAAGGCTTGCCGGTGCAGCAGGATCAGCCCATGGATCCCGAGCAACTGTTCAACCGCATGCAAATGATTCAGCAACTGTCGGTGCTCGACAGTCAGGTGACCTTGCAGCCGCGGGAGCAGGCACCGCTGACCCTCACGTATGTCGGCCTCAATCTCAAGACCGGCACCAGCCGTCAGCGTCTAGATGCACGATTGACCCTGCCCGACGGCCAGCCCGTGGCGCTGAGCCTGCGCACGCGGATTCGTGCGAGCGAGTGGCAGAACAGCGAAGTGGAAGGATATGTCAGCCTGCCGCAGAGCGACTGGTCGAAATGGCTGCCCGAGCGCGTGACCCAGCAATGGAATTTCTCCGAGATCAAGGCCGGTGGCGAGCTGTGGGTCAACTGGCGCGAGGGGGCGTTGCAGAGTGCTGCGATCCGTCTCAACGCGCCGCAACTGACTGGTGCCTACGCCGAGCGCAAGCCGATCCAGATCAACAATCTGGCTCTCAACGGCTACTTCCAGCGCGGTCCCGAGGGGGTCACTGTCACGCTTGATTCGCTGGCGATGAATTTCGGCGAAACCCGCTGGGAATCGCATGTGCAGATCAAACAGACTGCCGCCACCGACAAGACCGAAGAACTCTGGCATTTGCAGGCCGACCGGCTCGACCTGACCCCGATCACACCCTTGCTCAATGCACTTGGCCCATTGCCCCAAGGCTTCGCCACCGTGGTCGAGCGCCTGAAGGTGACTGGCGGTCTGCGTAATGTGCTGCTGGATTTTCGCCCGAACGCCACTGATGACAGCAAATTCAGCTTCGCCGCCAACCTTGATCAGGTCGGCTTCGACGCCTATCACGGTGCGCCGGCCGCGCGGAACGTCAGCGGCAGTCTCAGCGGCAACCTCGGCGGCGGTGAGTTGCGCATGGACAGCAAGGATTTCGTCCTGCACCTCGATCCGATTTTCGCCAAGCCATGGCAATACATTCAGGCTAACGCCCGGTTGACCTGGAAACTCGATAAAGAAGGTTTCACCCTGATCGCGCCGTACCTCAAGGTGCTCGGCGAGGAAGGCAAGATTGCCGGCGACTTCCTGATCCGCCTGCATTTCGATCACAGCCAGGAAGACTACATGGACCTGCGGGTCGGCCTGGTGGATGGCGACGGTCGCTACACCGCCAAGTACCTGCCTGAAGTCCTGAGCCCGGCCCTCGACGAATGGCTGCGCACGGCGATTCTCAAGGGCGCGGTGGATCAGGGCTTCTTCCAGTATCAGGGTTCGCTGAACAAGAACGCCGGGGAGGCGGATCGCAGCATCAGTCTGTTCTTCAAGGTGCATGATGCCGAGCTGGCGTTCCAGCCGGGCTGGCCGCACGTGAGCAAGGTCAGCGGTGATGTGTTCATCGAAGACAGCGGCGTGCGGATTCTCGCCAGCAAAGGCCAGTTGCTCGACACACAGGTCAGCGATGTCTTCGTCAATATTCCCCATGTGCCGAGCGGCGAGCACAGCCACATGTTCCTCGACGGCAGCTTTGCCGGCGGTCTGGGCGATGGGCTGAAGATTCTTCAGGAAGCGCCGATCGGCACCGCCGACACCTTCGCCGGTTGGGAAGGCGACGGTGACCTGCAGGGCAAGCTCAAACTCGATGTGCCGTTGGCCAAGGACGATCAGCCGAAAATCCTCGTCGATTTCAAAACCGCCAATGCGCGATTGAAGCTGGCGGAGCCGAAGCTCGAACTGAGCCAGCTCAAGGGTGATTTCCGCTTCGACAGCGCCAAGGGTCTGAGCGGGCAGAACATCAGTGCCCGTGCCTTCGACAAACCGGTCACCGCGCAGATCTTCGCCGACGGCGGCCCCGGCAAGCTCAAGACCCGGGTAGCAGCGTCAGGGCAGGTCGAGGTCAAGAAACTCACCGACTGGCTGGGCGTGACCCAGCCGTTGCCGGTGTCCGGGACCATCCCTTACCAGTTGCAAGTGAATCTGGACGGCGCGGACAGCCAGTTGATGGTCAGCTCAAGCCTGAAGGGCGTGGCGGTGGATCTGCCGGCGCCGTTCGGCATGGCGGCCGATGTCGGGCGTGACACGGTGTTCCGCATGACGTTGCAGGGGCAGGAGCGGCGTTACTGGGTCAATTACGATCAACTGGCCAACTTCACTTTCGCCGCGCCACCGAGCAGTTTCGCCGATGGCCGTGGCGAATTGTTCCTCGGCGCCGGCGAAGCCGTATTGCCGGGTAACAAAGGCTTGCGGATACGCGGCGTGTTGTCCGAGTTGGACGTAAAACCCTGGCAGGATCTCCTGGACAAGTACGCCGGCCAGGATCCGGGCGGTAACGCCAAGCAGTTGCTCAGCAGCGCGGACTTCAAGATCGGCAAACTCACGGCCTTCGGCACCACGCTGGATCAGGCGGCAGTGCAGGTGAATCGCAAGCCCGGCGCCTGGGCTCTGGCCCTCGACAGTCAGCAGGCCAAAGGCACGGCCGGTATTCCCGACGCCAAAGGCGCGCCGATTGCGGTGAACCTGCAATACGTGCGGTTGCCGGCGCCGGACCCGACGGTGCAGGCCGACGAAAATGCGCCGGACCCTCTGGCCTCGGTCGATCCGAGCAAGATTCCGGCGCTGGATATCACCATCAATCAATTGTTCCAGGGCCAGGATCTGGTCGGTGGCTGGTCGCTCAAGGTTCGGCCGACCGCCAAGGGAATCGCGCTGAATAATCTCGATCTGGGCCTCAAGGGCATCCTCCTGCAGGGCAGCGGCGGCTGGGAAGGAACGCCCGGTGCCACGACCAGTTGGTACAAGGGACGGATCGGCGGCAAGAACCTCGCCGATGTCCTCAAGGGCTGGGGGTTTGCGCCGAGCGTGACCAGTGAAGAATTCCACATGGATGTCGACGGCCGTTGGCCGGGCTCACCTGCGTGGCTGGCGACCAAACGTTTCTCCGGCACCCTCGATGCGTCGTTGAATAAAGGTCAGTTTGTTGAAGTGGAGGGCGGCGCTCAGGCATTACGGGTGTTCGGTCTGCTCAACTTCAACTCGATCGGCCGGCGTTTGCGTCTCGACTTCTCCGATCTGTTCGGCAAAGGCTTGAGCTATGACCGGGTCAAGGGATTGCTGGTGGCGACCAACGGCGTGTATGTGACGAAAGAGCCGATCAAACTGACCGGTCCTTCGAGCAATCTTGAACTGGACGGCACGCTGGATCTGGTGGGCGACAAGGTGGATGCCAAATTGCTGGTGACTTTGCCGGTAACCAATAACCTGCCGATTGCTGCGCTGATTGTCGGCGCGCCGGCAGTCGGCGGCGCATTGTTCCTGATCGACAAGCTGATCGGCGATCGCGTGGCGCGGTTTGCCAGCGTCAAATACACCGTCAAAGGCCCGTGGAAAGAGCCGAAAATCACCTTCGACAAGCCTTTTTGAACAGCCAGCCCCTGAACCGATGGAGTAGCATGGCCGCATACCTCTTGCGGAGTGCGCCATGTCTTTAGCGGTGATTCAAATGGTCAGCCAGAGCGATGTGCTGGCCAATCTGCGCGATGCCCGACGTTTGCTCGAACAGGCGGCCAACGCTGGCGCGAAGCTGGCCGTGCTGCCGGAAAACTTCGCGGCCATGGGTCGTCGCGACATCGCCGACATCGGCCGCGCCGAAGCGCTCGGCGAAGGCCCGATCCTGCCGTGGTTGAAACAGACCGCCCGCGACCTCAGGTTATGGATTGTGGCCGGGACCTTGCCGTTGCCGCCGGTGGGACAGCCTGAGGCCAAGTCCCATGCCTGCTCGTTGCTGGTGGACGATCAGGGCGAAATCGTTGCCCGCTATGACAAGTTGCACCTGTTCGATGTCGACGTAGCGGACAATCGCGGCCGTTACCGCGAATCCGATGACTATGCTTATGGCAGTGGCGTGGTGGTCGCGGACACGCCGGTCGGCCGAATCGGCCTGACGGTGTGTTACGACCTGCGCTTTCCGGAGCTGTACAGCGAGTTGCGTGCGGCAGGGGCTGAACTGATTACCGCACCGTCGGCCTTCACCGCGGTGACCGGTGCGGCGCACTGGGACGTATTGATCCGGGCACGGGCGATTGAAACCCAGTGCTATGTGCTGGCGGCCGCCCAGGGCGGAACGCATCCGGGGCCGAGGGAAACCTTTGGCCACGGTGCGATTGTCGACCCGTGGGGACGCGTGCTGGCGCAGCAGGAACAAGGTGAAGCCGTATTGCTGGCCGAGCGCGACAGCAATGAACAGGCGTCCATCCGGGCGCGAATGCCGGTGACGGGTCATCGGCGGTTTTTTTCGCAGGGCGCACAGCGACCTGCTTCAGAACACGAATTTAAGGCGTAAAACCTATGAGCGAGTTGTTGTCCTCAGTCAGTGATCACCTGTTGGCGCCCGGCGGCGTGACGATCGAGAGCCTGCAAGGCGTGCTCGGTGATCTGGCGGGTCCAGGCATCGATGCGGCCGACCTGTATTTCCAGGGGCAGATTTCCGAATCCTGGTCGCTGGAAGACGGCATCGTCAAGGAAGGCAGTTTCAACCTCGACCAGGGTGTCGGCGTGCGGGCGCAGTCCGGTGAGAAAACCGGTTTTGCCTACAGCAACGCGATCACCCTCGAAGCCCTTGGCGCGGCCGCCCGTGCGGCCCGTTCGATTTCCCGCGCCGGGCAGAACGGCACGGTGCAGGCGTTCAGTACGCAGGACGTCGCCCAGTTGTATGCGCCGGATAACCCGCTGGAAGTGCTGAGCCGCGCTGAAAAAGTCGAACTGCTCAAGCGCATCGATGTTGCGACCCGCGCCCTCGACCCGCGTATCCAGCAGGTCAGCGTCAGCATGGCCGGAGTCTGGGAACGTATTCTGGTGGCATCGACCGACGGTGGCCTGGCTGCCGATGTGCGTCCACTGGTGCGCTTCAACGTCAGCGTGATCGTCGAGCAGAACGGCCGTCGCGAGCGCGGCGGTCACGGCGGCGGCGGGCGTACCGACTACCGTTATTTCCTCGCCGAAGACCGCGCCATGGGTTATGCCCGTGAAGCGCTGCGTCAGGCGCTGGTGAATCTGGAAGCGATTCCGGCACCGGCCGGCACATTGCCGGTTGTTCTGGGCTCGGGCTGGTCCGGGGTGCTGCTGCACGAAGCGGTCGGCCACGGTCTGGAAGGCGACTTCAACCGCAAGGGCAGTTCGGCCTACAGCGGGCGCATGGGCGAGATGGTTGCTTCCAAGCTCTGCACCATCGTCGATGACGGTACGCTAGCCGGCCGTCGCGGTTCCCTGAGCGTCGACGACGAAGGCACCCCGACCGAGTGCACCACGCTGATCGAGAACGGCGTGCTCAAGGGCTACATGCAGGACAAGCTCAATGCGCGGCTGATGGGCGTTGCCCGCACCGGCAACGGTCGCCGTGAATCCTACGCGCACCTGCCGATGCCTCGGATGACCAACACTTACATGCTCGGCGGCCAGAGTGATCCGGCGGAAATCATCGCCTCGGTGAAGAAGGGTATCTACTGCGCCAACCTCGGCGGCGGTCAGGTCGACATCACCAGCGGCAAGTTCGTGTTCTCCACCAGCGAGGCGTATCTGATCGAGGACGGCAAGATCACCGCGCCGGTCAAAGGCGCAACGTTGATCGGCAACGGTCCGGAAGCGATGAGCCGGGTGTCGATGGTCGGTAACGATCTGGCGCTGGACAGCGGTGTGGGGACTTGCGGCAAGGACGGGCAGTCGGTGCCGGTGGGTGTCGGTCAGCCGACGCTGAAGATCGGTGCGATCACCGTGGGTGGCACGGGCGCATAAGAAGGGATGGAGCTTCGGGTGGCGCGCGGTGCGGCCACCCGGTGGCGAATATCAGCGCAGACCGCGTTGAGTCTCGTCCAGCTCACGGATGTACTTGAAGATTTTACGGCTCGAGGCAGGAGGCTTGTTATGCGCAACCTCGTGCTGGGCCTGACGGATCAGGGAACGCAGTTGCTGGCGGTCGGCGTCCGGGTAATCGACGACGAATTTCTCCAGCACGGCATCGTCACCGGCAATCAGGCGGTCACGCCAGCGTTCGAGGTTGTGGAAACGCTCGTTGTACTGACGGGTAGAGGCATCGAGTTGATCGAGCAAGGTGAGAATCGCGTCAGTGTCCTGATCGCGCATCAGTTTGCCGATGAACTGCAAATGCCGTTTACGCGCGATGTTCGCGGTGTGCTTGGGCGCATCGGCCAGGGCCCGGCGCAAGGCGTCGGTCAGTGGCAGTTTTGCCTGCAAGTCGGGCTTGAGCGTTGTAAGGCGCTCGCCAAGGTCAACCAGAGCATGCAGCTCGCGTTTGACCTGGGATTTGCTTTTTTCTCCCGTATCGAGGGAGTCGTCGTAAGAATCAACCATGGTGGCAGTCCGCAAAGAAACGCCGCCATGATAACCAGTCGGGGGCCGCTTGTCCGGCCCGGTCGCTCGAAGGCCCCAGCCGAAAGCAGAATTTGAGTGGAGATGAGCATGAGTGCAGTTGAAAGCGTCGGCCCACAGGCATTGCCGGCACTGCAGGAACAGGTCGAGCAAATCATCGCCGAAGCCAAGCGTCAGGGTGCCAGTGCCTGCGAAGTGGCGGTGTCGCTGGAACAGGGCCTGTCGACGTCGGTGCGTCAACGTGAAGTCGAGACGGTCGAGTTCAACCGCGATCAGGGTTTTGGCATCACGTTATACGTCGGTCAGCGCAAAGGCTCGGCCAGCACCTCCGCCACCGGGCCGGAGGCGATTCGCGAGACCGTCGCTGCGGCGCTGGCAATTGCCAAGCACACCTCCGAAGATGAAGCCTCGGGGCTGGCTGATGCCGCGCTGATGGCCCGGGATATTCAGGATTTCGACCTGTTCCATCAATGGGACATTACGCCGGAGCAGGCCATTGAGAAGGCGTTGCTCTGCGAAGCCGCTGCGTTCGACGCCGATGCCCGCATCAAGAATGCCGATGGCACCACGTTGAGCACCCATCAGGGCTGCCGCGTGTATGGCAACAGCCATGGTTTCATCGGCGGTTATGCCTCGACCCGGCACAGCCTGAGTTGCGTGATGATCGCCGAGGCCGATGGCCAGATGCAGCGCGATTATTGGTATGACGTGAACCGTCAGGGCAGTTTGCTGGCGGATCCGGTGAGCATTGGTCAGCGCGCGGCACAGCGCGCGGCGAGCCGTCTGGGGGCGCGCCCGGTGCCGACCTGCGAAGTGCCGGTTTTGTTTTCGGCGGAACTGGCGGGCGGGTTGTTCGGCAGCTTCCTGTCGGCGATTTCCGGCGGCAGTCTGTACCGCAAATCATCGTTCCTCGAAGGCACTCTGGGGCAGAAGCTGTTCCCGGAATGGCTGACCATCGACGAGCGTCCACACCTGATGCGTGCCATGGGGAGTGCGTCGTACGACGGTGACGGGCTGGCGACCTATGCCAAACCGTTCGTCGAAAAGGGTGAGTTGGTCTCGTACATCCTTGGCACTTATTCCGGTCGCAAACTGGGCATGCCGAGCACCGCCAACGCGGGTGGCGTGCATAACCTGTTCGTCACTCATGGCGATGAAGATCAGGCGGCCTTGCTGCGGCGCATGGGACGTGGGTTGCTGGTCACCGAGCTGATGGGCCATGGCCTGAACATGGTGACCGGTGATTATTCGCGCGGTGCGGCGGGTTTCTGGGTCGAGAACGGTGAAATCCAGTTCGCAGTGCAGGAAGTGACCATCGCCGGCAACATGCGCGACATGTTCAAGCAGATCGTCGCAGTCGGTAACGATCTGGAACTGCGCAGCAACATTCGCACGGGTTCGGTGTTGATCGAGAAGATGACTGTCGCGGGCAGTTAAGCTCCAGGCAGGTATAAAAAAGGCGCGGCACCCGATCGGGTGACGCGCCTTTTTTTGTGTCCGCAAATTTTTCGAGCTGATGAGGGCAGCAAAAAAGCCACTCTTGTTTTGGTTCTCATTATCATCTAATAATAAATCTCATTATCGGATGAGCCCAGGATCATGAGTTCTGCCTTGCACGAGCAGCCGTACCTCGAAAGCTGGCGCTGGATGAGTCGCCAGATCCGTTGCGCGATGGATCCCGATGAACCGCGCCTGATCGAGCATTACCTGGCCGAAGGCCGATATCTGGCCTGCTGCACGGCGACTTCGCCCTGGACGGTCGCTGAAACTTCTTTCCGTCTGCTGCTCGACACGGCCACCGACATCGCGTTGCCGTGGCACTGGCGCAGCCTCTGTCTCGATCAAGCCTGGCGCCCGCTGCGTGAAATGGAGCGCCTGTCACTGTGCAAATGCCGGCTCAAGCGCTGGCAAAGCTACACCTGGCAGCTCGCCACCTGCGAGTTGCAACCCTCGATTCCTCTTATTGAACTGGTGCAAGGATTTTCAGATGACCAAGACACGTATTGAGCGCGACAGCATGGGCGAACTGCAGGTGCCGGTGGACGCTCTCTACGGCGCGCAGACCCAGCGCGCAGTGGATAACTTCCCGATCAGCGGCAAGCCGATGCCGACCCAGTTCATCCGCGCCCTGATCCTGGCCAAAGCGGCCGCCGCCCGCGCCAACGTCGAACTCAACCAGATCAGCGCCGCGCAAGGCAAAGCCATCAGCGATGCCGCCCAAGGTCTGCTGGAAGGCGACTTCATGCAGCATTTCCCGGTGGATATCTTCCAGACCGGCTCGGGTACCAGCTCCAACATGAACGCCAACGAAGTGATCGCCACCCTGGCCAGCCGTTTGCTGGAAGAGCCGGTGCACGCCAACGATCACGTCAACTGCGGGCAAAGCAGCAACGACATCATCCCGACCACCATCCACGTCAGCGCCGCGCTGGCCCTGCACGAACAACTGCTGCCGGCGCTGCTGCATCTGGTGCAAGTGATCGAGCGCAAATCCGAACAAGTCCATCACCACGTCAAGACTGGTCGTACCCACTTGATGGACGCCATGCCGGTGCGCATGAGCCAGGTGCTTAACGGTTGGGCGCAGCAGCTCAAGGCCAATATCGGTCACCTGCAGGATTTGCTGCCAAGCCTGCAATCTCTGGCCCAGGGCGGCACGGCGGTCGGCACCGGGATCAATGCGCATCCGGAGTTCGCTGCGCGTTTCAGCCGCCAGCTCAGTCAGTTGACCAATGTCCAGTTCACCCCGGGCAAGGACCTGTTCGCCTTGATCGGCTCGCAAGACACCGCCGTGGCGGTGTCGGGTCAGCTCAAGGCCACCGCTGTCTCGCTGATGAAAATCGCCAATGACCTGCGATGGATGAACTCCGGTCCGCTCGCCGGCCTCGGTGAAATCGAGCTGGAAGGTTTGCAACCGGGCTCGTCGATCATGCCGGGCAAGGTCAATCCGGTGATTCCGGAAGCCACCGCCATGGTGGCCGCGCAAGTGATCGGCAACGATTCGGTGATCACCATCGCCGGGCAGTCGGGCAATTTCGAACTGAACGTGATGCTGCCGATCATCGCCCAGAACCTGCTGAGCAGCATCGAGTTGCTGGCCAACTCCAGCCGTCTGCTGGGCGACAAGGCCATCGCCAGCTTCAAGGTCAACGAGTCGCGCCTCAAGGAAGCGCTGTCGCGCAACCCGATTCTGGTTACGGCGCTCAACCCGATCATCGGTTACCAGAAAGCCGCCGAAATCGCCAAGCAGGCCTACAAACAAGGTCGCCCGGTGATCGAAGTCGCGCTGGAACACACCGACCTGTCGCGCAGCCAGCTGGAAGAGTTGCTCAATCCCGAGAAACTCACCGCCGGCGGCGTGTAAGCACCGCAACCGCTTTGGAGGTTCACCATGGAGCACTGGAAACGCACGATCGAACGGGCCAATCGCTGCTTCATGCTGGGCGATCTGATCGATGCTCGTGAAGCCTATTTACAAGCGCTGGCCTTGGCGCAAGTGTTGTTCGAGCGCTGGGCCGATGCCGACGAAGCGGTGGCGGCCTGTGTCATCTCTCATCACAACCTGGCGGATCTGCATCTGCGTCTGAATCAGCCGGAGGAGAGCGCCGAGTACCTGTGCGCGATCCATCAACGGCTGTTGCAGACCATGCAGGACGAGCGCCTGCGCCCGGCGCTGCGTGAAGCAGCCCTTCGCCAGAGCAGCAAGACCTACGTCGAGCTGCTCAATTTCATCAGCGAACACGGCGAATACCCGCGCACCCAGCGCTTGCTGCACCCGGATACCGGCAATGCGCGCCGCGCGCCTGCCCCACATCACCATGGAGTCCATTGAAATGGCTTTTACTCTTCCTGCCTTGCCTTACGCCTACGACGCACTGGAGCCGCACATCGATGCGCAAACCATGGAGATCCACTACACCAAGCATCATCAGACCTACATCAACAATCTGAACGCTGCGGTCGAGGGCACTGAATTCGCGGAGTGGCCGGTGGAAAAGCTGGTCTCCAGCGTCCAGCAGCTGCCGGAAAAACTCCGTGCGGCGGTGATCAACCAGGGTGGCGGTCACGCCAACCACTCGCTGTTCTGGGAAGTGATGGTGCCCAACGGTGGTGGTAAACCGGATGGTGCGCTGGCCAAGGCGATCGATGAACAACTGGGCGGCCTCGACAGCTTCAAGGACGCTTTCACCAACGCTGCGCTGACCCGCTTCGGCAGTGGCTGGGCGTGGCTCAGCGTCAACCCGGAAAAGAAACTGGTGGTGGAAAGCAGCGGTAACCAGGACAGCCCGCTGATGAACGGCAACACGCCGATACTCGGCCTCGACGTGTGGGAGCACGCCTACTATCTGCGTTATCAGAACCGTCGGCCGGAATACATCAGCGCTTTCTACAACGTGATCAACTGGCCGGAAGTTGCTGTGCGCTATCAGGCCGCGCTGGTTTAAGTCTCCTATAAAAACAATCCAAGGGTGACTATGGGCACTGAAACACTGGCGATCGGAAGTGGGCGTATGTTTCGTTACGCAATCGGGTCGCTGCTGCTGTTGGCGGGCATGACCTTGCTGGTCGCCCACGGACTGGAATGGCTGAATCTGGAACCGAGGCTATCGCGTGCGTTGCAGGGCGGAGCGATTTGCGCCCTCGGCACCGCACTCGGCGCGGTGCCGGTGCTGGTGATTCGCAACATGCCCCAGGCGCTGGGCGATACGCTGCTGGGGTTTGGTGCCGGTGTGATGCTGGCGGCGACCGCGTTTTCGCTGATCGTGCCCGGGATTGCCGCTGCCGAAAGTCTGGGTCTGAGCCCATGGGGCGCCAGTGGCCTGATCTGTTTCGGCATCATGCTCGGGGCATTCGGCCTGTATCTGGTTGATCGCCGGGTGTCGGGCGTCTCGCCGGAAATGCTCATTGGCACTGTCGAGCATCCGGTCATTCCACCGCGAATCTGGTTGTTCGTGTTCGCCATCATTGCCCATAATATCCCGGAAGGTATGGCGGTCGGGGTCTCGGCTGGCGGTGGAATGCCGGACGCTGACAGTCTGGCGATGGGCATTGCCCTGCAGGATGTGCCGGAAGGGCTGGTGATTGCACTGGTACTGGCCGGCGCCGGGATGTCGCGGGTCAAGGCGTTTTTGATCGGTGCAGCGTCAGGTCTGGTCGAACCGGTGTTCGCGCTGCTCTGTGCGTGGCTGGTCAGTCTTGCCGAGTTGTTGCTGCCCTTGGGCTTGGCGTTGGCGGCGGGCGCCATGCTGCTGGTGGTGACTCACGAGGTCATCCCGGAGTCTCGACGCAATGGTCACGAGAAGCTGGCGAGCCTGGGATTGCTGATCGGCTTCTGCCTGATGATGGTGATGGATACGGCGTTGGGATAAGTGTGGCGAGAGAGACCGCTCTCGCCACAAAGGACTTTCATTCGCCTTCCTCGAAGTAGTTGTTGATCAGCGTCACCAACTCGTCCATGGCTTCCTGTTCCTGATGACCTTCGGTACTCAGATGGATTTTGGTGCCCTTGCCTGCAGCGAGCATCATCATCGCCATGATGCTTTTACCGTCAACCGTGGTTTCCGGGGTGCGGCCCACTCTGATCGTGCAATCGGGAAACTTACCCGCCACTTTGACAAACTTTGCCGACGCGCGGGCGTGCAGGCCCAGCTTGTTGATGATTTCTATTTCCCGAGCAGGCATCGCAGTGTGAATCCTTTAGCTGAGGTCGCGGTGGCGAACCTGGACGTTCTTCAGAGTCTTCTGCAGCGCCTGGCCAAGACGTTCGGTCAGGTAAACGGAGCGGTGATGCCCGCCGGTGCAGCCGATGGCAATGGTGACGTAAGCGCGGTTGCTCGCCGCAAAGCGCGGCAACCATTTGTACAGATACGAGTAAATGTCCTGGTACATCTCCTCGACCTCAGGCTGCGCCGCGAGATACTCGGCGACCGGCTGATCGAGACCGGATTGCGCACGCAGTTCCGGTTTCCAGTACGGGTTCGGCAGGCAGCGTACATCGAACACCAGATCCGCATCCACCGGCATGCCGCGTTTGAAACCGAACGACTCCACCAGAAACGCAGTGCCCGGCTCCGGCTGGTTCAGCAGTCGCAGTTTGATGGTGTCGCGCAACTGATAGAGATTGAGGTTGGTGGTGTTGACCTTCAGATCGGCCAGATCGGCAATCGGGCCCAGCAAGGCAGTCTCATCGTTGATGGCTTCGGCCAGAGAACGGTTGGCGCTGCTGAGCGGGTGGCGGCGACGAGTCTCCGAAAAACGTTTGAGCAATGTTTCGTCATCGGCATCCAGGTACAGGACATCACACTGGATGTGCCGGCCGCGTACTTCCTCGAGCAGCTCTGGAAACCGAGACAGATGACTCGGCAGGTTACGGGCGTCGATCGAGACCGCCACCAGCGGCTGGAGCATTTCGGTATGGACCAACGCGCGCTCGGCGAGATCCGGGAGCAAGCCGGCAGGCAGGTTGTCAATGCAGTAGTAGCCGTTGTCCTCAAGGACATCCAGGGCGGTACTTTTACCCGAGCCGGAACGGCCACTGACAATGATCAAGCGCATGATTACGGCCTGTTCTGTTCTTCCAGTACAACTTGGTACAAGGCTTCGTTGCTTGGCGCGCTGCGCAGTCTGTCGCGCACGTCCTTGCGGTCGAGCATGCTGGCGATCTGGCGCAACAGCTCCAGGTGCGCATCGGTGGCGGCTTCCGGTACCAGCAGGACGAAAAGCAGGTCCACAGGCGCGCCGTCGATAGCGTCGAAATCGATAGGTGCATCAAGGTGCATCAGCGCACTGATCGGCGCTTCGCAGCCCTTGAGGCGGCAGTGGGGAATGGCGATGCCGTTGCCAAAACCGGTGGAACCCAGTTTTTCACGGGCAATCAATGCCTCGAAGACATCTTGCATCTCCAGATCCGGGACTTCCCGGGCGATCAGGTTGGCAATTTGTTCGAGGGCTTTCTTTTTACTGCCGCCCGGCACGTTCACCAGGGAACGGCCGGGGGTCAGAATGCTTTCGAGTCGGATCATGGGGGTGGGGGTTATCGACCGGTAGCGCCCTGAAGCAGGCTCTGGGTCTTTTCCTTATGCTTTTTGAGTTGTTTATCAAGCTTGTCGGTCAGCGCGTCGATCGCAGCGTACATATCGGTATGTTCCGCGTTTGCGACGACCTCATTGCCGGGAATATGCAGCGTGGCTTCGATTTTCTGTTTCAGCTTTTCGACGCACATCGTGACTTGCACGTTGGTGATCTTGTCGAAATGTCCCTCAAGCCTCTTGAGCTTTTGCTCAACGTACTCACGGAGAGGTTGGGTAACTTCCAGTTGGTGTCCACTGATGTTGACTTGCATACAGCTTCTCCTTCGTTGCCAGTGCATAAAGCGGCAGGCCGAAGAGCCTGCCACTGGAACGCTGTAACGTGGCTTACATCAACCGCTTGCGTTCGCTCGAAGGCGCGATCCCCAGGGATTCGCGGTACTTGGCGACGGTGCGGCGAGCCACCTGAATGCCTTGTGCCTCCAGTAAACCAGCGATCTTGCTGTCACTCAACGGCTTTTTCTGATTTTCCGCGGCAACCAGTTTCTTGATGATCGCGCGGATCGCCGTGGACGAGCATTCGCCGCCTTCGGAGGTGCTCACATGGCTGGAGAAAAAGTATTTCAGTTCATATATGCCCCGTGGGGTATGCATGAATTTTTGTGTGGTCACCCGGGAAATCGTCGATTCGTGCATGCCCACCGCTTCAGCGATGTCATGCAGGACCAGCGGCTTCATGGCTTCGTCGCCGTACTCCAGAAAACCGCGCTGATGCTCGACAATCTGGGTGGCTACTTTCATCAGGGTTTCGTTGCGGCTCTGCAGGCTCTTGATGAACCAGCGGGCTTCCTGCAACTGATTGCGCATGAAGGTGTTGTCGGCACTGGTGTCGGCGCGACGGACGAAACCGGCGTACTGGGCGTTGACCCGCAGGCGCGGCACCGATTCCTGGTTCAGCTCGACCAGCCAGCGCTCGTTGTCCTTGCGCACGATGACGTCAGGCACTACGTATTCGGCTTCGGTCGACTCGATCTGCGAACCGGGGCGCGGATTGAGGCTCTGCACCAGTTCGATGACCTGGCGCAATTCATCTTCCTTGAGCTTCATGCGGCGCATCAGCTGGCTGTAATCGCGGCTGCCGAGCAGATCGATGTAATCGGTAACCAGACGCTTGGCTTCGGCCAGCCAAGGGGTCTTGGCCGACAGCTGACGCAATTGCAGCAGCAG
This sequence comes from Pseudomonas fluorescens, assembly GCF_030344995.1. Lineage (GTDB taxonomy): Bacteria > Pseudomonadota > Gammaproteobacteria > Pseudomonadales > Pseudomonadaceae > Aquipseudomonas > Aquipseudomonas fluorescens_BF. The sequence continues at coordinate 1,285,973 of NZ_CP128260.1, forward strand.
ACATTCGCCCAGGTTGCGTGCGCCGATGCCGGCCGGTTCGAACTGCTGGATGCGGTGCAGGACGGCTTCGATCTCGTCCAGCTCGATGTCGAGTTCCGGATCGAAGGCGTCGAGGATTTCTTCGAGGGTTTCGTCGAGGTAGCCCTGATTGTTGATGCAATCGATCAGGGTGACGGCGATCAGGCGATCGGTGTCGGACATCGGTGCCAGGTTCAACTGCCACAGCAGGTGGCTTTGCAGGCTCTCGCCGGCGGAGGTGCGGGTGGTGAAGTCCCACTCGTCATCGTCGCTGCTCGGCAGGCTGCTGGCGCTGGTCTGGTAGACGTCTTCCCAGGCGGTGTCGACGGGCAGTTCGTTGGGGATTCGCTCGTTCCATTCGCCGTCTTCGAGGTTATCGACTGTCGGCGCGGTCTCCTGATAGGAGGGTTCCTGGATCTCGGTGTTGGGCTTCTGCTCGGCGTTGTCGGCCATGGGATCGGAGTTGTCGAAGTCGTCGCCGTCTTCCTGGCGTTCGAGCATCGGATTGGATTCCAGAGCCTCCTGGATTTCCTGTTGCAGATCCAGGGTCGACAATTGGAGCAGGCGGATGGCCTGTTGCAGCTGCGGTGTCATCGTCAGCTGCTGGCCCATTCTCAAGACTAGCGATGGTTTCATGGCAGGGGCTTAACACCTTATTCGCCGGCGCTATGCGCCATCCACTACAGGGCGCCGGAGCGCCAAACTTAAGCAAATTATATGCCCGAAACCGAAGTGTTTGCCTAGAGCGCTGTAACAATAAAAAGCGATAAAACCTTGTTGACACATCTAGCCGGCGGGCGCCCGATCGAGTTGATCGGGCATCTGCGTGGCTTACAGGCGGAACTCGTGACCCAGATAGACTTCCTTCACCAGATCGTTGGCGAGGATGGTCGCGGAGTCGCCTTCGGCGATCAACTGGCCGTCGTTGACGATGTAGGCGGTTTCGCAGATATCCAGCGTCTCGCGGACGTTGTGGTCGGTGATCAGTACGCCGATGCCTTTGGCCTTGAGGTGGTGGATGATCTGCTTGATGTCGCCGACCGAGATCGGGTCGACACCGGCGAACGGTTCGTCGAGCAGGATGAATTTCGGTGCCGTGGCCAGTGCGCGGGCGATCTCCACGCGGCGGCGCTCACCACCGGACAGGCTCATGCCGAGGTTGTCGCGGATGTGGCTGATATGGAATTCCTGCAGCAGGCTTTCCAGCTCCTTGCGACGACCGGCCTTGTCGAGCTCCTGACGGGTCTCGAGGATGGCCATGATGTTGTCGGCTACCGACAGTTTGCGGAAGATCGACGCTTCTTGCGGCAGATAGCCGATACCGGCCTTGGCGCGACCGTGCATCGGCTGGTGGCTGACATCAAGATCGTCGATCAGTACGCGACCCTGATCGGCCTGGACCAGGCCGACGATCATGTAGAAGCAGGTGGTCTTGCCGGCGCCGTTCGGGCCGAGCAGGCCGACGATCTGACCACTGTCGATCGACAGGCTGACGTCGCGCACGACCTGGCGGCTTTTATAGGCCTTGGCCAGGTGCTGAGCTTTCAGAGTTGCCATTACTGGGTTTTCTCGTCGGTTTTCTTCTTCGGCTGGATCACCATGTCGATACGCGGACGCGCTTCGGTGACCTTGCTGCCAGTGGCTCGACCGGCGCTGGCCAGTTTCTTCACCGTGTCATAGACGATTTTCTCGCCCTGAGTGGTGTTGTTGTCCTTGTCGACGACTTTGGCCTTGTCGATCAGTACAACGCGGTTCTGCTGTGCGTGGTACTGGATGGTCACGCCCCAGCCCTGAACGGGCTTGGTGTCGCCGGCAGTCTGCAACTGTTCGAAGTAGGCGAGGTTGCCCACCGAAGTCACGACGTCGATGTCGCCGTTGGGCGCACGGGTCATGGTCACGGTGTTGCCTTTGACGATCATCGAACCCTGGGTGATGATCACGTCGCCTTTATAGGTGGCAACGCCGTTCTTGTCGTCCAGCTGGGCATCGTCGGCCTGAATGCGGATTGGCTGCTCTTGATCGTTCGGCAGAGCCCAGGCGCTCACGCTTCCCAGTGCTGCGCCCAGACTGAGCAAAATAGGGAGGGTTTTAACGAGCCTCATACTGTCCTCTTACGTTCGATAGCAGGTGTATCCTGCTTTCCTTCAAATACGCTTTCATTCCTACGCCAGTCGATACGCCGCCAGCGCCGTCGATTCTAACGGGTTGCTGGGTCTGCGCATATTGCTGCTGCGGGAACACCGTCATGCGAGTGGAGGTGATCAGGGTGTCGCGGTTCTTTTCGTCGGTGCGCTTGACGCGTACCGAGTCGATCAGTTCGACCTCGGTGCCACCAGAGTTCACTTCGCCGCGTTCACTGGTCACATGCCATGGAAAATCGGTGCCACGGAACATATTCAGATCGGGCTTGGTGACCAGTGTAATGTCGGTCGCCTTGACGTGCTCAGCCTTGTCGGATGTCATTTCGTACTGCACTTTGCCGTCTTCGAGGTACTGGATCGTGTGTGTATTGGTCGCATACCAGTCGATCGGACTTTCCTCTGCCGAAACCGGCGGTTTGTCGAGGAAGCGTTCCGGGCTGATGTTCCAGTAGCCGACCGCACCGAAAATCGCTGCGATGCAACCGAACAGCAGGATGTTGCGAAACTTTTTGCTAAACATGGTTGGACTCACAGGTACGCGTTGTTGGCGGCGTCGAGGCTGCCTTGGGCGCGCAGGATCAGTTCGCAGAATTCGCGGGCGGCGCCTTCGCCGCCACGGGCCTGGGTGACGCCATGGGCGTGCTCTCGCACAAAGGGAGCGGCGTTGGCCACGGCCATGCCCAGCCCTACACGGCGGATCACCGGCAGGTCCGGCAGGTCGTCACCGAGGTAAGCCACTTGCTCATAGCTTAGGCCCAGTTGCTCCAGAAGACCGTCGAGAACGACCAGTTTGTCTTCGCGGCCCTGAAACAGGTGCGGGATGCCCAGGTTTTTTGCCCGGCGTTCGACCACCGGGGTCTTGCGACCGCTGATGATGGCGGTCTGGACGCCGGCGTTCATCAGCATCTTGATGCCCTGGCCATCGAGCGTATTGAAAGTCTTGAACTCGCTGCCGTCTTCAAGGAAGTACAGACGCCCGTCGGTGAGGACGCCGTCGACGTCGAAAACCGCCAGTTTGATGGCTTTGCCGCGTTGCAGCAGATCGTTGCTCATTTACATCACTCCTGCGCGCAGCAGATCGGAGAGGTTGAAGGCGCCGATCGGGCGATCCTCTTCATCCACGACAACCAGTGCGTTGATTCGGTGGTCTTCCATGATTTTCAGGGCCTCGGCGGCGAGCATCTCGGCGCGGGCGGTCTTGCCGTGGACGGTCATCACCTGGTCGATGGTGGCGCTGTGGATATCGATGCTGCGATCCAGGGTGCGACGCAGGTCTCCGTCAGTGAAGATCCCGGCCAGTTTGCCGTCCGCTTCAAGAATGACGGTCATGCCCAGACCCTTGCGGGTCATTTCCATCAGTGCATCCTTGAGCAGGGTGCCGCGTTGAACCTGCGGCAGTTCCTGACCGGCATGCATGACATTTTCAACTTTCAGCAGCAGGCGTCGGCCCAGTGCGCCGCCCGGGTGGGAAAAGGCGAAGTCTTCGGCGGTGAAACCGCGCGCTTCCAGCAGCGCCACGGCCAGTGCGTCGCCCATGACCAGTGCGGCGGTGGTCGAGGAGGTCGGCGCCAGGTTCAGCGGGCAGGCTTCGTGCTCGACGTGAACGTTGAGATTGACCTCGGCGGCCTTGGCCAGCGGCGATTGCGGATTGCCGGTGACGCTGATCAGCTGGATGCCCAGGCGCTTGATCAGTGGCAGCAGGGTGACGATTTCGTTGGTAGAGCCGGAGTTCGACAGGGCCAGAATCACGTCATCACGGGTGATCATGCCCATGTCGCCGTGGCTGGCCTCGGCCGGGTGCACGAAAAACGCCGGGGTGCCGGTGCTGGCCAGGGTCGCGGCAATCTTGTTGCCGATGTGCCCGGACTTGCCCATGCCGACCACGACAACACGGCCCTTGCTGGCCAGAATCATCTCGCAAGCGCGTACGAAATCGGCGTCGATATGGGGCAACAAGCCTTGTACGGCTTCCACTTCGAGGCGGATGGTGCGTTGTGCCGATTGAATCAGGTCGCTGGTTTGGCTCATGTCAGAAATCGTATAGCCCGATGAAAAGGCGGCGATTATAGCGGTTATGTTGAAAAGCCTCACGCAAGTTCGTCGTGCTTTGTCATTCCTCGTTACCAAAACTCTGTAAATAAGGCTTCAAGCCCTTCAACTCACAGAATGCAGGCCGGTGCAGGCCTTGGGCGCTTGCCCTTTGCAGTGATATAGTTCGCCGCCAGTTCGGCCTGCCCGGGATGTAGGGGCTTTCCTCCAGAAAGCCAGGCGTCCGAGTGAGAGGCTGCATCGCAAGGAGTTTAGATGAGTGCCGATAACGCCTACGCGGTCGAGCTGAAGGGAGTCTCCTTCAAGCGCGGTGCGCGGAGCATTTTCAATAACGTCGATATCCGCATCCCGCGCGGCAAGGTCACCGGTATCATGGGGCCTTCCGGGTGTGGCAAGACCACACTGTTGCGCCTGATGGGCGCCCAGTTGCGGCCATCCAAAGGCGAGGTCTGGGTCAACGGCCAGAACCTGCCGAAGCTGTCGCGCAGCGATCTGTTCGATGCGCGCAAGCACATGGGCGTGCTGTTTCAGAGCGGTGCGCTGTTCACCGATCTCGATGTGTTCGAGAACGTCGCCTTCCCGCTGCGTGTTCATACCGATCTGCCGGACGAGATGATCCGCGACATCGTGCTGCTCAAATTGCAGGCGGTGGGCCTGCGCGGTGCGATCGAGCTCATGCCTGATGAACTGTCCGGCGGCATGAAACGTCGTGTCGCCCTGGCCCGGGCCATTGCCCTCGATCCGCAGATCCTGATGTACGACGAACCGTTCGTCGGCCAGGACCCGATCGCCATGGGTGTTCTGGTCCGCCTGATCCGGCTGCTCAACGATGCCCTGGGGATCACCAGTATCGTGGTGTCCCACGATCTCGCCGAAACCGCGAGCATCGCCGACTACATCTATGTGGTCGGTGATGGCCAGGTATTGGGGCAGGGCACGCCGGACGAACTGATGAGCTCGGACGATCCGCGTATCCGCCAGTTCATGACCGGTGAACCCGACGGTCCGGTGCCGTATCACTTTCCAGCGCCGGATTACCGCGCAGATCTTCTGGGGAAGCGCCGCTGATGCGCAGAATTACATTAATGGAGCGTGTGCGTCGTTTCGGCCTCGCCGGAATCGACAGCGTCGCAGTGTTCGGGCGTTCGACCCTGTTCCTGTTTCATGCCTTGCTCGGGCGTGGCGGTATTGGCGGTGGTTTTGGCCTGCTGGTCAAACAGCTGCATTCCGTCGGCGTGATGTCGCTGGTGATCATCGTGGTGTCAGGGATCTTCATCGGCATGGTGCTGGCGCTGCAGGGCTTCAACATCCTGTCGAGCTATGGCTCGGAGCAGGCTGTCGGGCAGATGGTGGCGCTGACCCTGTTGCGTGAGTTGGGGCCGGTGGTGACCGCGCTGTTGTTCGCCGGTCGTGCCGGTTCGGCGCTGACGGCGGAAATCGGCAACATGAAATCCACCGAACAGCTGTCCAGCCTGGAAATGATCGGGGTCGACCCGCTCAAGTACATCATCGCCCCGCGCCTGTGGGCCGGCTTCATTTCCCTGCCGGTGCTGGCGATGATCTTCAGCGTGGTCGGCATCTGGGGCGGGTCGTGGGTTGCCGTCGACTGGCTGGGCGTCTACGAAGGTTCCTACTGGTCGAACATGCAGAACAGCGTGAGCTTCGGTGACGATGTGCTCAACGGCATCATCAAAAGTGCAGTATTCGCTTTTGTCGTCACCTGGATCGCCGTATTTCAAGGCTATGACTGCGAACCCACTTCCGAGGGGATCAGCCGTGCCACCACCAAGACCGTGGTTTACGCCTCGCTGGCAGTACTCGGCCTGGACTTTATTCTGACCGCTTTGATGTTTGGAGATTTCTGATGCAAAACCGCACCCTGGAAATCGGTGTCGGCCTGTTCCTGCTGGCAGGGATCCTGGCTTTGTTGCTGCTCGCCCTGCGGGTCAGCGGCCTGTCTCCGACTTCGACCACCGATACTTACAAGCTTTACGCGTATTTCGACAATATCGCCGGTTTGACGGTCAGAGCCAAAGTGACCATGGCGGGTGTAACCATCGGCAAGGTCACCGCGATCGATCTGGATCGCGACAGCTTCACCGGTCGGGTGACCCTGCAAGTGGATAAAAGCGTCGACAATCTGCCGACCGACTCCACAGCATCTATCCTGACTGCGGGTCTGCTGGGCGAGAAATACATCGGTATCAGCGTGGGCGGGGAAGACACCCGGCTCAAGGATGGTGGAACCATCCACGACACGCAGTCGTCTCTGGTACTGGAAGACCTGATCGGTAAATTCCTGCTCAATACCGTTAGCAAAGACGCCAAATGAGGAGCTTTTGAATGATCTCTACCTTGCGACGTGGCCTGTTGGTGTTGCTTGCGGCGCTGCCGCTGGTAGCTAACGCCGTGGCGGCACAGTCGGCGCACGATCTGGTTCAGGACACTACAAACCGGATGCTCGCCGATCTGTCGGCCAACAAAGAGAAGTACAAGCAGGATCCGCAGGATTTCTACACGGCGCTGAACACCATCGTCGGCCCTGTGGTAGATGCCGAAGGCATTTCCAAGAGCATCATGACGGTCAAGTATTCGCGCAAGGCAACCCCGGCGCAGATGAAGACCTTCGAGGAAAACTTCAAGCGCGGCCTGTTTCAGTTCTACGGCAACGCGCTGCTCGAGTACAACAACCAGGGCATCACCGTTGATGCGCCCAAGGACGAGTCCGGCGACCGCACCAGCGTCGGCATGACCGTCAAGGGTAACAACGGCGCGATCTATCCGGTGTCGTACACCCTGGAGAAGATCAACGGCGAGTGGAAACTGCGTAACGTGATCATCAACGGCATCAACATCGGCAAGCTGTTCCGTGACCAGTTCGCCGACGCGATGCAGCGCAATGGCAACGACCTGGACAAGACCATCAACGGTTGGGCCGGTGAAGTCGCCAAGGCCAAGCAGTCGGCCGAGCAGAACGAGAAGCCTGCCCAATGACCGAGTCGGCCATTCGTCTGGATGAAGCCAGCGAGCTGCAGCTCAGCGGCGTGCTGGATTACCGCACCGGCCCTGACCTACGGGAGCAGGGCAGGGCGCTGATCAAATCGTGCAATGCCCCGGCATTGGTGATCGATTGTTCGGCGGTGGAGAAGTCCAGCAGCGTCGGTCTGTCGCTGCTGCTGTGCTTCATTCGCGATGCGAAGGCCGCCGGCAAGGCGGTCAGCATTCGCGGGATGCCCGAAGACATGCGCGAAATTGCTCAGGTCAGCGAGTTGACCGAGCTGTTGGCGCAACCCTGAACCCGCATCAATAGAGAAGCCCCCCGTCAGAGTCCTGCGCAGCGGGGTTCGCAGGCGCGGGGCTTTTTTGTATGATGTCCGACCCGTGCGCACAGGGCGCCGATTGAGGTTGAGCATGCAGGCCGTAGAAGTGAAGAGCTTCCTTGAAGGAAAGCTGCCAGGAACGCTGGTGGAAGTTGAAGGCGAAGGCTGCAACTTTCAGCTGAACGTGATTAGTGATGAACTGGCGGCGTTGAGCCCGGTCAAGCGTCAGCAAAGCATCTATGCCCATTTGAACCCTTGGATCGCCGATGGCAGCATCCACGCGGTCACTATGAAATTTTTCAGCAGCGCGGCCTGGGCCGAGCGCACCTGAGCCCTAGGGCGTCGAGATTCTTATGGATAAATTGATTATTACCGGTGGCGCTCGTCTTGATGGCGAGATCCGCATCTCCGGGGCGAAGAACTCCGCCCTGCCGATCCTGGCCGCCACCCTGCTGTGCGATGGCCCGGTTACCGTCGGCAACCTGCCGCACCTGCACGACATCACCACCATGATCGAGCTGTTCGGTCGCATGGGCATCGAGCCTGTGATCGACGAAAAGCTCAGCGTCGAAATCGACCCGCGCACCATCAAGACCCTGATCGCTCCGTACGAACTGGTGAAAACCATGCGTGCCTCGATCCTGGTACTGGGCCCGATGGTTGCGCGTTTCGGTGAAGCCGAAGTCGCACTGCCTGGCGGCTGCGCCATCGGTTCGCGTCCGGTCGACCTGCACATCCGTGGCCTGGAAGCCATGGGCGCGGTCATCGACGTCGAAGGCGGCTACATCAAGGCCAAGGCGCCTGAAGGTGGCCTGCGCGGTGCGCACTTCTTCTTCGATACCGTCAGCGTGACCGGTACCGAGAACATCATGATGGCTGCCGCTCTGGCCAAGGGCCGCAGCGTGCTGCAGAACGCCGCTCGCGAGCCGGAAGTAGTCGATCTGGCGAACTTCCTCAACGCCATGGGTGCCAAGGTGTCCGGTGCCGGCACCGACACCATCACCATCGACGGCGTTGAGCGTCTGGGTTCGGCCTTCTACAAGGTCATGCCTGACCGTATCGAAACCGGCACCTACCTGGTGGCCGCTGCGGTGACCGGTGGCCGTGTGAAGGTCAAGGACACCGATCCGACCATCCTCGAAGCCGTTCTGGAAAAACTCCGTGAGTCCGGCGCCGAAATCACCACCGGTGAAGACTGGATCGAGCTGAACATGCACGGCAAACGCCCGAAAGCGGTCAACGTGCGCACTGCGCCGTACCCGGCGTTCCCGACCGACATGCAGGCGCAGTTCATCTCGCTCAACGCCATTGCCGAAGGCACTGGCGCGGTCATCGAGACGATCTTCGAAAACCGCTTCATGCACGTGTACGAACTGCACCGCATGGGCGCGCACATCCAGGTCGAGGGCAACACCGCCATCGTGACCGGCATCGAGACACTCAAGGGCGCGCCAGTGATGGCAACCGACCTGCGTGCTTCGGCGAGCCTGGTGATTTCGGCGCTGGTGGCACAGGGCGATACCCTGATCGACCGCATCTACCACATCGACCGTGGTTACGAGTGCATCGAGGAAAAACTGCAGATGCTGGGCGCCAAGATCCGTCGCGTTCCGGGCTGATCGCTGCATCTGGACACAGGGAAGTGTCCGTTGAATTCGTTTTGATCGGGGGTGGCAACGCCCTCGATGTATGTCCGGCGCCGATTGCGACCGGGCATGAGTACCTTGATAAGGACTGACGTTTCCCATGTTGACCATCGCACTGTCCAAGGGCCGCATCCTTGACGACACCCTGCCGCTTCTCGCCGAAGCGGGCATCGTGCCGACCGAGAATCCGGACAAGAGCCGCAAGCTGATCATCCCCACGACCCAGGAAGACGTTCGCCTGTTGATCGTGCGGGCCACCGACGTGCCGACCTATGTCGAGCATGGCGCGGCCGACCTCGGTGTTGCCGGTAAAGATGTGCTGATGGAATACACCGGCCAGGGTCTGTACGAGCCGCTGGATCTGCAGATTGCTCAGTGCAAGCTGATGACCGCCGGCAAGGTCGGCGCGGTGGAGCCAAAAGGCCGCCTGCGCGTCGCCACCAAATTCGTCAACGTTGCCAAGCGTTACTACGCCGAGCAGGGCCGTCAGGTCGACATCATCAAGCTCTATGGCTCGATGGAGCTGGCACCGCTGATCGGCCTGGCCGACAAGATCATCGACGTGGTCGACACCGGCAACACCCTGCGCGCCAACGGCCTGGAACCCCAGGAACTGATCGCCACGATCAGCTCGCGTCTGGTGGTCAATAAAGCTTCGATGAAAATGCAACACGCCCGAATCCAGGCGTTGATCGACACCCTGCGCAAGGCAGTGGAGTCTCGACACCGCGGCTGATGTACCTGCGCGACGTTAAGTCGCGCCCGTCTATCCGCCTCATAGCCAGAATCTCAGGTGCCCAAGCGGAAACGACTGGTCGGGGAAGGTGCGCTGACGTTTAATAACGACCGCGCCTTACTCCAAAAGGCAACCTAACAGCAGCAGAAAAATTTCTCAGAAGTATAAATCGCGTAGTGGCCAGCCTTTTGAAGCAAGGCCCTACGGGTTGGCACTGTGCCCGCACCATGCTGCGTTGCGGGACTCGGTAAGGAAACAACCCTTACCTTCGTCCCGCGCCTTGCCTGGTACGACCACAGCACCAACGCGATCATTATTAAACGTCAGCGCACCTTCGGGCGCCTGAGTTTTTGCCATTCCTATGAGGCTCTCGCTATGACCGCACCGACTGCAATTCGCCGACTCAACGCTGCTGACCCGGATTTCGCGCATCATCTGGATCATCTGCTGAGCTGGGAAAGTGTGTCTGACGACTCGGTCAATCAGCGGGTGCTGGACATCATCAAGGCTGTGCGTGAGCGCGGTGACGCGGCGCTGGTCGAGTTCACCCAGAAATTCGACGGCCTCGAAGTCGCTTCGATGGCGGACCTGATCCTGCCGCGTGAGCGTCTGGAGCTGGCCCTGACCCGCATCACCGTGCCGCAACGCGAAGCGCTGGAAAAAGCCGCCGCCCGCGTGCGCAGCTATCACGAGAAACAGAAGCAGGACTCCTGGAGCTACACCGAAGCCGACGGCACGGTGCTGGGCCAGAAAGTCACGCCGCTGGATCGCGCTGGTCTGTACGTGCCGGGCGGCAAGGCGTCGTACCCGTCGTCGGTATTGATGAACGCGATTCCGGCCAAGGTCGCCGGCGTGACCGAAGTGGTCATGGTGGTGCCGACCCCGCGCGGTGAAGTCAACGAGCTGGTGCTGGCGGCGGCGTGTATCGCCGGCGTTGACCGGGTGTTCACCATCGGTGGCGCACAAGCCGTTGCCGCGTTGGCCTATGGCACCGAAAGCGTGCCGCAGGTGGACAAGGTTGTCGGCCCGGGCAACATCTATGTGGCGACGGCCAAGCGTCACGTGTTCGGTCAGGTCGGCATCGACATGATCGCCGGCCCGTCGGAAATCCTCGTAGTGTGCGACGGCCAGACCGATCCGGACTGGATCGCCATGGACCTGTTCTCCCAGGCCGAGCACGACGAAGACGCCCAGGCGATCCTGGTCAGCCCGGACGCCGAATTCCTCGACAAGGTCGCCGCGAGCATCGACAAACTGCTGCCGACCATGGATCGCGCGACCATCATCGAAACCTCGATCAATGGCCGTGGCGCCTTGATTCATGTACGCGACATGGCCCAGGCCATCGAAGTCGCCAACCGCATCGCCCCGGAACACCTTGAGCTGTCGGTCGCCGACCCGCAGGCCTGGCTGCCGCAGATCCGCCACGCCGGCGCGATCTTCATGGGCCGCCACACCTCCGAAGCGCTGGGCGACTACTGCGCCGGTCCGAACCACGTGCTGCCGACTTCCGGCACCGCGCGTTTCTCCTCGCCGCTGGGTGTGTATGACTTCCAGAAACGTTCGTCGATCATCTTCTGCTCCGAGGCCGGAGCTTCGGAACTGGGCAAGACTGCATCGATCCTGGCCCGTGGCGAATCCCTGAGCGCCCACGCGCGCAGCGCCGAATACCGCATCAAAGACGAAGTGAAGGGGAACTGAACATGAGTAAATTCTGGAGCCCGTTCGTCAAGGATCTGGTGCCGTATGTGCCGGGCGAGCAGCCGAAGCTGACTCGTCTGGTCAAACTCAACACCAACGAAAACCCTTACGGCCCGTCGCCAAAAGCCCTGGCAGCGATGCAGACCGAACTCAACGACAACCTGCGTCTGTACCCGGATCCGAACAGTGACCTGCTGAAAAACGCCGTCGCCAAGTACTACGGGGTGCAGAGCAATCAGGTGTTCCTCGGCAACGGTTCGGACGAAGTGCTGGCGCACATCTTCCACGGTCTGCTGCAACATGATCAGCCGCTGCTGTTCCCGGACATCAGCTACAGCTTCTATCCGGTCTACTGCGGCCTGTACGGCATCAAGTTCGATGCGGTGCCGCTGGATGCGCAGTTCCAGATCAACTCGGCCGACTACGCCAAACCGAACGGCGGGATCATTTTCCCCAACCCGAACGCACCGACCGGTTGCCTGTTGGCACTGGAAGCGGTCGAGCAGATCCTCAAGGCCAGCCCGGATTCGGTGGTGGTGGTTGACGAGGCCTACATCGACTTCGGCGGCGAAACCGCGATCAGTCTGGTCGACCGTTATCCAAACCTGCTGGTCACCCAGACCCTGTCCAAATCCCGTTCGCTGGCAGGTCTGCGGGTCGGTCTGGCGGTCGGGCATCCGGACCTGATCGAGGCGCTGGAGCGAGTCAAGAACAGCTTCAACTCCTACCCGATCGATCGCATGGCCAATGTCGGTGCAGCGGCAGCGTTCGAGGATCGCGAGTACTTCGACAAGACCTGCGCACTGGTCATAGAGAGTCGCGAGTGGGTGGTTGCGCAGTTGCAGGCCAAGGGCTTTGAAGTGCTGCCGTCAGCGGCCAACTTCATCTTCGCCCGGCATCCGCAACATGATGCGGCGGGGCTGGCAGCCAAGCTGCGTGAACAGGGTGTGATCGTGCGCCACTTCAAGCAGGAGCGGATTGCCCAGTTCCTGCGGATCTCGATCGGCACGCCGGAGCAGAATCAGGCGTTGATCGACGGGCTTGGCGAACTCTGATCAGCCGCCGTAAAAAAGGGAGCGAATTCGCTCCCTTTTTTTGTGCTTCAGTTTTCTTCCTGTTCCTTGACCGGAGCCGGTGGCGGACGCAGACCGATTTCAGCAGTCAGCTTCAACTCCTTGCCATTGCGCATCACCTGAATCGTGACCTTGTCGGTCGGCTTGATCCGCGCCACCTGGTTCATCGACTTGCGGCCATCACCGGCCGGTTCGCCGTCGATGCTCAGGATCACGTCGCCCAGTTGCAGGCCGGCTTTCTGGGCCGGGCCATCGCGGAAAATCCCCGCCACTACAATTCCCGGACGCCCGGACAGGCCAAACGACTCGGCCAATTCCTGAGTCAACGGTTGCACTTCAATGCCCAGCCAGCCGCGAATAACCTGACCGTGTTCGATGATCGACTTCATCACTTCCATTGCCAGCTTCACCGGGATCGCGAAGCCGATGCCTTGCGAGCCGCCGGACTTGGAGAAAATCGCGGTGTTGATGCCGGTGAGGTTGCCGTTGGCGTCGACCAGCGCGCCGCCGGAGTTGCCCGGGTTGATCGCCGCGTCGGTCTGGATGAAGTCTTCGTAATTGTTCAAGCCCAACTGGTTGCGACCGGTGGCGCTGATGATGCCCATGGTCACGGTCTGGCCAACCCCGAACGGGTTGCCGATGGCCAGCGCGACGTCGCCGATGCGGATGTTGTCGGAACGGCCGACGGTAATCGCCGGCAATGTCTTGAGGTCGATCTTCAGGACCGCGAGATCGGTTTCCGGGTCACTGCCGATCACGCGGGCCAGGGTTTCACGACCGTCCTTGAGCGCCACGACGATCTGGTCGGCGCCGCTGGTGACGTGGTTGTTGGTCAGGATGTAGCCTTCCGGGCTCATGATCACGCCGGAGCCGAGGCTCGATTCCATGCGTTTCTGCTTCGGCGAGTTGTCACCGAAGAAACGGCGGAACTGCGGATCCTCGAATAACGGATGTGCCGGTTTGGCAATGACTTTGGTGGTGTAGAGGTTGACCACCGACGGTGCGGCAATGGTCACCGCGTCAGCATAAGACACCGGCCCCTGCTGCACGCTGGTGGTCTGCGGGGCCTGTTGCAGGTTGACGTCGAGGCTCGGAAGCCCGACCCACTGCGGGTAACGCTGAATAATCAACAGAGCGATAAGCACGCCGGCCAACAGCGGCCAGCCGAAAAAACGCAGCGCCTTGAGCATTAAGCACGTCCTGGAAAAGTTGCAGGCGGGGTCAGACCGCCCATAATGTCGCGCATTATACGAGGCCGCGCGTGCCTCTGAACGGGATTTTCAGGAGTCTTTCATGGCCGTTGCCCTCAGTACCCTGGTCGAAGAAGCCGACCGCTACCTCGGCAGTGCGAAAATTGCCGATTATTGCCCCAACGGCCTGCAGGTCGAAGGTCGTCCGCAGGTGATGCGAATCGTCAGCGGCGTGACCGCCAGCCAGGCGTTGCTCGATGCCGCCGTCGAGGCCGAAGCCGATCTGGTGCTGGTGCATCACGGTTATTTCTGGAAGGGCGAGAACCCGTGCATCACCGGCATGAAGCAGCGCCGTCTGAAGACGCTGCTCATGCACGATATCAGTCTGCTCGGTTATCACCTGCCGCTGGATCTGCACCCGGACGTCGGCAACAACGTGCAGCTTGCGCGTCAGTTGGACATCACCGTCGAAGGGCCGCTGGATCGGGACAATCTGAAGATCGTCGGTCTGGTCGGTTCGCTGAGCGAGCCGATGACCCCGCGCGACTTCGCCCGCAAAGTGCAGGAAGTCATGGGCCGCGAGCCGCTGCTGGTCGAAGGCAGCGCGATGATCCGTCGGGTTGGCTGGTGCACCGGTGGCGGGCAGGGCTACATCGACAACGCCATCGCTGCCGGCGTCGATCTGTTCCTCAGCGGCGAAGCCTCCGAGCAGACATTCCATAGCGCCCGGGAAAACGACATCAGCTTCATCGCCGCCGGCCACCACGCCACCGAACGTTATGGCGTGCAGGCGCTGGGCGATTATCTGGCGAAGCGATTTGCCCTCGAGCACATCTTCATCGACTGCCCGAATCCGATCTGACTTTTTCCTGGAAGCACCCGAACGGGCGGGCATATTCATATACCCTTTCGATCTAGTTGGCGTCCTGATTAGAAGAGGTCGCTGTGCTAGGATTCCTCGCTCGAACACGGCCCGCTGGCCGTTCATAAGAAAGCTTTCGTGAGTAGCCATGGTCGACAAACTGACGCATCTGAAACAGCTGGAGGCGGAAAGCATCCACATCATCCGCGAGGTGGCCGCCGAGTTCGACAACCCGGTGATGCTGTACTCCATCGGTAAAGACTCCGCCGTGATGCTGCATCTGGCACGCAAGGCGTTCTTCCCGGGCAAACTGCCGTTTCCGGTGATGCACGTCGACACCCGCTGGAAATTCCAGGAGATGTACAAGTTCCGCGACAAGATGGTCGAAGAACTGGGCCTGGACCTGATCACCCACGTCAACCCGGATGGCGTTGCGCAGGGCATCAACCCGTTCACCCACGGCAGCGCCAAGCACACCGACATCATGAAGACCGAGGGCCTGAAGCAGGCGCTCGACAAGCATGGTTTCGACGCAGCTTTCGGCGGTGCCCGCCGCGATGAAGAGAAGTCCCGCGCCAAGGAGCGCGTCTACTCGTTCCGTGACAGCAAACACCGCTGGGACCCGAAGAACCAACGTCCGGAGCTGTGGAACGTCTACAACGGCAAGGTCAACAAGGGCGAATCCATTCGTGTGTTCCCGCTGTCGAACTGGACCGAGCTGGACATCTGGCAGTACATCTACCTCGAAGGCATCCCGATCGTACCGCTGTACTTCGCCGCCGAACGCGAAGTGATCGAGAAGAACGGCACGCTGATCATGATCGACGACGAGCGCATCCTCGAGCACCTGTCTGATGAAGACAAAGCGCGCATCGTCAAAAAGAAAGTGCGTTTCCGTACCCTTGGCTGCTACCCGTTGACGGGCGCGGTGGAGTCCGAGGCCGAAAGCCTGACGGACATCATTCAGGAAATGCTCCTGACGCGAACTTCCGAGCGCCAGGGCCGGGTCATCGACCACGATGGCGCAGGCTCGATGGAAGACAAGAAACGTCAGGGTTATTTCTAAGGGGTTGTCATGTCGCACGCATCTGATTTGATCAGCGAGGACATCCTCGCCTACCTGGGCCAGCACGAACGTAAAGAGCTGCTGCGCTTTTTGACCTGCGGTAACGTCGATGACGGCAAGAGCACCCTGATCGGGCGCCTGCTGCACGACTCGAAAATGATCTACGAAGATCACCTCGAAGCCATCACCCGCGATTCGAAGAAAGTCGGCACCACCGGTGACGACATCGACCTGGCATTGCTGGTCGACGGTCTGCAGGCCGAGCGCGAGCAGGGCATCACCATTGATGTCGCCTACCGCTATTTCTCAACCGCCAAGCGCAAATTCATCATCGCCGACACCCCCGGCCATGAGCAGTACACCCGCAACATGGCCACCGGTGCGTCCACCTGTGACCTGGCGATCATCCTGGTCGACGCCCGTTACGGCGTGCAGACCCAGACCCGTCGCCACAGCTTCATCGCATCCCTGCTGGGCATCAAGCACATCGTCGTCGCCATCAACAAGATGGACCTGAAGGGCTTCGATCAGGGCGTGTTCGAGTCGATCAAGGCCGACTACCTGAAGTTCGCCGAAGGCTTGAAGATGAAGCCGACCAGCATGCACTTCGTGCCGATGTCCGCTCTGAAGGGCGACAACGTGGTGAACAAGTCCGAGCGCTCGCCGTGGTACACCGGCCAGTCGCTGATGGAAATTCTCGAGACCGTGGAAGTGGCGGGTGACCGCAACTTCACCGATCTGCGTTTCCCGGTGCAGTACGTCAACCGTCCGAACCTGAACTTCCGCGGTTTCGCCGGCACCCTGGCCAGCGGCATTGTCAAGAAGGGCGACGAAGTCGTGGTCCTGCCGTCGGGCAAGAGCAGCCGCGTGAAATCCATCGTCACCTTCGAAGGTGAACTGGAACACGCAGGTCCTGGCCAGGCGGTAACGCTGACCATGGAAGACGAAATCGACATCTCCCGTGGCGACCTGCTGGTACACGCCGACAACGTTCCGCCCGTGACCGACAGCTTCGAAGCGATGCTGGTGTGGATGGCTGAAGAGCCGATGCTGCCGGGCAAGAAATACGACATCAAACGTGCCACCAGTTACGTGCCGGGCTCGATTGCCAGCATCGTCAACAAGGTTGACGTCAACACCCTCGAAGAGGGCCCGGCGAGCGCGTTGCAGCTCAACGAAATCGGCAAGGTGAAGATCGCGCTCGACGCGCCGATCGCCCTCGACGGTTACGACAGCAACCGCACCACCGGCGCGTTCATCGTCATCGACCGTTTGACCAACGGCACCGTCGGCGCCGGCATGATCGTCGCCCAGCCGGTGACTCACGGTACGGCTACGCACCACGGCAAACTGGCCCATGTAGCGACCGAAGAGCGCGCTCAGCGTTTCGGTCAGCAACCGGCTACCGTGCTGTTCAGCGGCCTGTCGGGTGCGGGCAAGAGCACCTTGGCTTATGCGGTCGAGCGCAAACTGTTCGATCTGGGTCGTGCGGTGTTTGTGCTGGATGGCCAGAACCTGCGTCATGACCTTAACAAGGGGCTGCCGCAGGATCGCGCGGGTCGCACCGAGAACTGGAGCCGTGCGGCGCATGTTGCCCGTCAGTTCAACGAAGCCGGTCTGCTGACGCTGGCGGCATTTGTGGCGCCGAGTGCGGAAGGTCGCGAGAAGGCCAAGGATCTGATTGGCAAGGATCGTTTGCTGACGGTTTATGTTCAGGCTTCGCCGACTGTGTGCGCCGAGCGTGATCCGCAGGGTTTGTATGCTGCGGGTGGCGATAACATTCCGGGTGAGTCGTTCCCGTATGACGTGCCGCTGGATGCTGATCTGGTGATCGATACCCAGTCGTTGTCGCTGGATGAAGGCGTGAAGCAGGTGTTGGATCTGTTGCGCAAGCGTGGTGCGATTTAAGCGTTAGCTGCGAATGAAAAAGCCCGCCGATGAGAGATTATCGGTGGGCTTTTTTTGTTGTGTGAATATCCGTTTCTTCGGGTGTTGCGGATTATGGTTCCGCCCTTACGGCGGGTCACTTTGGCAAACGCCCCAAAGTAACCAAAGGTCTGGGCCCCGGCGTTCGGCCCCTCGCTGGGGCTCGGGGTTCCTTCGTTCCGGGATTCATCCGGGGGCATCGCCTACGGTTTGCTTCGCTGCACCTCCTCTCGATGCATGCGGCTTCGCCGCACGGTCGCTGCGCTCCCACCCCCGGATGAATCCCTCCACTCAGCCTGCCGATGGGGCCGGCACGTCAAAAGCGGTACTCGAGCTAACGCTCATCGTGTTGAGTGGTGGGAAGCGAGAAGCGAACTGCTTTTCTGTGGGAGCAAGCCTGCTGGTCATGGCGGCCTGACGGCCGGCCTGTTCTGGCGGAGCTCCCTCAGGGGAATCAGCGTTGGTTCGGATATTCGCGGTGCATCTGCTCAAGCAATGCATCCTTGTCTTGCCACAACTGGTTGATCCAGCCCTGGAATTGCAGGCGGTATTCGCCGTCCTGGTCGTAGTTTTTGCCGATGAACTGCGGTGGGATTTTCAGTTCTTCGAAGTGCACCACTACGTCTCGTACATTGCCGCACAGCAGATCCCAGAAGCCGGGGCGTCCGCCGGGGTAGTGGATGGTGACGTTGACGATCGATTCCAGCTGTTCGCCCATCGCATCCAGTACGAAGGCAATGCCGCCGGCCTTTGGTTTGAGCAGGTATTTGAACGGTGATTGCTGCTGTGCGTGCTTGCCTTCGGTGAAGCGTGTGCCTTCGACGAAGTTGAAGATGCCGACCGGGTTGTCGCGGAATTTCGCGCAGGTCTTGCGGGTGGTTTCCAGGTCTTTGCCCTTCTTTTCCGGGTGTTTTTCCAGATAGGCTTTCGAATAGCGTTTCATGAACGGGAAGCCCAGCGTCCACCACGCCAAGCCGATGACCGGGACCCAGATCAGCTCCTGTTTGAGGAAGAATTTCAGCGGCTGGATGCGTCGGTTGAGCACGTATTGCAGCACCAGGATGTCGACCCAGCTCTGGTGATTGCTGGTGATCAGGTACGAGTGCTGATAGTCCAGGCCCTGCAGGCCGCTGAGGTGCCAGCGGGTGCGGCGGACCAGGTTCATCCAGCCTTTGTTGTTGCTGATCCAGGCTTCATGGGTGTGGCTCATCAGCCAGCGCGAAGCGCGGCGTGCGAGGTCGAACGGCAGCACTTTGATCAGCGCCACGAGAAACAGGAACGAGCACAACAGGATCGTGTTCAGCGCCAGCAGCAGCGCGGCGATTACGCCGCGCAGGGTGGCAGGGAGAAAAGCCAGCATCGGGTCAGATATCCAGAGGTCGGTTGGCAGCCTGAATCGCGGTCAGGGCGATGGTGTAGACGATGTCGTCGACCTGCGCGCCGCGCGGCAGATCGTTCACCGGTTTGCGAAGGCCTTGCAGCATCGGGCCGAGGCTGACGCAATCGGCGCTGCGCTGTACGGCTTTGTGCGTGGTGTTGCCGGTGTTCAGGTCGGGGAACACAAACACCGTGGCGCGACCGGCCACCTGGCTGTTCGGCGCCAGTTGCCGAGCCACGTTTTCGTTGGCGGCGGCGTCGTATTGCAACGGCCCGTCGATCAGCAGCGAGTGCTGTTGTTCGTGGGCGAGCAGGGTGGCTTCGCGGACTTTTTCGACTTCCTCGCCGGTGGCCGATTCGCCGCTGGAGTAGCTGATCATCGCCACGCGCGGGGTGATGCCGAACGCTGCAGCCGAATCGGCGCTTTGCAGGGCGATTTCGGCCAGTTCGCTGGCGCTCGGGTGCGGGTTCATCACGCAGTCGCCGTAGACCAGCACTTCTTCGGGAAACAGCATGAAGAACACCGACGACACCAGGGTGCAGCCCGGTGCCGTCTTGATCAGCTGCAAGGCCGGGCGGATGGTATTGGCGGTGGTGTTGATGATGCCGGAGACCAGGCCGTCGACTTCATCCAGCGCCAGCATCATGGTACCGATCACCACGGTGTCTTCCAGTTGCTGCTCGGCCATCGGCGCATTGAGGCTTTTGCTCTTGCGCAGGGCGACCATCGGTTCGACGTAGCGTTCGCGGATCAGGTCCGGGTCGAGGATTTCCAGCCCCGGTGGCAGGACGATGCCTTGGGCTCGGGCGACGGCTTCTACGTCTGCCGGTTTGGCCAGCAGCACGCAACGGGCGATCCCGCGCTCTTGACAGATCGCCGCCGCCTGCACGGTGAACGGCTCGCTGCCTTCGGGCAGAACGATGCGTTTGTTGGCAGCCTGGGCGCGTTGAATCAATTGATAGCGGAACACCGCCGGCGACAGGCGCATTTCCCGTGGCGTGCCACAGCGCTGATGCAGCCAGTTGGCATCCAGATGGCTGGCGACGAAGTCGGTGATGATCTCGGCACGCTCGCGGTCATCGACGGGGATTTCCTTGTTCAGGCCGTTAAGCAGGTTCGCGGTGTCGTAGGAGCCGGTGCTCACCGACAGCACCGGCAAACCGGCCTGCAACGCACCACGGCACAAATCCATGATGCGCGGATCCGGCAGGGTGTCGCTGGTCAGCAGCAGGCCGGCCAGCGGTACGCCGTTGATGGCCGCGAGGCTGACGGCGAGGATGATGTCGTCGCGATCGCCGGGGGTCACCACCAGCACGCCGGGCTTGAGCAGGTCCACGGTGTTGCGCATGGTGCGCGCGCAAATGATGGTCTTGGTCATACGCCGGGTTTCGTAGTCGCCGGCGTTGAGCACCTGGGCGCCCATCAGGTCGGCGACGTCGCGGGTGCGCGGGGCGTTGAGTTCGGGCTGGAACGGAATGCAGCCGAGCAGACGAAAATCACCGGTGCGCAGCAATGGTGAATGCTCTTTCAGACGCGCGGCGAAGGCGTCCATGCTCTCGTCGGTCTTGACCTTGTTGAGGATCACGCCGAGGACTTTCGGGTCTTTCGGCCCGCCGAACAGTTGCGCCTGCAGCTCGACGCGGCCGGACAGTTCGGTCAGCACTTCGTTTTCCGGGGCCGAGACCAGAATCACCTCGGCGTCCAGGCTCTTGGCCAGGTGCAGGTTGACCCGCGCGGCATAGCTGGCGCTGCGGGTCGGCACCATGCCTTCGACGACCAGCACGTCTTTGCCGATGGCGGCCTGCTGGTAGAGGGTGATGATTTCTTCGAGCAACTCGTCGAGCTGACCGTCGCCGAGCATCCGCTCGACGTGGGCCAGTCCCAGTGGCTGCGGCGGTTTCAGGCCGTGGGTGCGAGCCACCAGTTCGGTGGAGCGCTCAGGGCCGGTATCGCCCGGATGTGGCTGGGCAATCGGTTTGAAGAAGCCGACTTTCAGCCCGGCCCGCTCCAGCGTACGCACCAGCCCGAGGCTGATGGAGGTCAGACCCACACCAAAGTCAGTGGGTGCGATAAAAAAAGTTTGCATGCGGATTCTCTAAGGGTGCATGGCAATGGCGATCGTCTCTGTGTGCCGATCTGCCGAAATTCAGTCGCCAAGGTTATCGCTAACCGAGCCTTGAGCGCACCAACCGCAAGCAAAGGGTTGGCCTATTTTTTCAATACGTTGCGCGGCGTCCAGGACCCACGCCCGGGACTGCCAGGGCGGGAGGTGGCGCAGGTGCTGGGTGTGGCCGCAGGACAGCTCGGCGACCCAGTGGCCGTCCTCGTCCTGATGGAATCCGGTGACGGTCACGGGCGCCAATCCGTCCCGTCTGTCCGGGTTCTGTTCGCTTTCGGGCAAATCCTTGTTTAGACTTGTCCGTTCTTCATTCTTATGCAAAAGGTCTCGCCCCATGCTGATCGCCGCCAATAAGGCTGTCTCCATCGACTATACCCTGACCAACGACGCTGGTGAGGTCATCGACAGCTCCGCCGGCGGCGCTCCGCTGGTCTACCTGCATGGCGCAGGCAACATCATCCCGGGCCTGGAAAAAGCCCTGGAAGGTAAAGAAGTCGGCAACGAGCTGGAAGTGTCCGTCGAGCCGGAAGATGCCTACGGCGAATACGCCGCTGAACTGGTCAGCACTCTGAGCCGCAGCATGTTCGAAGGCGTTGACGAGCTGGAAGTCGGCATGCAGTTCCACGCTTCGGCGCCGGACGGCCAGATGCAGATCGTCACCATTCGTGACCTGGACGGCGACGACGTCACCGTTGACGGCAACCACCCGCTGGCCGGTCAGCGCCTGAACTTCAAAGTGAAGGTCGTTGCCATCCGTGACGCCAGCCAGGAAGAAATCGCTCATGGTCACGTCCATGGCGAAGGTGGCCATCACCACTGATTTTCTGCGCTAAGCTCAGAGAACTGGAGAGGCGCCCGAGGGCGCCTTTTTAGTCCGCGGCTGTCCTTGGTGGCCTCGCCAAGTGGCTGTTTCGAGTAGAACACGGGAATCTGGAGTTCGTCATGAGTGCTTTTCACGACCTTAAGTTGACAGCCCTGGATGGTCAGGAGCTACCGCTGGCACCCTTCAAGGGCCAAGTCGTGCTGGTGGTCAACGTCGCCTCCAAATGCGGCTTGACCCCACAGTACGCGGCGCTGGAAAACCTTTATCAGCAATACAAAGGCAAAGGCTTCAGTGTGCTGGGCCTGCCGTGCAACCAGTTTGCCGGTCAGGAACCGGGCAGTGAGCAGGAGATCCAGGAATTCTGCAGCCTCAACTATGGCGTGAGTTTTCCGTTGTCGAAAAAGCTCGAAGTCAACGGCCACGACCGTCATCAGCTGTACCGTCTGCTGGCGGGCGAGGGCGCGGAGTTTCCCGGTGATATCACCTGGAATTTCGAGAAATTCCTGCTCGGCAAGGACGGTCGTGTATTGGCGCGTTTCTCGCCGCGCACGGCGCCGGATGATCCTTCGGTGATTACGGCGATTGAAAAAGCCCTGAGCTGAAACACAAAAATCGCAGCCCTTGAGCTGCGATTTTTTTCGCCTGCCTTTTGACCCTTAATCATTCAGATCAATAGTGCTATCGGCCGTTTGAAACTCCGCATATTATCGCCGTCATATGAATCGCATGCCCGTCGATCAATTTTTCGTGGAGCCTCCCATGCCCGTGCAAGCCCTGTTCAAACCGTTCCAGCTCGGTGCCCTCGAACTGCCGACCCGCGTAGTCATGGCGCCGATGACCCGTTCGTTCTCTCCGGGCGGCGTGCCCAATTCCAAAGTGATCGAATACTACCGTCGTCGCGCGGCGGCCGGTGTCGGCCTGATCATCACCGAAGGCACCACCGTCGGTCATCAGGCTTCCAACGGTTACCCGAACGTGCCGCACTTCTACGGTGAAGCGGCGTTGGCCGGCTGGAAGAAAGTCGTGGATGCGGTACACGCCGAAGGCGGCAAGATCGTTCCGCAACTGTGGCACGTCGGCAACGTGCGCCGTTTGGGTACCGAGCCGGACGCGAGCGTGCCGGGTTACGGCCCGTCGGAAAAACTCAAGGACGGTCAGGTCGTGGTGCACGGCATGACCAAGCAGGATATCCAGGACGTCATTGCAGCCTTCGCCCAAGCGGCGAAAGATGCCCAAAGCATCGGCATGGACGGCGTGGAAATCCACGGCGCCCACGGTTACCTGATCGACCAGTTCTTCTGGGAAGGCAGCAACCAGCGCACCGACGAATACGGTGGCAGCCTGGCCAACCGTTCGCGTTTCGCCATCGAGCTGATTCAGGCTGTGCGTGCGGCGGTGGGCGAAGGCTTCCCCATCATCTTCCGTTTCTCGCAGTGGAAACAGCAGGACTACACCGCGCGTCTGGTGCAAACCTCTGAAGCACTGGGCGAATTCCTCAAGCCATTGGCCGACGCTGGCGTGGACATTTTCCACTGCTCGACGCGTCGTTTCTGGGAGCCGGAATTCGACGGTTCCGACCTGAACCTGGCCGGCTGGACACGCAAGCTGACCGGCAAACCAACCATCACCGTCGGCAGCGTCGGCCTCGATGGTGAGTTCCTGCAGTTCATGGTCAACACCGACAAGGTCGCGCAACCGGCCAGTCTGGAAAAACTGCTGGAGCGTCTGAACAACGACGAGTTCGATCTGGTGGCGGTGGGGCGTGCGCTGCTGGTCGATCCGGACTGGGCGCAGAAAGTGCGCGAAGGCCGCGAGCAGGACATTCTGCCGTTCAGCCGTGAGGCGTTGATGACGCTGGTTTGATCGACGTGGGCGGCTTGTCGCGCAGGTCGCGGCAAGCCCCCAGCAAATGATTTTCAAACTGTTCGACGATGGCCGCCCATCCTTGGCGGCTGGCGTGTTGGCGTGCGTTCAGGCGTACGCAGCGCAACCTTTCGTCTTCTTCCAGCAGCCACGCGGCCGCCTCGCAGAACGCCTCTTCATCCCCGGGCATCGCCAGCACGCCGTTGTAGCCATGGCGAATATGCTGGGCCGCGGCCGCCTGATCGTAAGCCACCACCCCCAGGCCTGAGGCCAGCGCTTCCAGCACGACGTTGCCGAAGGTTTCGGTCAGGCTCGGAAACAGAAACACATCCCCCGACGCATAGTGCGCCGCCAGCGCTTCGCCCCGTTGCGATCCACAGAAAATCGCCTCGGGCAGTTCCTTTTCCAGTGCCATTCGTTGCGGTCCGTCGCCGACCACGATCAGCTTCAGATTGCGCTGTGGATAAGTGCCGGCGAG
The DNA here is from genome assembly GCF_030344995.1 of Pseudomonas fluorescens. GTDB lineage: Bacteria > Pseudomonadota > Gammaproteobacteria > Pseudomonadales > Pseudomonadaceae > Aquipseudomonas > Aquipseudomonas fluorescens_BF. The sequence goes on from NZ_CP128260.1 coordinate 1,310,362, forward strand.
CTTTTCGAAACTGCGTTTGAGCAAGCTGAGGTTTTTCTCCGGCGCCAGGCGTCCTACGTGAATGACAGCAATGTCCTGCTCGCCAAGACCCCATTGCTCACGCAAGGCATTCAGGCGTTTGGCCGGGTGAAACAACTGACTGTCGACACCCCGGGACAGCAGCGCCAGGCGCTCGAAATGCCGACGCTCCAGCTCCAGTCGCTGGCTGACGCTCGGCACCAGGGTCATGGCCGAACGATTGTGAAACCAGCGCAAATAGTGAGTGAGCAAGCGCGTCAGCAAGCCCAGCCCGTACTGGTGGGTGTATTGCTGAAAATTGGTGTGAAAACCGCTGACCACGGCAATCCCCAGACGCCGTGCCGCGCGCAACGCCGACAGCCCGAGCGGGCCTTCGGTGGCGATATAGAGCACGTCCGGGCGCTGGCGCGTCCAGCGTCGCAGCAGTTTGTGCATCGACGACTGACCCCATTGCAACCCCGGATACCCCGGCAACGGCCAGCCTCGGCACAACAGCAGCGAGTCGTCTTCACTGCGCTGCGGATCGTCAGCCTGACGCGGTCGCACCAGTTCCACCCGATGCCCGCGTGCGCGCAAACCGTCGCACAAGCGGCCAAGGGTATTGGCCACGCCGTTGATTTCCGGTGGGAAGGTTTCGCTGATGAGGGTGATATGTAGAGCTGTCGTCATGACCTCAGTGTCGGCTGAGGCCATGTCGTGGTTGTGACGTTCGGATGATGGATTTGTGACGCGGTCTCAGCGTTGCGTCACCAGATTTTCGGCCCCGCGCTCACGCACCCAGAACAACGTAGCCCCGGCCACGGCGGCCGGCATCATCAGGATGTTGACCACCGGAATGAGCAACACCAGATAGACGATCCCGCCAAAGCTCATGCTCTGCCAGCGCTTCTGCCGCAGCCACGCGAGCATCTCGTTCCAGCCCAGTTTGTGGTTGTCCGCCGGGTAGTCGATGTACTGGATCGCCATCATCCACACCCCGAACAGCAGCCACAGCGGCGCGGCGACGATGTTCACCACCGGGATGAACGAAAGAATAAACAGGCCGATGGCCCGGGGCAGAAAGTAACCGAGCTTGCGCATTTCCCGGGCGAAGGTGCGCGGGATCATGGCGATCAGTTCGCCCCAGCTGAAGGCCGGGAAGTCGTCGGTGCCGCGCACCACCACTTCAACCTTTTCCGCGAGGAAGCCGTTGAACGGCGCGGCGATCACGTTGGCCAGCATCGTGAAGGTGAAGAACACCATTAACGCCACCAGCACCACGAACAGCGGCCACAGGATGTAACTGAGGAAACTCAGCCATTCGGGCAGCGACGGCATCAGTGTGTCGACCCACAGGCTGAACTGGTGGCCGGCCAGATAGATCAATCCGACGAACAGCACCAGGTTGATGGCCAGCGGCAGCAGCACGAACAGGCGCAGGCCCGGACTCAATACCAGTTTGAGGCCTTCGCGCAGGTATTGCGGGCCGGACAGAACAGGGGCGGGCATAGGTTGCTCCGAGCAAGGGAAAACGCGCCGACCTTACCGACTTTGCAGAACCTGTGAAAGCGCGGCAGCGGGATCGACATTCACTGTAACAAAGACGTTCATCTCGTCAGTGTGTCGGCATAGAGACCACCTATGAGCTGGATTGTTAAACCGTATTTCCTTAATCTTGCCCCCCTCGATACGCTGCACCCAACTTTTTACAGGACTGTCGAGCTCACGCCTTCCCCAAGGTTATCCACAGTCCTTTTTTATTCCCGCCGGCAGTCCGGCGTCCGGCCAGGTGTCTTGGCCGGTCAACAGGAGCAGGTTCATGTCTGAAGTCCGTCATTCGCGAGTGATCATTCTCGGTTCCGGCCCTGCCGGTTACAGCGCTGCCGTCTACGCTGCCCGTGCCAACCTCAAGCCGCTGCTGATCACCGGCATGCAGGCCGGCGGTCAACTGACCACCACCACCGAAGTCGACAACTGGCCGGGCGACGTCCATGGTCTGACCGGCCCGGTGCTGATGGAGCGCATGCGTGAGCACGCCGAGCGTTTTGAAACCGAGATCGTCTTCGATCACATCAACGCCGTGGACTTCGCTTCCAAACCGTACAGCCTGACCGGCGACAGCGGCACCTACACCTGCGACGCGCTGATCATCGCCACCGGCGCCAGCGCTCGTTACCTGGGCCTGCCGTCGGAAGAAGCGTTCATGGGCAAAGGCGTTTCGGCCTGCGCGACCTGCGACGGTTTCTTCTATCGCAACAAGCCGGTAGCCGTGGTCGGTGGCGGGAACACCGCGGTCGAAGAAGCCCTGTACCTGGCCAACATCGCCAGCAAGGTCACCCTGATCCACCGTCGCGAAACCTTCCGCGCCGAGAAGATCCTGATCGACAAGCTCAACGCCCGTGTGGCCGAAGGCAAGATCGAGCTGAAACTGAACGCGACCCTGGACGAAGTGCTGGGCGACAACATGGGCGTGACCGGTGCGCGTCTGAAGAACAACGACGGCAGCTTCGACGAAATCAAGGTCGACGGCGTGTTCATCGCGATCGGCCACACCCCGAACACCTCGCTGTTCGAAGGTCAGCTGGAGCTGAAGGACGGCTACCTCGTGGTTCAGGGCGGCCGTGAAGGCAACGCCACCGCGACCAGCGTCGAAGGTATCTTCGCTGCCGGCGACGTGGCCGATCACGTTTACCGTCAGGCCATCACCTCGGCTGGCGCCGGCTGCATGGCGGCACTGGACACCGAGCGTTACCTGGACGATCTGCAGAACGTTTCGTTCTAAGATTGCAGGCACAAAAAAAACCGGCCAATTGGCCGGTTTTTTTGTGCTCGCGATTCGCTCGGAATCAGCGGCGGGTCAGCGGTTGCGCTACGAATTTCACGCCCGCCAGACCGTGCTGGATCAGCGCACGGATATTGCCGTGATCGCTGCCTTCAGGCGTTGCCACAACCGAGCGGTAGTGTTCGCCGAACGCCAGCAACGCTTCTTCATCGCTCAAGTCTTCCAGCAGGGCCAGACCCAGGGTTTTGCACGAGCCTTCGTTCTGCCCGGCTGCGTTTTCCACGCCACCATTGTTGAACGCCTGAGGTTGGTAGTCGTAACCGGCGGCGATGAAGGCCAGGGTGTCGGCAAAAACGTGTTCGCCGCTCTTGAGGCTGGCGCGCAGGGTGTTCAGATCACTCATTGGGTTTTCCTTTGGCGAACGCCGCTTGTTGTTCGGCGCTGGCTTCTTGCTGATATTGGGCTTTCCAGTCGGCGTACGGCATGCCGTAAACCACTTCACGGGCATCGTCGAGGCTGACCTCGATCTGGCGCTCGTCGGCCTCGGCCTTGTACCACTTCGACAGGCAATTGCGGCAGAACCCGGCGAGGTTCATCAGGTCGATGTTCTGCACGTCCTTGCGGCTGTCCAGGTGGGCGACCAGCCGGCGGAAGGCGGCGGCTTCGAGTTCGAGGCGTTGTTGCTCGGTCATGATGGGCTCTGTGCAGTCAAATCGTGGCGCGGATGATAAAAGTCTGACGCCCGGAGCGCCAGACACGTTCAGCGGCTGGCGGCGAGGGTGATCGACACAGATTCGGCAAAACGCAAGGCATGCGGCTTGTCGACTTCGACTTCGGCGTACAGCACTGATTCGTTGGCCATCACCAGATCCAGCAGCTCCTGGGTCAGGCGTTCGAGCAGCGCGAAACGGTTGCCTTCCACGTGGGCGATGATCGCCTTGGTGATGGTGCGGTAGTTCAGCGCGTGGTCGATGTCGTTGTCACGTACCGCTTCCTGCGCGGCGTACAGGATGGTCAGGTTGATCAGCACATCCTGCTTGTTGAGGATTTCGTCCTCGTTGATCCCGATAAAGGTGCGCAGGCGCAGATCCTTGACCCGGATGCGCGCCATTCCCGGTTGAAGTTGTGGCATTTACTTGCTCCGTCCAATCAATTGCAGGAACTCCTGACGGGTGTTGCTCGACTCGCGGAAGGCGCCGAGCATGACCGAGGTGTTCATGGTCGAATTCTGTTTCTCGACACCGCGCATCATCATGCACATGTGCCGGGCTTCGATGACCACCGCAACACCGGCGGCATCGGTGACTTGCTGGACCGCCTCGGCGATCTGGCGGGTGAGGTTTTCCTGGATCTGCAGGCGACGGGCGAACATGTCCACCAGTCGCGCGATCTTCGACAACCCAAGCACCTTGCCCGTCGGAATATAAGCCACATGGGCCTTGCCGATGAAGGGCAGCAGGTGATGTTCGCACAACGAATAGAGCTCGATGTCGGCGACGATGATCATCTCGTCGGTGTCGGAGGCAAACAGCGCGCCATTGACGATCTCGTCGACGCTCTGTTCGTAGCCGTGACACAGATACTGCATGGCCTTGGCCGCCCGCGCGGGTGTGTCGAGCAGTCCTTCGCGGTCAGGGTTTTCACCGAGACCGATCAGGATCTCGCGGTAATTCTCGGGCAGGGAACGGGTCATGGGGCATCCTCGCGGGGGCGTATTACTTGACGTGCCGCCCGCCGTTGACGGTCAGGGTCGTGCCGGTGACGTAAGGGTTGTCGAGCAGATAGCGCAGGCTCTGATAAATCACTTCGCTGCCGGGTTCGATGCCCAGCGCGGACTTGGCCAGCGCCTTGGTGCGGTACGCCGCATCGTCGTCGGGCTTGAACAATAGCAGGGCTGGCGCGATGCCGTTGACCTTGATTGAGGGCGCGTAGCGCGCGGCGAAGGACAGCGTGAGACTGTCGAGCCCGGCCTTGCTGGCGCAATAGCCGATGTGTTTGCTGCTGCCCTTGCGCGTGACGTCGTCGCTGATGTGGATGATGTCGGCAGGACTCGAACGTTGCAGCAATTGGGCGCAATGCAGGTTGATCAGGTACGGCGCCAGCATGTGAATGTTGAACATGCGGCTGAAGGCTTCGGCTTCGCCGTCACCGGTTTCCGCCAGCCACTCCGAGGCGTTGTGCACGATGGCGCGCAGGCTGTCGGTGTGGGTCTTCAGTTCGGTGATGAACGCGAGGATCGAGGCTTCGCTGGAAAAGTCCGCGTGCAGCCCGAGGGCGCCCAGATCCCGCAATGCCTTCACCCCCGGTCGTTCGCTGCGGTAGGTGAAGATCACACGATGGCCGTCTTCCAGCAGACGCTGCGCACAATGCAGGCCGACCCGCTGGCCGGCGCCGGTGATGAGGATGGGAGCTGTGGGAGAAGTCATGTACGGCTCGCGTCGAAGTCAGAGCAAAAACTATAACAGCGACGCGAGCGACGGCTTCAGCGATTTTGCGTGGAGGGTGTCGCAGGTAGCGGGCGTGCAGGCGCCGGGTTGAGCCAGCCGGCCAGCAGCCGGGTCGACAGCGGAATGAAGAAGTAGACCATCAATGGGGTCAGGCACAGCGTGCTGATGAAGACCCTCGGCAACAGGCTCATTTCAGCGAGCAGCGGACCCAGCACGAAGTTGAACAGCAGCGACACCGGGAAGAACGCCAGCCAGATTGCCACGGCCTGTTTCCAGCGCGGGGGGCGATGACCGGTTGCACCGAACCAGCCTTCAATGCCGCTGACCCGATGTTCCGTCGGGTGAGCAAACAGATCGCTGCCACGAGCCAGCCATGCAGTGCGCGATGCCGAGTGCTCCCAGGCGTGCAGGGTCTGTTCGTCGACGAAGCGGAAAATGATCTGGAATTCATCGTCGCCGGGAGGCGGGGCCAGTACGCCGGAGCCGAGGTAACCGGGGAAGTCGGTGGCCAGTTGTTCGCCTTCTCGCAACCAGGCAATCAGATCCTGATAACGACCATTGGCGACACGACGCGCGACCATCAGCGTGACGGGGGAAGTAGACATTGTGTATCTCCGTATTGCATTTGCGTCGCTCCGGGTAGGAGTCTCGCCTGACGCAGCGCCGGGGTAGAGGGCTGCGTTTTTCGACAAGCAAGGATTATTCCTCATTTGCGTGACAAACCAGAGACTTTCGTCCCATTTCATCGCTTGAACCGCTCGATGGCATCCGGAGTAGAATGGGATCCAGCTACGCTCACACACGCCAACAAGGACGTACCCGCGCCAATGCCTGTCATGACTGACGTTCGTCCTGCTTCCCCGGCATCCGTTGCGCTGGAGCGCGAGGAGCTTTTCCCTATCCGCGAAGTGGCGCGTCTGACCGGCGTGAACCCGGTTACGCTGCGCGCCTGGGAGCGTCGCTACGGTTTGATCCAGCCGACACGCACCGAAAGTGGGCATCGTTTGTATTCGATGACCGATATCGAGCGCGTTCGCAGCATCGTCGACTGGATTGATCGCGGGGTGGCGGTGAGCAAGATTGGCAAGATCCTGGCCAAGACCGAGCCGATGAAAGTGCTGGCTCCCTTCATTTCAGATGATCTGATGCAGGCTGACTATTTCAATTGGCAGGAGCAGGTCAGGCAGGCCGTCAGCTCGTTCGACGATCAGTTGCTCGACCGGGTCTACGGCCAGATTTTCTCGTCCTATGCACTGCCTGTAGTGTTTCAGGACATTCTGATGCCGTTGTGGCTGCAAATGCTGCAGCGTCAGGACGCTTTCGGACAAACCAGCGAGTGGCTGTTCTTCGATGGTTTTCTGCGAGCGAAGGTGCTGCAGCGCATCGTTGTGCTGCGCGGCTCGCAACCGCGCAAGGTGATTGTCAGCGCACTGGCCGGTCAATGCCGTGAGCTGGAATTGCTGGTGGCGGCGCTGTTTCTCAGCGGCAATGACGCAGGCGTTCGTGTACTCACCACCGGCCAGCCGTTCGATGAACTGACGCTGGTGTGCGAAAAGACCAGGCCTCAGGCGCTGGTGCTGTTTTCCAATCACGCACCGACCGCAGAGCTGCCACGACGTCTGAACCGTCTGGCCTTGAGTCTGGATTGTCAGTTGATGCTGGCAGGCGATGCTGCCGATCTGGCGCAGGACAGCCTCGCCGGATCATCGGTTGGCTGTCTGGGCAATGAAGGATCGACCCTGCGTCAACGCATGAATCAGTTCCTGGCGGGGACGCTTGATACCTGAGACTCAGGTGTGCAGGGCAGGGTGGGTCAGACGATGCTGTTGCAGGATGAACTGGCGCAGACGCTCGGTTTCGTCGGCATCGCTCTGACTTAGCTCGTAAGCATAAAATCCGCTTTCGGTTTCCCGCTCGAATGTCCCGCGCAGGGAAATCCGCTCGTAGCCCGACGGGCTGAACCACAAGGCAAAGTGCTTCGGCGGTTTGGTCTTGTTGCGCACTTCCAGCAGCACACCCTTGTGCGAAACCTCATGCACCCACATCGTACCTGGCTGGCCCTTGGCGTTTTCCAGTGCCACCGGCTCCTCCAGGGCCAGGCGCCATGGACGCACCATCGGCCCGTCTTCATAGATGCTCGGTACACCCAGGCGCAGGTGCAGGGCGTGGAATTCGTCTTCCACCAGATGCAACGGGAAAGTCATCTGCTGATTTTCGAAGTTGGCCTGGATGGTGACTTGCTCATGGGCCGCCAGGCGCGTGAGCAGGTCACGGATCTGCGAACCACCATTGACCAGCAGGCTCGACGTCGCATCCCGCACATTGAGTTGCGGGTTATGTTGCATGGTCTGGATGAAATCCAGCTCATCCTGGGTCAGGAGGGCGTCACGCTGCATGGCTAACTCGAAATGAATAATTACAAAGTCATTGGTGATTGTAGTTAATGACAATTAGTTCGCTGTTTTGTTTGCGCCGTTCGTCGCTTTCAGTTCGGCGAGTTCGGCTTCCAGGGCCGCGACCCGGTCTTCCAGTTGCATAACCCGCTGCTGGGCCTTGACCTGAACCGTGACGTCTTTTTGCACGCCGACGAAATAGGTCAGTCCGTCGTCGGCATTTTTTACCGTCGACAGCGACAGTTCGTTCCAGAACGGCGTGCCGTCCTTGCGGTAGTTACGCAGGATCTCCCGGCATGAGCCGCCGTCTCGCAATACGTCGCGAATTACCCCCAAGCTGGCCTGGTCGCGATCCCCGGCCTGCAGGAAGCGACAGTCCTGATAAAGAATTTCTTCACTGGTGTAGCCGGTCATCTTTTCGAAAGCCGGATTCACGTAGATCAGGATGTTGTCCTCATCGCCTTCCTTTTCTGCCACCACAATCCCTTCGTTCGACGCGTTGATCACCATTTGCAGCAGACTGGCATTGATCATCTATGAAGCCTTACAAGGATTTCGGTGGCAGGCATTCTAGAAGATCGACTGGCGCTGTCTACTGGCCATCAGCGCTTATCGAGAGCCAATCGCAACAGGGCGCCGCTGGCTGTTACTATCGCCGCTCTTTTTTTCAGTTTCAGGATCAGATTGATGAAAGTCGCCATCCTCTCCGGCTCTGTGTACGGCACGGCCGAAGAAGTCGCTCGCCACGCTCAGAGCCTGTTGAACGCCGCCGGTTTTGAAACCTTTTACAACTCGCGCGCCAGCCTCGCCGATCTCCAGACCTTCGGCCCTGAAGTCTTGCTCGGCGTAACTTCGACTACCGGCATGGGCGAGCTGCCGGACAACCTGCAACCTTTGTACTCGGCCATTCGCGACCAATTGCCGGCGGCCTGGCGTGGCTTGCCGGGTGCCGTGATCGCCTTGGGCGATGCCAGTTATGGCGACACGTTCTGCGGCGGCGGCGAGCAACTGCGAGAGCTGTTCGGCGAACTGGGCGTGCGCGAAGTGCAGGACATGCTGCGCATCGACGCCAGCGAAAGCGTCACTCCTGAAACCGATGCCGAACCTTGGCTGGAGCAGTTGATCGCGACGCTCAAGGGCTGATCCGACGTTCACGCAGCAGCGCCAGCCAGGCTTGCGCAGCCTTTGACAGATAGGCACCCCGGCGCCAGATGAAAGCGATGTCCCAGCGCAAGTAATCCGGCGCGTTCAAGGTCAGGCGCACCACGCCTGGCCGCACCAGTCCGCGCGCCACTACGCTGGGCAGCAACACCACGCCTTGCCCGGCGGCGACCAGCGCCGCGAGAAAGTCCGCCTGCCCGCTACGCCCGCCTTCTTTCGGGGTGAAGCCCATCTGCTGGCATGCCTGAAGCAAACGATCGTTGAGCACGAAACTGCGCTGATACAACAGGAACGGCGTATCGGCCAATTCCTCCAGACCGATTTCACCTTTTGCCGCAAGTGGGTGATCCACCGGTAGCAGCGCGTCGAGCGGCTCATCACAGAACGGCTGAAAGTCGAACTGCGGATCTTTCGGCAGCAGGCTGCCGCCCAACTCCAGCTCCCCGCTGAGCACCGCCTGTTCGATGTTGCGACTGCCGCCCTCGATCAGTTGAACGCTGATGTTTGGATATCGCCGTCGGTATTCGGCGAACAGCCCGGCAAACAATGCATCGCTGCCCAGCAAAGGCAGCCCAAGACGCAACTCGCCGCGCGCCAGATGGCTGAGATCATCCAGCTCGCTAAGCAATTCATTGCGCAAGCGCAGCATGCCTTCGGCTCGTTGCAGCACCACGCTGCCGGCGGCGGTCAGGCGTATTTGCGAGCCCAGCCGTTCGAGCAGCGGAGTGCCGAGGCTCTGTTCGAGCTGGGCGATCTGCTTGCTCACGGCGGACTGACTGATGTGCAGGGTTTTCGCGGCTTGGGTGAAGCCGCCCTGATGCATGACTTCGACAAAGCTTTTGAGCTGTTTGAATTCCATGGCCTGATTCCAGATTGGAATGGCTTTGAGTCTAACAATTCGCTTCGGAGATGGCAGTCGGGTTCGTAAAATAGGCACCTGAAAGGAGCCCCCCGATGAAAGCCTCGACCGTTAAATACTTCTCCCGCCTGCTGGCCGAACTGGCCGTGCTGCTCGGTCTCTATCTGCTCGGCTGTCAGATCGCAGCGTGGTTGGCCTGGCCGATTCCCGGCGGCGTGATCGGCATGGTGCTGTTGCTGCTGGGCTTCGCGTTCGGCTGGATCAAGCCGGCGGCGCTGCAAATGGGCGCGGGATTGCTGATGGCCGAGATGCTGCTGTTCTTCATTCCGGCGCTGATGAGTCTGCTGGATTACGGCGCGTTGCTGCGCGATGACGGCTGGCGGATCTTGTTGGTGATCGCGGCCAGTACGCTGATGGTGATGCTGGTGACCGCGTTCACTGTGGAACTGGCCGTGCGCCTGAGGCGGTCCCATGAAGCTTGAACTGATGCCGATGTTCTGGCTGGCGTTCACGTTGCTGGCTTATCTGTTCAGTCGCTGGCTGTATCGCCGGACCGGGCGCTACGTGCTTTCGCCACTGATTCTGGTTCCCGCCTTGTTGCTGGCCCTCGCGGTGCCGCTGCACACCGCTTACGCCGAATACTCGAGCAACACCCATTGGCTGATGCTGGTGCTCGGTCCGGTCACCGTGGCGTTTGCGGTGCCGATCTGGCAGCAGCGACGGTTGCTGGTGCGGCATTGGTCGGCATTGCTGCTGGGCATGCTGGCCGGCAGTGCGGCGTCGATTGCCACTTCGTTTGGTCTTGCAAAAGCACTGGCGCTGGACAGTTCGGTGACGCTGTCGCTGGTGCCGCGCTCCATCACCACACCGTTTGCCATGCCGCTGGCCCAGGACCTCGGTGGCGTGCCGGAACTGACAGCGGTGTTCGTGATGTTCACCGGTGTGTTCGGCGCGATGCTCGGCGGTGTGCTGCTCAAGTGGCTGCCGTTGCGCAGCGCCCTGGCGCGCGGTGCATTGTTCGGCGTCGGTGCGCACGGCGCCGGGGTCAGCCGGGCCCATGAAGTGGGTGGCGAAGAAGGCTCGGTCGCGGGGCTGGTGATGGTGCTCACCGGGCTGCTCAATCTGTTCGCCGCACCTTTGTTGGCGTCGTTGCTTTGACATGGATCCAAGCTGTTTGCGTCGCTGACTCGTTCAGTCATCAAGCTGGCTGCCAATGCAACTACGCGACGGTCACGGGCTGACTAGACTGCTGACACACGCAAAAACAATAAGAACGCAGAGGTGCATACAGTGAGCGTAGCCCCCGTCCCTTCGTCCGTGAACGTCAAAGACCAGGTCAGTGCCGCGGAATGGCAGACCCGGGTCGATCTGGCCGCCTGTTATCGTCTGGTCGCACTGCATGGCTGGGACGATCTGATCTTCACCCATATTTCCGCCAAGGTGCCCGGCACCGAAGACTTCCTGATCAACCCGTTCGGTCTGATGTTTCATGAGATCACCGCGTCGAGCCTGGTGAAGGTCGACCAGGCCGGCAACAAACTCATGGACAGCCCTTACGAAATCAATCCCGCTGGCTACACCATCCACAGCGCCGTGCACGAAGTGCGGCACGACGTGGCCTGCGTGCTGCACACCCACACCGCTTCCGGTGTCGCGGTGTCGGCGCAGAAGCAGGGCGTGTTGCCGATCAGTCAGCAGTCGTTGTTCGTGCTGTCGAGCCTGGCCTTTCACGCCTATGAGGGTGTGGCGCTCAACCATGAAGAGAAAGCGCGGTTGCAGGCGGATCTCGGCGACAGCAATTTCCTGATGCTGCACAACCACGGCCTGCTGACCTGCGGCGGCACCATCGCCGATACCTTCCTGATGATGTTCACCTTCCAGCGCGCCTGCGACATCCAGGTCATGGCGCAGACCGGCGGTGCCGAACTGATCGCCATCGAACCGCAGATTCTGGCCGGCGCCAAGGCGATGATCGCCGGCGTCACCAAAAGTGCTCAAGGCATGGGTGGCGCGCTGGCCTGGCCGGCGCTGCTGCGCAAACTCGATAAACAAGACCCGGGGTATAAACTCTAATGCCTCTCGCCGAGATTCCGCTGAGTGCCTGGCGCAAGCGCAGCCAGACGTTTGTCTTCCGTGGTCAGCCGATCCGCTACTGGACGGCCGGGCAGGGCGAACCGCTGCTGTTGATCCATGGCTTTCCGACGGCCAGTTGGGACTGGCATTACCTGTGGCAACCGCTGTCCCAGCGCTACCGGGTGATTGCCTGCGACATGCTCGGCTTCGGCGACTCGGCCAAGCCCCTGAATCACAACTACAGCCTGCTGGAGCAGGCCGATCTGCAACAGGCCTTGCTGGCGCACCTGCAAGTCGAGCAACCGGTGCATATTCTGGCCCATGACTACGGCGACAGTGTTGCCCAGGAACTGCTGGCCCGACATTACGAAGATCAGATTGAGGTCGCCAGTTGCGTGTTCCTCAACGGTGGTCTGTTCCCGGAAACCCACCGGCCGCTGCTGACGCAAAAACTGCTGCTCAGCCCGCTGGGCTGGATGATCGGTCGGGCCTTCACCCGCGATGCGCTGGTGAAAAGTTTCCATCAGATCTTCGGCCCGGACACCCGTCCCAGCGAAAGCGAAATGGATGATTTCTGGAGCCTGATCGAATGCAATCGCGGGCAGCGAGTCATGCACAAGCTGATTCACTACATTCCCGAGCGTCGGGTTCAGCGTGATCGCTGGGTCGCGGCGATGCAGCGTGGCGAGGTGCCGCTGCGGGTGATCGATGGCGAAGTCGATCCGATTTCCGGGGCGCACATGGTCGAGCGTTATCGCGAGCTTATTCCCGATGCGGACACCGTGCTGTTGCCGGGCATCGGCCACTACCCGCAAACCGAGGCGCCGGTTCAGGTGCTCAAACACTACCTCGAGTTTCGCGATCAATTCGTGTTGCCACCACGCAAGGTGGCGTGTTCCTGAATTCTTGCCGCAGGCGCCTGGCGCCTCGGCACGTTTTCATCATCCCCCAGCCTTATCGCGCACCATTCAGCCTCAGCCGTGTTCGTTGTGACCGAGCGCGTCGTGCCTGACACTCAGGGACACTGTCCCTCAGGCCTGCTGGAGTTGCCCCGATGAATGAGTCTGTGCGTTTCGAAGATAAAGTCGTGATCGTCACCGGAGCCGGTGGTGGCCTGGGGCGCGCTCACGCTTTGCTGTTCGCCAAACAGGGCGCCAAAGTGCTGGTCAACGACCTTGGCGGTTCGACCCAGGGCGAAGGCGCCAACGCTTCGGCCGCTGATCGCGTGGTAGCGGAAATCCGCGAGGCTGGCGGTATCGCCGAAGCCAACCATGACTCGGTCACCGACGGTGACAAACTGGTGCAGAACGCGCTCGACGTGTTCGGTCGTGTCGACGTGGTGGTCAACAACGCCGGAATCCTGCGCGACAAGACCTTCCACAAAATGGAAGACGCCGACTGGGATCTGGTCTATCGCGTCCACGTCGAAGGCGCCTACAAGGTGACCCGCGCCGCGTGGCCGCACATGCGTGAGCAAAACTACGGGCGAGTGATCTTCACCGCATCGACCTCGGGCATCTATGGCAACTTCGGCCAGTCCAACTACGGCATGGCCAAACTGGGTCTCTACGGCCTGACCCGCACCCTGGCCATTGAAGGTCGCAAGAACAACATTCTGGTCAACGCGATCGCCCCCACCGGCGGCACACGCATGACCGAAGGCCTGATCCCGCCGCAAGTGTTCGAACAACTCAAACCGGAACTGGTCAGCCCGCTGGTGGTGTACCTGGCCAGCGAACAATGCCAGGAAACCTCCGGCCTGTTCGAAGTCGGCGGCGGCTGGATGGGTAAGGTGCGCTGGGAGCGCAGCCTGGGCGCAGGGTTCGATCCTCGCGTCGGGTTTTCCCCGGAAGACGTCGCGGCGCACTGGCAACAAATCTGTGATTTTGAAGGCGCGGCGCATCCAAAGGACAACATCGAGGCGCTGAAGGAAATGATGGGGAATCTGCAGAAGTATTCGCTCTGATTCCTTGAGTTATTCGGCAGGACTTTCCCGGTCCTGCTTTCCCCTTTGAGCGCTCGTCTCATGAGCCTCTGTCGCTGTTTTCCCGCCTAAAAACATCGCCCATAAAAAAGGCCGCTGCAAACGCAGCGGCCAAGGTAAGACGTTGGATCAAGGAGCTACAAATCAACGTCAGTGAACACCGGGGCGATGGATCGAAAAACGCTTCGGTCCATCAGAAATCGGTTGCCGACGACTCGGTCGCGGACTTCGTGCTTGCTGGCGGTCTGCCGTGAAAGCCCGCTCAGAATAAGGGCTGGCGCCTCCGGGAAAAATAGCGATTCCGGACATGCACTGTTACGGGGCATGCAACAGTGGCGCGCACCGGGTCGTCATTATCCGTTGCGATGATAGTGGCCCATCCAGCCTGTTCATGGCGGGCGCAAAGCCTTGCCGCAGGCGGGGATTCATCCTTTCGAGCGACAGCGCGAATACCTCCTTGGTGCGCTTATCGTCACCGTGTAGCGGCAGTAGGGTGGGGCCTTCTGTCACTCACCGGGGAAGACGCATGACAAAAACAACAATGCGCGCCATCTTCACGCCGCACGCGCTCGCCGCTGCGGTGGCCTTGGGTTGCTGTGCCCAGGCACACGCGGTCGCTTTCAATATCGGGGAGATCGAAGGCACCTTCGATTCGTCGCTGTCGGTCGGTGCGAGCTGGGGCATGCGCGATGCCGACAAGTCGCTGGTGGGGACGGTCAACGGCGGAACCGGCCAGTCTTCCACCGGTGATGACGGGCGTTTGAACTTCAAGAAGGGCGAGACCTTTTCCAAGATCTTCAAAGGCATCCACGACCTCGAACTGAAGTACGGCGACACCGGTGTGTTCGTGCGCGGCAAGTACTGGTACGACTTCGAACTGAAGGACGAAGACCGCGAGTTCAAGCCGATCAGCGACAAGGGCCGCAAGGAAGGCGCCAAGTCGTCTGGCGCGCAGATTCTCGATGCGTTCATCTATCACAACTATTCCATCGCCGATCTGCCGGGCACCGTGCGCGCCGGCAAACAGGTGGTGAGCTGGGGCGAAAGTACTTTCATCGGCAACTCGATCAACAGCATCAATCCGATCGACGTCTCGGCGTTCCGCCGGCCAGGTGCGGAGATCAAGGAAGGGCTGATTCCGGTGAACATGCTGTTCGCCTCTCAAGGGCTGACCGACCAACTGACGGTCGAGGGCTTCTATCAACTGGAATGGGATCAGACCGTTCTCGACAACTGCGGGACCTTCTTCGGTGTCGACGTGGCGGCGGATGGCTGCAACAACGGCTACACCGTCGGCAGCCCGGCGATCGCCCCGTTGGCGCCGCTGACGGCAGCCTTCGGCCAGCCGATCCAGGTCACCCGTGAAGGTGTGATCGTGCCCCGTGGCGGCGATCGCGATGCGCGGGATTCCGGTCAATGGGGCACGGCACTGCGCTGGCTCGGCGATGACACCGAGTACGGCCTTTACTTCATGAACTATCACAGCCGCACACCGACCGTCGGCACCAGCACTGCCGGCCTGTCGACCCTCGCGGCGCTGCCGGGCATGGTCGGGATCGCAAACGGTCTGGCACCCGGCAGCGGATCGGGTCTGGCGCAAAGCGTGATGCTCGGGCGCGGTCAGTACTACCTCGAATATCCGGAAGACATCCGCCTGTACGGCGCAAGTTTTTCCACCACGCTGCCGACCGGCACCGCCTGGACCGGCGAGATCAGCTACCGGCCCAACGCGCCGGTGCAGGTCAACACCAACGACTTGACCCTGGCGCTCCTCAATCCGATTGCCGGCGGTGCCGCATCGCCGCTGGCCACCTCGCCGGGCGCCGACAACAAGGGCTACCGGCGCAAGGAAGTGACGCAGATCCAGAGCACGCTGACGCACTTTTTCGATCAAGTCTGGGGCGCGGAACGCTTGACCCTGGTCGGTGAAGCGGCGGTGGTGCGGGTCGGTGGGCTGGAGTCGCGCAGCAAGCTGCGTTACGGCCGCGACTCGGTCTACGGCCAGTACGGTTTCGGCGGTGACACCGACGGTTTCGTCACCTCCACCTCCTGGGGCTATCGCGCCCGGGCGATCCTCGATTACGCCAACGTGATCGGCGGGATCAACCTCAAACCCAACCTGTCCTGGTCCCACGACGTTGCCGGTTATGGCCCCAACGGTCTGTTCAACGAAGGCGCCAAGGCCGTCAGCGTCGGGGTCGATGCCGACTACCGCAACACCTACACCGCGAGCCTGAGTTACACCGACTTTTTCGGCGGTGACTACAACACCCTCGAAGACCGTGACTTCGTGGCCCTGAGCTTCGGTGTGAACTTCTGATCTGCCCGAGAAGGATGAATGCAATGCGCAAGATGATTCTGCAATGCGGTGTCCTGGCCCTGAGCCTGTTGGCCGCCAACGTGATCGCGGCGGTATCGCCGGACGAAGCCAACAAGCTCGGCACCAGCCTGACGCCGCTGGGCGCCGAGAAGGCCGGCAACGCTGACGGCTCGATTCCGGCCTGGACCGGCGGTATCCCGAAAAACGCCGGTGCGGTCGACAGCAAGGGCTTTCTGGCTGACCCGTTCGCCAGCGAAAAACCGCTGTTCACCATCACCGCCGCCAACGTCGACAAGTACAAGGACAAGCTGTCCGACGGCCAGGTGGCGATGTTCAAGCGCTACCCTGAAACCTACAAGATTCCGGTCTATCCGACCCATCGCACCGTAGCGGTACCACCGGAAATCTATGAGTCGGCCAAGCGCAGCGCGCTCAACGTCACCACGATCAACGACGGTAACGGTCTGGCCAATTTCACCGGCAATCGCTACTACGCCTTTCCGATTCCGAAGAACGGGGTCGAGGTGTTGTGGAACCACATCACCCGCTATCACGGCGGCAACGTCAAACGGATCATCACTCAGGTGACCCCGCAGACCAACGGCAGCTACACGCCGATCCGCTTCGAAGAAGAGATCGCCGTGCCGCAACTGATGAAGGATCTTGATCCGGAAAAAGCCGCCAACGTCCTGACCTTCTTCAAGCAGTCGGTGACCGCCCCGGCGCGTCTGGCCGGTAACGTGCTGCTGGTGCACGAGACCCTCGACCAGGTGAAGGAGCCGCGCCTGGCATGGATCTACAACGCCGGCCAGCGTCGGGTGCGCCGTGCGCCGCAGGTCGCTTATGACGGGCCGGGCACGGCTGCCGACGGCCTGCGTACCTCGGACAACTTCGACATGTTCTCCGGCGCACCGGATCGCTACGACTGGAAACTGATCGGCAAGAAGGAGATGTACATTCCGTACAACAGCTACAAGCTCGACTCGCCGAGCCTCAAGTACGACGACATCGTCAAGGCAGGTCACATCAATCAGGACCTGACCCGTTATGAGCTGCACCGGGTCTGGGAGGTGGTCGGCACGGTGAAACCGAACGAGCGGCACATCTATGCCAAGCGCCACATGTACATCGACGAGGACAGCTGGCAAGTGGCGTTGGCCGATCACTACGACGGTCGCGGGCAACTGTGGCGAGTGGCTGAAGGACACGCTCAGTACTACTACGATCACCAGGCCCAGGCCTACACGCTGGAAGCGCTCTACGACATCATCGCCGGTCGTTATATTGCCCTGGGGATGAAAAACGAAGAGAAGCACAGCTTCGAGTTCGGCTTCGAAGCCAAGGCCGCCGACTACACGCCGTCAGCCCTGCGCGCCGAGGGCGTACGGTAAGGGTTTCGATACATTGGCAAGGCAAAAGGCGACCGTACGGTCGCCTTTTTTATGGGCGCCAATCAGCGTACTGAATACTCGTCAACAAGCGCCGGGGAGAGGTCTAGGGTGAGCGTACAACGATAAGAAGGCGCACCCGATGACCGCCATGACACCCTGTCTGAATCGAGCAGATTTTTCTCCGAGACTGTCTCCCCATCACCTGCCGCGTCCGCGACTTTGCGGTGCACTGCTTGAGTCGACGGCACGGGTCAAACTGATCTGTGCGCCGGCCGGCAGCGGCAAAACCGCGCTGCTCACCGAATGCCTGCTGCAGGCGCCCGGCAATTGCACCGTCTGCTGGTTGCCGCTGGCAGGGGCGTCCTTGAGCGTCAGCGAACTTTGCGAACGGCTTGCGGGTGCGATGGGACTGACCGCCTCGGACGAGGCTTCGTTGCTTTTTGAACTGGCGCAGCGGTCCTCGGCCACCTGGATATTGATCGACGATTACTGCCGGAGTCCGCAACCTGCGCTGGATGCACTGCTCGACCGAATGCTGGCGATCAGCAGTCCGGCCCTGACATGGTGGATCGGTACGCGGCGCCGTCCACCCTGCAACTGGCCACGCCTGCTGCTGGATGACGCGCTGTACGAATGTGAAGGCGCAACGCTGGCGTTGACCCAGAGCGAGATCGTACAGGTGTTGCGTCACTTGCCGCCGGCCCAGGCTGACAGTGTGGCTGCTCGTATTCATCAACGCAGCGGTGGCTGGTGCGCCGGAGTGCGGATACTGATGATGCAGAAGTGCGACTGGTCGCAAAAGACCTTGCCGCAGCAACGCATGGACACTTTGCTCGACTATCTGCAACACGAACTGTTCAGCGGCCTGAGCCCGGAACTGGCCGAAGCCTGGCGGGTACTGGCGCACTTGCCGAGATTCAATGCCAGCCTGTGCGATCACCTGTTCGGTGCCGGGGACGGGGCGCAATGGATGCGCAGCCTGCAAACGCTGGGATGCTTTATCGAACCCTGGCAAGGATCACCGGACTGGTTGCAGGTGTGTGCTCCACTGTCACGCCTGATGCGTGATGAACCCTGGCCTGCCGGGCGCTCATGGCATCGTCGGGCCTGTCAGTGGTTTGCTGCCGGGCAGCATTGGAAATGCGCCTTCGAGCAGGCGTTGCTGGCCGACGAGTACGAGGTTGCGGTGAGTCTGTTGCAACACTTCAGTTTCGAGCACCTTTTCGAGGAGCAGACGGTCGTGCTGTTGCTGCGTCTCTATGAACAACGCGGCGAGGAACTGTTGCTGGGTTCGGCGCAATTGGTCGGGCTGGTCACGGCGGCGCTGCTGTTTGCCGGACGATTTGTCCAGGCGGGCGATTGCATCGGGCAACTGTCACGTTTTCTGCCGCCACCGTCGGCGGGCCAGCAGCGGCAATTGATTGCCCGCTGGCAGGCTCAGCAAGGCTGGTTGCTGCACTTGCAAGGGCACATGGACGAGGCGCGCGAGCATTTCGAACAAGCCTTGAACGAGCTGTCGCCACAGGCCTGGACGGCGCGTCTGTTGTGCCTGTCAGGCCGTACGCAACAGGCGTTGCTGTGCGGTGATCTGGAACTGGCTCACTCGATCAATCGTGAAGCCCTTCGTCTCGCCCGGGCAGAGGGCTCTTTGCTGTTCGAGGCATTGCTGGAGCTTGATCATGCCCAAGTGCTCGAACAGCGTGGTGGGGCCGCCCGAGCCGAAGAGCTGCTGGCCAATCTCTGCGAAATGCTCGGATTGTCCGTCGAGCGACCGACGCCGCTGCTGGGCCGTATCGCTCTGCGACGCGGGCGACTGGCGCTAAGCCTGGGACAGCAGGAACGGGCAGCCGAGTTCTTTCAACAGGGGCTCGACGACTGTCTGCGCAGCTTTGACAAGCGTGTGCTTTACGGCTTTCTGGGGCTGGCTCAACTGGCTGCCGATCAGGGGGATTTCCCACAAGCCTTCATGCGTCTGCGCGATGCCGAACGGTTGATGCAGCAGCGGCAAATCCCCGACACGGTCTATCGCAGCATCCTGTTGCAGGTCAGCAGCGAATTCTGGCTACAACAAGGGAGGCCCGAACTGGCCCGGGAGGCCTTGACTCGGGTACTTCGGCACTTTCGTGGCCCCCACGCACGACAAGCACCGCCTGCGACGCTGGAGCTTGTCCCGCGCATCGAGTGTTTGCTGATTCTGGCCGAGACCCGGTTGCATCAGGCACTGCAACCAATGGCGCGTTTGCAGTGCCTGTTGGAGCAGGCTCAAGCAAATCGGATGATTGTTCTCGAAGCCGAGCTGTTGCTGGCAATGGGTGAGGTGGCTTTGTTGTTCGATGAACGGGAATCTGCCCGGCAGTATTTTGAAAGAGGCCGGACATTGGCCAGTCATTTCAATTTTTCGCGATTGTTGCTGAAGTTTGAAGAACAAGTGCCGGATGCCTGGGTTGAATTGCTCCAGGGAAAGAAACTTTCAGATAAAAGCGGCGATGAAAGTACATTGAGTTTGCGAGAGTCTCAGGTTCTGCAATTGATTGCTTCAGGAAGTTCCAACCAACAAATAGCTGACAAGTTGTTCATCTCATTGCATACGGTTAAAACTCATGTCCGACGGATTCACGCCAAGTTGGGCGTGGAACGTCGGACGCATGCCGTGGCGCGGGCGAGAATGCTGGGGTTGTGCAGTTAATTGTCAGTTAATGAAGTTGTAGGTCAGGTTGGCGATCGGAAGTTTTCAATACTTCGTAAAATGTGGTGGGTGTTTGTGTGGGTGCTTCTCAAGCTAAGTTAATTACACGTTTCGGGTGATGTTGTATTGCCTGGTAGTAATGTGTATTGACGGAGTTTGTTTATGAGTGTCATGGAAAAAAATTTGTTTGAAACAGGTCTGAGTAAAGTCGATCAGGGATTTGTAGAGTTTGAACGCATGCTGGGAGGGGTGCCTTCGTTCAAATCGTTTTTGCAGGAGATGATGTTAAAAGAACTTCAGACATTGCTGCCGGACATTTATATCAGCAAGACTTACATCACTGCTCGAAATCAGGAAATCGTTAATCCGCAACCGACCGGGCTGGTCATGGACGTAGTCATGCAGTGCCTGGCGCTGGGCCGGGCACCCGTGTATGACGCCAGCCAATACGGCGTCTACGACTGGCCCGACTCTACGGATGATGAGGACCGGATCCGGGGTCTGGACGTGGTTGCTGTCGGCTCGTTGATCGGCAATGTCTTGGGCTCGCTGGCACAACAGTACCCGCCCTTGCTGGCGCAATACTGGGCCGCTTCTTCGGGCAAGGATGACAAGGGGCGCGAGCTGCCGTCGCGCAGCCGTCAACTTCAGGATGTCTGTGCAGCGCTGTTCTGGCAGGAATTGAGTGCGACAGTGCAGTTGCAAGGCGTACGACCGGAAGTAGAGGAAAGTTTTGCCGTCTTCATAAGGGGCGCATCCATGACGCCGGCCTACAGTGTTTCTCTGCAACTGGAAAACGGTCGATTCGCGACGCTGGCCGGTTGCTTTGTCACTTACCTCTCTGGCCGCTCGGTCTCTGAACTGATACCGGGCGATGACGAATGGGTCGTTCTTTACACTCACGTGAACGGCCTGGAAACATTCCGTACATCGACCATCATGCAGCGTGTTCTGGAGCAGCGTCTGAGCAACCCGGACAGCCGGCTGCAACTGCTCAAGGGTGTTGCCCTGGAGGACGCCGCTCAGGTCAGGCAGGTTCCGGACATCCGTTATCTGAACATTCAGGGTGAACTCTTCCACATCCTCACGGCCCAGTTGCTTGAACAGCAGCAGAGAGACGTGACCTGGTACCTTCGCCAACTGGAAAAAACGGGCGCGGATCTGCAGGCCGTCATTCAGTCAATCGAATCGGTGCATCGTCAGCAGACAGTGAGCGATGCCGCAAAGGGACGCATTGCCCACCTCCTGATCCTGATGAACAAAAAAAATCGGCCGCAATGGCTCAAGGATGCTCCCGCCGCCCATCAGGAAGTTTTCGCCTCGATGGAAAAGGGATTGTTCAGAAGTCAGGTGGCATTGCATGAGTCGATGGGCGGGGTGTCTTCATTCCAGGAATATGTGCGCGGTGTTGTCGAAACTCATATTTGCGCAGACGATACCCAACGTGTGGATCCTGATACGGTCTGGGTGACGGTGCAACATTCGCTGCCGATGGGCAGCCGGCGTATCGAGCATATCGAGCGTAAAACCCTGACCCAGCTGTTCATGTACGGCGTGCATGACAAGGGGGCTGCGTACTCGATCAAGTTCGAGGCGTTTCACAACAACCCGCGACTGACCGCGTCCAATATCGAACGCGCCATCCGCCAGTTTGATTTGCGGGTGCAATACGCCAATGAACGCAATGACCGCTTTGGACGGGCGTCGGTCAGGGAAGCCATGCGTAAAGTGCTGGAACAGCAGATTGCCGTCAGTAACTTCGCCGCGATCCTGCAAAAACACATCAGCCCGCAGGCCCAGGATATGGTGCAGCGGTATCTGCTCGGGAAACCGGAAATGGAGGCATCGGGTGTTGCTTTCCGGCCTTACTACAAACCGTTCAGGGACATGCTTGCCTTTCGTGCGAAAGGCGCGGCGCCTGATCACTCAAGGCATGTCCTTTATGCACCCGGCGCACCGACAGGGCAGCAGTGGTTCGAGTTCACCGATCTGACGGCATTGAAGCGACAGTTCATTGCCTGGGGATTCGAGCCGCGTGACCGTGACTTCCTGACCGGTCAGGCATTCAGCGAAAATCGTGCGGAATTCGAGAAGGACTACCTTTCCTTCAGCGAACCGGGCCCGGTATTCCAGCCATGGTGGTGGGGGGACGTGACACTGGTGCAATGGACTCAAGGGCCGGATGATGTCCCGCTGACGGAGGCCATCCACAGGATCATCGACTGGGAAGTCGCTGAGGAAAAAGTGGCCACACCCGTCTGGTACCGGAACGCGGCGGCGCAGGATCGTGAGCTGCTCACCCGGCTGAATACCGAGTTCAAGGCGATCTACGAAGTGTCAAAAGATGAGCTGAATATCCCCACAATGGTGTCGTTTTCGCGAGACCTGGTGATGGATAGGCTGAACCGTCATCTGCGAGGGGCTGACCCGAAACACCCGTTGATCGATCCTGATCAAGTGAACGTCAAGGTGCGTGGGCAGGAGTGGATGACGCTTACTCAACTGTTCATTCAATGGCAGCTCTGGCCAAGCGATGGTCAGGTGGCATTTGCCTCCAGAAATGGTGCTTCGCTGGGAAATCTGAATGCGAGCGTTGTGAGGGCCTTGATCAGCCTGAAACCGGCCATGGCGTATGAGTGGCATCTGGTTGACCATTTCGCCAATTCCCCGAAGCAGAGCCTGAAGGCGAAGCTCTTCTGCAAGGTCAAGCAAAACGAAATGCTCAAGGCTGCAGTGACTCAAAAGATGCAGGGCTCCCTGTCCTCCGAGCAGTTCAATTGGTTGGCGGGACTGGTCGAGGGGCTGGATCATGACCGCCCTCATGAGCTGGAACCGTTCAAACCCGGAACCACCCCGCAGGAAGGTATTTATACGCTGACCCTTGAGGGGCGACGCATCGAGGGTGCTTACACGTTCGGACGCCGTGTGGCGGGGAAGTTGCAACTGCTTGTCTACATTCCCAAGGCACCAGACGGTTTGAGCTTTCGTCCGCTCGAATCGCTGACGCTGGGACTCAAGGGCGGCAGCCTGGGCAATCACGTCATTGCACTGGCAAGGCTGGAGCACCGAGCTGTCGTGCAGAATTTCGTCATTCGTTGTCAGCAAGCTGCAAACACCCTCCCTGCACCTGCATTGAACAGCAGTTACGCCGTGACTCATTTCAAGTTCGAGTTCGACAGCATGGTTTCGCGGGTGCTCAGCGATGTCGATCATCAAACGACCACGCCTGCCGAGCGTTTCTGGAACACGGTGCTGGTGGTCACGGAGCTGGCGGTGGATATCGTCTCGCTGTTTGTACCGCCGGTGGGACTGGTCGCCAGTATCGTACGGATCACAAGGTCGATCGTTCAGGGCATCGTTGCCTACAGCCTGGGGGATGACGACGCAGGCAGGAACCATCTGGCCTCGGCCTGGAGAAGCTCCATCCTCTTGTACGTCGGCGTGATCGCCGGTGTTGGCGGATCGGTTTCGGCGGTGGGCGCGTTGACACGGGTCAAGGATATTGCGGACATCGTATCGACCGCGACCGGCGTGCCGGTCGGGATCGGTTACATCACCGCAGCGGTTTCTCCCCATGTGATTGCGGACAGCAAGACCCATATCGTCGGCTGATCATTCAATCTTTCAGACGGGCTGATACCCCATCCGCCAACTCACGGCCCGCGTCGCTGCCAGCAACCGCTGCGCCGCCGGGCCGTTTTCGTCGGCGTGGAACAGTGAGGTCGGGCCGACGATGGTCAGCACCGCCGCGATCTGCCCGAGGGCGTTGAACACCGGTGCCGACAGGGCATCGACGCCGGGCATCAGCAAGCCATGGACATGATGCAGACCGCGTTCGCGGATCTGTTCGCACAGCGCCGAATAAGCTTTTTCATCCGCCAACGGATGGCCGCCGCTGGCGATTTCCTGTTCGCGCAATTCATCGGTTTCCCGATGCGGCAGGTACGCGCCGAAAACCAGGCCGGTAGAGGAACTGAGCAGCGGCAATACCGAGCCCAGTTGTGTCACCACCGTCACCGCGCGCACCGCCGGTTCGATGTGCACCACGGTCGCGCCCTGATTGCCCCACACCGCCAGGAAACAGGTTTCGTTGAGTTCGTCGCGCAACTCGGCCAGCGGCAGGGCGGCGAGTTTCAGCACGTCCATACTGTTGAGTGCGGCCAGGCCTACGCGCAGCGCTTCGCGGCCGAGGCCGTAGTGGTTGGTGGCGGCGTTCTGTTCGGCGAAACCGCTGGCGATCAACGCCTGCAGATAGCGATGCACCTTGCTCGCTGGCATTTGCACATGTTCGGCCAGACGCGACAGCGAAGTGGACGGCGACAACTCGGCCAGGGCCTTGAGGATGTCGGTGCCGACTTCGGCGGATCGGACTTTCTGTTTGCCGTTGCTGTCGCTGGTTTTTTCCATGGTGCTGCCGTGTCTCGGAACGAATGGGCGTCTTTATAGCTTGACGCTGGATAGCGAGCAAATTACGTTATGCGTAATTGAATTACGATAAAAATAACCCCGGCGTGCCAAGACCTCTGACCCAGAGCGTCCGGCCATGCCGACTCCCTGTTCAGGAGGCTCCATGAACCTCGATTCAGCCCTGGCTTACCAGTCCGGTTTCGGCAACGAATTCAGCTCCGAAGCGTTGCCCGGCGCACTGCCCGTCGGCCAGAACTCCCCGCAGAAAGCCCCTTACGGTCTGTACACCGAACTGTTCTCCGGCACCGCGTTCACCATGACCCGCAGCGAAGCGCGGCGCACTTGGATGTACCGGATCCAGCCGTCGGCCAATCACCCGGCATTCGTCAAACTCGAGCGGCAACTGGCGGGCGGCCCATTGGGTGAAGTGACTCCCAATCGCCTGCGCTGGAACCCGCTGGAGATCCCGTCCGAACCCACCGATTTCATCGACGGCCTGGTGAGCATGGCGGCCAACTCCGGCGCCGAAAAACCGGCCGGCATCAGCATCTATCACTACTGCGCCAACCGTTCGATGGAACGCGTTTTCTTCAACGCCGACGGCGAGTTGCTGCTGGTGCCGCAACTGGGTCGCTTGCGCATCGCCACCGAACTGGGTGTGCTGGAAGTGGCGCCGCTGGAAATCGCCGTGCTGCCACGGGGCCTGAAGTTCCGCGTCGAACTGCTCGATCCGCAAGTGCGCGGCTATGTCGCCGAGAACCATGGCGCGCCGCTGCGCCTGCCGGATCTGGGGCCGATCGGCAGTAACGGCCTGGCCAATCCGCGGGACTTCCTGACCCCGGTTGCTGCTTACGAAAACCTGCAACAACCGACCACCCTGGTGCAGAAATTCCTCGGCCAGTTGTGGGGCACCGAACTCAATCACTCGCCGCTGAACGTGGTCGCCTGGCACGGCAACAACGTGCCGTACAAATATGATCTGCGCCGCTTCAACACCATCGGCACCGTCAGTTTCGATCATCCGGATCCGTCGATCTTCACCGTACTGACCTCGCCGACCAGCGTCCACGGTCTGGCCAACCTCGACTTCGTGATCTTCCCGCCGCGCTGGATGGTGGCCGAGAACACCTTCCGTCCGCCGTGGTTCCACCGCAACCTGATGAACGAGTTCATGGGCCTGATCCAGGGCGAATACGACGCCAAGGCCGAAGGCTTCCTGCCCGGCGGTGCGTCCCTGCACAGCTGTATGAGCGCCCACGGCCCGGACGGCGAGACCTGCACCAAAGCCATCAACGCGGACCTCAAACCGGCGAAGATCGACAACACCATGGCCTTCATGTTCGAGACCAGCCAGGTGCTGCGCCCAAGCCGCTTCGCCCTTGACTGCCCGCAACTGCAATCCACTTACGACGCCTGCTGGGCCACGCTGCCCGCCACGTTCGACCCGACCCGGAGATAACCCATGACGCAGAATTCCATCACCCGCAGTTGGGTCGCTTCGGCCAACGGCCACACCGATTTCCCGCTGCAGAACCTGCCGCTGGGCGTGTTCAGCCTAAACGGCTCGGCGCCACGCGCGGGCGTGGCGATTGGCGAACACATCTTCGATCTGCAGGTGGCGCTGGAGGCCGGGCTGTTTGACGGCGCCGCGCGCAGCGCTGTCGAAGCCATGCGCGGCGGTCAGTTGAACGCCTTCTTCGAGCTCGGCCGCGATGCCCGCGTTGCCCTGCGTGAACGTCTGCTGGAACTGTTCAGCGAAGGCAGCACTCATCGCGGCAACATTGAAGCCCAAGGCGCAAAACTGTTGCCGCTGGCCGCCGATTGCCAACTGCATCTGCCCGCGCGCATCAGCGACTACACCGACTTCTACGTCGGCATCGAACACGCGCAGAACGTCGGCAAACTGTTCCGCCCGGACAACCCGCTGCTGCCGAACTACAAACACGTGCCCATCGGCTACCACGGTCGTGCATCCACCGTACGCGCCTCCGGTGCCGACGTGCGCCGTCCGAAAGGCCAGACCCTGCCGGCCGGTGCGACCGAGCCGACCTTCGGCCCGTGCGCGCGGCTGGACTATGAGCTGGAACTGGGGATCTGGATCGGTCAGGGCAACGAAATGGGCGAGCCGATTGCCATTGGCGATGCTGCTGAACACATCGCCGGTTTCTGCCTGCTCAACGATTGGTCGGCCCGTGACATCCAGGCCTGGGAATACCAGCCGCTCGGCCCGTTCCTCTCCAAAAGCTTCATCACCAGCGTCTCGCCGTGGGTGGTGACTGCTGAAGCGCTGGCGCCATTCCGCGCCGCGCAACCGGCGCGTCCGCAAGGCGATCCGCAGCCACTGCCGTATCTGCTCGACAAACGCGATCAGGAGGGCGGTGGCTTCGATATCGAGCTGGAAGTGTTGCTGCTCACCGAGAAAATGCGCGAGCAGAACCTGCCCGCCCATCGCCTGACCCTGAGCAATACCCGCTACATGTACTGGACCGTCGCGCAAATGGTTGCGCACCACAGCGTCAACGGCTGCCAGTTGCAGGCCGGTGACCTGTTCGGTTCTGGCACCTTGTCCGGCCCTGAAAACGGTCAGTTCGGCAGCCTGCTGGAAATCACCGAGGGCGGCAAAAAGCCTATCGAACTGGCGTCCGGTGAAGTGCGCAAATTCCTCGAAGATGGCGACGAAATCATCCTGCGCGCCCGCTGCGCCCGCGAAGGTTTTGCCTCGATCGGCTTCGGCGAATGCCGTGGCACCGTGCTGGCGGCACGCTGACAGGAGCGGTTCATGGATCTCTATACCTATTACCGTTCCACCTCGTCGTACCGGGTGCGGATCGCGCTGGCACTCAAGGGCCTCGACTATCAGGCGTTGCCGGTCAACCTGATCGCAGCGCCCGGTGGCGAGCATCGGCAACCGGCGTACCTGGCGATCAACCCCCAGGGCCGGGTGCCGGCGCTGCGCACTGACGAAGGCAAGTTGCTGATTCAGTCGCCGGCGATCATCGAGTACCTGGAAGAACGTTATCCACAGGTGCCGCTGCTGCCCGAAGACCTCGTTGCCCGCGCACAGGTGCGTGGCGTGGCGGCGGTGATCGGCTGCGACGTGCATCCGCTGCACAACGTCAGCGTGCTCAATCGCCTGCGCGGGTTGGGGCATGACGAGCCGCAGGTCAACGAGTGGATCGCTCACTGGATCAGTCAGGGGCTGGCGACGGTGGAGCAGTTGATCGGCGACAGTGGCTTCTGTTTCGGCGAGTGGCCGTGTGTGGCGGACGTGTACCTGATTCCGCAGCTGTACGCGGCCGAGCGCTTCAACGTATCGCTGGAGGCGTATCCACGGATTCGTCGGGTGGCTGCGTTGGCGGCTGAACATCCGGCGTTTATTGCGGCGCATCCGGCGAATCAGCCGGACACGCCGAAGTAGCATTTGATGGCTCCCGTGCAGCGCACGGGAGCCATTCCGGTTACCCGCAAAAAAATCATAAAAACAGGTACCTTGCGATGCACAACCAGATTGCCAGCTTTCGGGCGGCACTCGACGCCCGTCCTGTGTCCCGCTTTCAGTGGTTGCTCCTGATTCTTCTCGCCTTGCTGCTGGTCACCGACGGCTATGACGCCCAGGTGCTCGGTTACGTGGTGCCGGCGCTGGCGCAGGACTGGGGCCTGGAAAAATCCGCGTTCGGCCCGGTGTTCAGCGCCAACCTGCTGGGGCTGACGCTTGGCTCGCTCGCCGTGACGCCGCTGGCCGACCGCTTCGGCGTGCGACGGATTCTGCTCGCCTGCGTGCTGATCTACGCCAGTCTCACCGTGCTGATGGTATTCGCCGATTCCCTGAATACCCTGATGATCGCGCGTTTCATCTGCGGAATCGGCATGGGCGGCGCGATGCCCAGCGCCATGGCGTTGATGTCGGAATATTCACCGCCACGCCTGCGCACATTGATGGTGACGCTGGCCGCCTGCGGCTTCTCCTTTGGCGGGGCGGCGGGTGGTTTTGTTGCTGCCGGCTTCATCGACCGTTTCGGTTGGCAAGCAGTTTTCCTCGCCGGCGGCGTCACGCCGTTGCTGCTGTTCCCGTTCCTCTGGTGGATGCTGCCGGAATCCTTGCCGCGTCTTCTACGTGACGCGCCGCCTTATGCGCGCCTGCGCAAAGTCACCGCGCGGATGCTGCCAGACTGGCAGCCACCGGCCGCATCGGTCGAGCAGAATGAGCGCGAGCAGGGCAGCAAACTGACCGTGGTGGAGTTGTTCCGCAATGGTTACGCACGCCCGACCTTGCTGATCTGGTCGACGTTTTTCGTCAGCCTGATCCTGCTGTATTTCATGATCAGCTGGCTGCCGTCGCTGCTGCTGGAGAGTGGCCTGAAACTCAACGAAGCGAACCTGGTGACGTCGATGTTCCTGTTCGCCGGCACGTTGGGAGCGATCTGCATGGCGTGGTTCGCCGACCGTTTGAAAAGCAAGGTGCGGCTGCTGTCCGGCGTGCTGGCTGGCGCGGCGGTGTGCACGATTTTGTTAGGCCTGAATCACGACAACCCGCGTTATCTGGTGGCTTGTGTGTTTGCGGCGGGGTTCTGCATCATCGGCGGACAGCTGACACTCAATGCGTTCGCCAGCAATTTCTATCCGGCCCACGTGCGCGCCACCGGCACCGGTTGGGCGTTGGGAGTAGGGCGGTTCGGTTCGATTCTCGGGCCGCTGTTCGGCAGCCTGCTGTTGGCGATGCATATTCCGGTGGAGCAGATTTTCTTCTTCTGCGCGATTCCGGCGGTGATCGCGGCGTTGCTGATCATTCAGGTGCGTGCGCCAGCCATTGCGCTGTTCAGTGGACAACCGCGTTCGGCGGCAGATGCCCCAGCCGTTCCGTCAGGCGAAGTCGCTGAATCGGGTCGTCACTGAGCAATAGCGCGTGCTCCAGATCGAAACGCTCGGCGTTCGGGCAATCGAGGCGCTGATACAGACTGGCCCGGGCCAGGTAATCGGCGGCGCTGGCGTTGCCCAGTTCGAGCACGCGCTCGGCATCGATCAGCGCCGCGATGAAGTCGTCGTGGGTCAGGTGCAACTGGCGCAGGTTGCGTGACAGACGCTGAAGCATCTGCACAGGCTCCGCAGTCAGCAGGTGGTCGGCGTTGAGTTTCATCTGGTGGCCGTACTGGCGATGCAGCAGTTCGCGGCAATCGTTCGGATATAGACGCCGTCCGCCGCACGGATCGAGCAGGTGATCGGCCCCGGGAACCTTGAGCAGGAAATGCCCGGGGAAGTTGACCCCCACCAGCGGAATTTCCAGGCCACGGGCCAGTTCCAGAGCGATCAGTGCCAGCGCCAGTGGCTGGCCACGTTTGCTCTGCATGACTTTATGCACCATCGCGGCCTGCGGGCGCAGCGGTACGAAATCATCCTGGGCAAAACCGAGGTCGGTCATGCGCCGCAGCAGCGGTTGAGCCAGCTCGCTGACCGGCAGCAACGGCAAGCCATAGCTGACTCGCTGCTGCAGTTCCTTGAATTCCTGCAACAGCGCTTCGGGATCGGCTTGTTTGTCGTGTTCGGCGGCCATCCACAACGCGGCTTCGAACAGCGCGGGCGGTGAACGGTGCAGACAATCGAAGAAACGTTGGCGCGGACTCATCTAAATCTCCGGGGCATGCCTCGTTTTAGCCCCGTCTTTGCCATTCGTCCAGTGTCGGGCCGCTCTGCCATCGGGTTATGCCACAACCCTCTGATCGGTGGCGGCGCTTATTCCGGCACGCTTCAGCAATTTTCAGGCGCAAGCCTATACTGGCGTCTACCAGAAGTGATTCGGGAGCCTGCCGATGTTCGCTCTCATGCAAAGCACTCGCCTGGAATCGCTGCACCTTAGCGTTGATCCGGTGTCCGGATTGAAGGCGGTCATTGCCATTCATAACAGTCGTCTCGGGCCAGCCCTGGGCGGGTGTCGTTATCTTGCCTACCCGAACGACGAATCCGCGGTCGAGGACGCCATACGCCTGGCCCAGGGCATGAGCTACAAGGCCGCATTGGCCGGTCTCGCTCAGGGCGGCGGTGTCGCCGTGATCGTGCGGCCGGCCCATGTGGAAAACCGCGCCGCATTGTTCGAAGCCTTCGGGCGTTGCATCGATCAGCTCGACGGGCGCTACATCACCGCCATCGACAGCGGCACTTCGGTGGCGGACATGGATTGCATCGCCCAGCAGACTCAACATGTCACCAGCACCACCTCGGCCGGCGACCCCGCGCCGCACGCGGCGATGGGCGTGTTCACCGGAATTCGCGCCACGGCCATGGCACGGTTGGGGAGCGACAATCTCGAAGGCTTGCGCGTGGCGATTCAGGGGTTGGGCAATGTCGGTTATGCACTGGCCGAACAGCTGCACGCTGCCGGCGCCGAACTGTTGGTCAGCGATATCGACCACGGCAAAGTACAACTGGCGATGGAGCAGCTCAACGCCCATCCGATCGCCAACGACGCGTTGCTCAGCACGCCGTGCGACATCCTCGCGCCGTGCGGTTTGGGCGGTGTGCTCAACAGCCACACGGTCACGCAGTTGCGCTGCTCGGCGGTGGCGGGCTCGGCTAACAATCAACTGACGCACCTGGACGTCGCCGATCAATTGGAACGGCGCGGCATCCTGTATGCGCCGGATTACGTGATCAATGCCGGCGGGCTGATCTACGTTTCCCTCAAGCATCGGGGCGAAGAGCTGACGACCATCACCGCGCACCTTTCGAAAATCAGCTCACGGCTGACCGAAGTGTTTGCCCACGCCCAAGCGGAAAAACGTTCACCCGCGCGGGTGGCGGACGAGCTGGCGGAGAAGGTGTTGTACCGCTGAAGATTTCCCGGACATGAAAAAGCCCCTGAGTCTTTCAACTCAGGGGCTATTCAATTCAAGTGTCGCTTACTTCGCAGCCTTCGCCGCTTTTGCAGGTTTGGCTGGCGCTTCTGCCGGTTCAGCCACGTCTGCTGGCTCGGTTGCCACAACCGGTGCGGCCGGTGCGTTGATCAGCTCCGACAGGGCATCAGGCTGGCTCTTGAACGCCCGGGCAAACACATCGCGGTTCTTCGCCATGTAGATCCCGACTTCTTCCACTTGCTGCTCGCTCAACGAAGGAACGGCTTTTTCCAGCACCTCGGCCAACAGTTCGGCCAGTTCGAGCATTTTGTCATGACGGTCAGCTTCGGCTTTATCCATGAACAAGCGCTCCAGATCTCGGCTGCTGCGGTATACCACTTCGACGGCCATTCACCACCTCACATGCCTTCACATTAAGTTGTCTTTGCGACTACTGTATCTATATACAGCGAAAAGGATAAGCGAATCCCTGCGCTTTGGGTAGTGGCTTTTCAATGTAGACCGGATTCGGATTTTGTCAGCCCGGCGTCTGTGCGCAGGTGCGACCAAACGCCACGGCGCGGGTTTTGCGCAGCCTCGCCATGATGGCGTGGCCTCTTTTCTGCATGCATCTGCGTACGTGCGCAATAACCGTCACGTCCAGCACGCAACATCCGCTCGAACCGGGCTAAGGAACCTTCATCGTGAAAATCAACTGGGCCGAGAAACTGCGGCAAAACGTGCATCAACTGGCCGAGTCCCTGGGCAACCTGTTCGTCGAGACCTTCCATTACCTGGCGCTGTTCGCCATCGGTGCGGTGACCGCGTGGGCGGCGGTGATGGAGTTTCTCGGGATGCTCGAGGAAGGGCACATCAAGATCGATGACATTCTGTTGCTGTTCATCTATCTGGAACTGGGGGCGATGGTCGGGATTTATTTCAAGACCAACCACATGCCGGTGCGCTTCCTGATCTACGTGGCGATCACTGCACTGACGCGCCTGCTGATCTCCAACGTCTCGCACCATAACCCGCCGGACATGGGCATCATTTACCTGTGCGGCGGGATTCTGCTGCTGGCGTTCTCGATCCTGGTGGTGCGTTACGCCTCGTCGCAATTCCCTTCGGTGAAAATCGACAACCCGCACCGCAAGATCGGCACGGGTTCCAGTGAACATCCAGAAGTGGAAAAAGGCGAACTTTAAAGGCCGGCAGTTGGCCGGGGCTGATGTTTGGCCTGACGCGGTGGCGGAGCGACTCCGTCGCCGCGGGTCATGGCATCGAGAATCGCCATGGCGCTGTGGCCCTGTTCGATGGCGATGCCGAACTGGATGCTTTGCACCAGTCGCTTGAGGCGCTTGGGGTCGTTGCGCTGTTCGGCGCTGATCATCCGTTTGGCGACGATCCGGCCGCTGTTGGAAAGGGTCAGCATGATGCTGCCGTCGAGGCCTTGAATGCTCAGGTTGATCTGATAGTCCGGCGCGAAGGCATCGGTAATGATCTGAAAAGGATTGTCCATGATGCGTCACCGCCTGATTGAACGTGCAGTTGTTGACCGGCCTTGAT
This sequence comes from Pseudomonas fluorescens, assembly GCF_030344995.1. GTDB lineage: Bacteria > Pseudomonadota > Gammaproteobacteria > Pseudomonadales > Pseudomonadaceae > Aquipseudomonas > Aquipseudomonas fluorescens_BF. The sequence goes on from NZ_CP128260.1 coordinate 1,343,252, forward strand.
CGGGTTGGTTCGCCGAACCTGACCATCGGCCCTTCCGTGGTCCTGTCTCCTTCAGCGATGTAGCAAGGGACATGCCGGGAATATTGTCGAACAATGAAACCGGCCAAAAAGAAGGCGAGCCCATGGCTCGCCTTCTTCGTTTGCGGCCCGTTTCAGGGCAGAACCGAGTAGATGATCGCTGACAGTGCAATCAGGCCGATCAGTACCACGAACACGTTGGACACCTGTCCCGAGTACTGGCGCAAGGCCGGCACGCGGCGGATTGCGTACATCGGCATCAGGAACAGCAGACAGGCAATCACCGGCCCGCCGAGGGTTTCGATCATGCCGAGGATGCTCGGGTTGAAGGTCGCCACGGCCCAGCAGCTGAGGATCATGAACACGGCAGTTGCACGGTTCAGCCAGCTCGCCGACATCACCCGGCCACGGCTACGCAGGCTTTTGACGATCATGCCCTGAAAGCCTTCGCTGGCGCCGATGTAGTGGCCGAGGAAGGATTTGGTGATCGCCACCAGCGCGATCAGCGGCGCGGCGTAAGCGATGACCGGGGTCTGGAAGTGGTTGGCCAGGTACGACAGGATCGAAAGGTTCTGCGCCTTGGCCGCTGCCAGATCCGCCGGCGACAGCGCCAGCACGCAACTGAAGCAGAAGAACATCACCGTCACCACCATCATGCCGTGAGCCATGGCGAGAATGCCGCTGCTCTTGCGCTCGGCCTGCTCGCCATAGCGCTGTTTCTGCTCGACGGCGAAGGCGGAAATGATCGGCGAATGATTGAACGAGAACACCATCACCGGGATTGCCAGCCACAGGGTCTTGAGGAACACCGACATTTCCATCGGTTCCTGGGCGCTGGCGAAGAATGCGCCGTTCCAGTTCGGAATCAGGCTGATGCCGAGCAACAGCAGCGCGGCGACGAACGGATAGACCAGCACGCTCATGGCTTTGACGATTACGCTCTGACCACAGCGGACGATGGCCATCAGACCGAGGATCAACGCCAGAGACAGCACCGCTCGCGGCGGCGGGGCGATGTGCAACTGGTGTTCGAGGAAGCTGCTCAGGGTGTTGGTCAGCGCCACGCTGTACACCAGCAGGATCGGGAAGATCGCGAAGAAATACAGCAGTGTGATCAGCTTGCCGGCACCGATGCCGAAGTGTTCTTCCACCACTTCGGTGATGTCACCGGAGCGGCCCGACAGCACGAAGCGAGTCAGGCCCCGGTGAGCGAAGAAGGTCATCGGGAATGCCAGCAACGCCAGGATCAGCAACGGCCAGAAGCCGCCGACACCGGCGTTGATCGGCAGGAACAAGGTGCCGGCACCGATGGCCGTGCCGTACAGGCCGAGCATCCAGGTGGTGTCGAATTTGCTCCAGCCCTTGTGGGCGGTTTCGTTGTTGCGTGTGCGGTCTACAGCGGGATTATCGGCAGCAGGTGTGCGTACATCGGTCATCGTTTTTGCCTCGTTATTATTCTTGCTCGGGCTCACGTGTTACGGGCGGTCAGGGAGCGCTCCTCAGCACTCCACCCAGCTCACGGCCAGGCCGCCCCGTGAAGTCTCTTTGTATTTGTCATGCATGTCGGCGCCGGTATCGCGCATGGTGCGGATCACCCGGTCGAGGGAAATGAAGTGTTTGCCGTCGCCACGCAGGGCCATTTGCGTGGCGTTGATCGCCTTCACCGCCGCGATGGCGTTGCGCTCGATGCACGGCACCTGCACGAGTCCGCCGACCGGGTCGCAGGTCAGGCCGAGGTTGTGTTCCAGGCCGATTTCGGCGGCGTTTTCCAGTTGCTCCGGCGTGGCTCCCAGAACATCGGCGAGGCCCGCAGCGGCCATCGCACAAGCGGAGCCGACTTCGCCCTGACAGCCGACTTCGGCACCGGAGATCGAGGCGTTTTTCTTGCACAGGATGCCGACGGCTGCCGCGCCCAGAAAGAACGCGACCACGTCATCGTCCGACGCGTCCGGATTGAATTTCATGTAGTAGTGCAGGACGGCCGGGATGATCCCGGCGGCACCGTTGGTCGGCGCGGTTACCATGCGTCCGCCGGCGGCGTTTTCTTCGTTGACGGCAAGGGCGAACAGGTTGACCCACTCCATCGCCGACAGGGTCGAACTGATGACGTTCGGCTTGCCGATTTCCAGCAGGCTGCGGTGCAGTTTCGCCGCACGACGCGGAACATTCAGACCGCCGGGCAGGACGCCTTCGTGACGCAGGCCCTGTTCGACACACTCGCGCATCACCGACCAGATATGCAGCAGGCCCTGACGGATCTCGGCGTCGCTGCGCCAGGCCCGTTCGTTGGCCATCATCAGTTCGGAAACCCGCAGGTTGTGCTGTTTGCACAGCGCCAGCAGTTCAACGGCGCTGGAAAAGTCGTAGGGCAACTCGACGTCACCGGCCGGTGCTACACCGGACTCTGCCTCGGCCGCTTCGATGATGAAACCGCCGCCGACCGAGTAGTACGTTTGCGTGAACAGCTCGGCAGATTCGCCAAAGGCTGTCAGCGACATGGCGTTGGGGTGGTAGGGCAGGCTCTCGTCCAGCAGCAGGAGATCGTGTTGCCAGTTGAAGGCAATGTTTCGCTGCCCGGCCAGGCAGAGTTGACCGGTTTCCCGCAGGTGCTGGATGCGCGGGTCGATGGTCGACGGATCGATGCTGTCCGGCCATTCGCCCATCAGGCCCATGACCGTTGCGCGGTCGGTGGCGTGACCGACGCCGGTGGCTGAAAGCGAGCCATACAAACGGATTTCCACCCGCTTCACATCCAGCAGCAAATGCTGGTCGATCAGGGCCTGGGCGAAGGTCGCGGCGGCGCGCATCGGGCCGACGGTGTGGGAACTGGACGGGCCGATGCCGACTTTGAATAGATCGAAAACACTGATAGCCATGCTAAAGCCTTACAAGCAATGGAGTAGGAATCGCCGCCATTTTTTGTAGGACAAGCGCAATGTCGGCGATACTGCCTACCTCGCTTCAGCGTGACTAACGAAACTTCCTAAGTAAGCCTTTAGCAGGACTAAACCATGGGCCGTCAATTGCATGCCCAGACTTACGTCTGGCTGCAGGTGTTTTCCTGTGCCGCGCGGCACCTGTCGTTCACCCGTTGTGCCGAAGAACTGCACATCACGCCGGGAGCGGTCAGCCAACAAATCCGACAACTGGAAGAGCGTCTGGGCTTTCGCCTGTTTCACCGTCGCGCACGGGGTGTGGAGCTGAGTGCGGAAGGGCAGCGACTGGCGATTACGGTCAACGAGGCTTATGGCAGCATCGATGCGGAACTGCGTCGCCTGGATGCGGGGATGATCAGCGGGATTCTGCGGCTGCGCTCGATTCCGTCGTTCCTCAGCAAATGGCTGACTCCGCGCCTGCCACGCCTGCAACAGCGCTACCCGGATATTCAGTTGCGGCTGGTGGCCGAGGACAGCAGTGTGCCGTTGCATGAAGGGGACTTCGACCTGGCCATCGACTTGAACGACGGCAGCTATCCGGGACTGTTATCCACAGCCTTGCTCGATGAGCAGATTTTCCCGGTATGTGCGCCGGGCCTGCTGCGCGGACGGCCGCCGCTGCACGGGCCGGCGGATCTGGTGCACTTCCCGCTGCTGCACGACATCACCGCCTGGCGCGGCAGCTATGAATACGCGGAGTGGGAGTTTTATCTGAATGCCATCGGTTTCGAGGGCGCCGATGTGCGGCGCGGACACACGTTCAATCGCAATCACCTGACCATCGAGGCGGCGATTGCCGGCATGGGCGTGGCGATTGCCCGGCGCACGTTGCTTAACGACGAGCTGGAGCGAGGGACGTTGATCGTGCCGTTCGGGATTTCGGTGCCCAATCACAAGCGCTATGTATTGCTTTATGCGCCGGGGGCGCTGAGCCATCCGGGCGTGCGGGCGGTGCATGACTGGCTGGTGGAAGAGGCGGGGATTTTCCGCAGCCTGCACCCGTTGGGTGATGGCCAATTGTGAGCAGATTTTTCAGGGTGGCGGGCGACCCAACTCCCGACCTTACCAGCGCTTTACTCGGTTGTCCGGCTTTTTTTGCGTATGAATATTTATCTTTTTTAAGGGGTTGAAATGTTCGTCCGGCGGGCCGATTGTTGTAATCAAGAGGTCACGAAATCCTGTTCCAGGCCTCTTGCGAGCTAGCTGAAATAAGGGATGAACTATGCAAATCCAAGTCAACAGCGACAACCATATTCAAAGCAGCAAACGACTGGAGGAGTGGGTACGCACCACAATTGAGAGCACGCTCGACCGTTATGAGGAAGACCTGACCCGTGTCGAAGTCCATCTGAGCGACGAGAACGGTGACAAGCCGGGTCCCCATGACCTGCGCTGCCAACTGGAAGCGCGGCCAAAAGGCCATCAACCGATTTCCGTCACCCACAAAGCCGATTCGCTGGAACAGGCGATCGATGGTGCAGCCGAAAAACTGGAGCACGCGCTGGAGCACCTGTTTGGCAAACTGCGCGGCAAACCGCGAGCCGCTGTGGTGCCATTCACAAGCAAAGCCAATGACAAACTGTTGGCGGAAGAGTTTGACGAGAACGAACAGGCAGCGATCAACAGTTGATACGCTGATTTTCCAAGCCACCCAATGAGAAAGGGCCTGCAATTGCAGGCCCTTTCTGTTTTCAGCGGGGATCAGAAAGCGACAGAGGTCTGCACGTACACCGTGCGCGGCTCACCCACATACTTGCCCTTGTTGTTGTCATCGAACGAACGGGTGAAGTACTGGGTGTTGAAGATGTTCTTCACGCCCACCGCGACGTTCAGGTCCGACAGCTGCGGGCCGAAGTCATACCCGGCACGGCTGCTGAACAGCATGTAGCCGGGGATCTTGCCGGTGCTGCCGTCGGCGCTTTCTTTCGAGGTGTTGGCGTTGTCGGCGAACTGGTCGCTCTGGAAGCTGCTGTCCAGGTTGAGCTTCCATGGCCCTTCGGTGTAACCGACGCCGATGGTGCCTTTGTGCTTGGACGAGAACGGCACACGATTGCCCTTGTTCGGCCCGTCTTCGCTGATGGTCGCGTCGACATAAGCGTAAGTGGCGTAGACGTCGAAGCCGGCCAGCGCCGGGCTCAAGTCATCGAGGGCGTAGTTGACGCTGGTCTCGATGCCCTGATGGCGGGTCTCGCCACGGGCGATCACCGAATCGTTGGTCTGGTTGCTTTCGTACTGGTTGTCGAAGTTGATCAGGAACGCGCCGATCTCCGCTCGCAGCGCGCCGTTGTCGTAGCGGGTGCCGACTTCCCAGGTACGGGCCTTCTCCGGTTTCACTTCGCCACTGCTGACGCGGTTGGGCATCTGGCTGTATTGCACGCTGCCGAAAGAGCCTTCGGTGTTGGCGTACAGATTCCAGCTGTCGGTCAGGTGATACAGCACGTTCAACGCCGGCAGCGCGGTGTTGTAATCGCCCTTGTATTTGACGTTGGTCAGGTTGTTGGTCTGCTGCGATTCGATCATCTCGTAGCGCACGCCCGGGGTGATCGTCCACTTGCCGATGTCGATCCGGTCATCGACGAAGAACGCATTGGCCTCGGTACCGCCGCGCGTGTCGCGGTCATTGCGGCTGTTGGTGGTCGGATATTCATTGCTGCTGATCGGCGTGCGATAGCGCAATTCGTGGCCGGCCTCGTTGATGTAGCGATAGCCGACGCCGACTTCATGGCTGGTCGGACCGAGGTCGAAGCCCTGGGCGAAGCGGGTTTCCAGACCGCGAACCCAGTATTCGCGCGGTGACAGCGACAGGAAAGTGCCCTGATCCAGATAGCCGCTGCGCAGGGTTTTGGTGAAGAAGGTGTTGGCGGTGAATTCGCGGCGATCTTCCTGATAGCGATAGCCGAAGTTGAACATCGTGCGACGACCCCAGAACTGGTCTTTCGGCCGGGTCGACTGATACGGGTCGGCATCGTAGTCGGCGACATTCAGACCGCCGGGCATGTCGGCCTTGCCTTCGTAATACTGGGCCATGGCGTTGAAGCTGTTGGCTTCGTCGAGCTGGTATTTGCCCTTGAGGATCAGGTCGTCGATTTCCGTGTCGCTGTGTTCGCGCCAGTCTCCACCCCGCGTGCCGGAGTACAGCAGCGCGCCGCCCAGTCCGTTCTCGTTGGTGCCGCCTGCCAGCAGATTGGCGCTGGTCTTGAAGCCGTCATGGCTCGACGATGGGCTGGTTTCAGTCTGGAAGCCGCCCTTAACGGTCGGCTCATCCGGAATCGCCCGGGTCACGAAGTTGACCACGCCGCCGACGTTCTGCGGGCCGTAACGCACGGCGCCGCCGCCTCGCACGACATCCACCGCGTCCATGTTGCCCATGCTGATCGGCGCGAAGGACAACTGCGGCTGGCCGTAAGGCGCGAACGGCACCGGAATGCCGTCCATCAAAACGGTCGAGCGCGCGGCCAGGCGCGGGTTGAGACCGCGAATGCCGAAGTTCAGCGCCATGTCGTGGCTGCCGGTGCCGTTGTTTTCCGGGGCGTTGACGCCGGGAATGCGGTTGAGCACATCGCGGGCCTGGGTCGCGCCCTGGCGTTCGAATTCTTCGCGGCGGATCACGTCACGGGCACCGGGATGTTCGAAGACGTTGACTTGCGCGGCTTCACCCAGCCAGTCGCCGACCACTTTCGAAGTATCCAGCTCCAGAGCGCTGTCGTTCGACGGTTGCAGGCTGAAGGCATTGCCACCTTCGGCGCGGGCTTGCAGACCGGTTCCTTCAAGCAGCGCGTTCAGACCTTGTTCTGCTGTGTAGCTGCCTTCGAGGCCACGGCTCTGAACACCGCTGGTGACCTGAGAGCCAAACGAAATCAGCACACCGGCCTCACGGCCGAACTGGTTGAGGGCGTTTTCCAGCGACGACGGGGCGATGTGGTAAGCCTTGGTGTCGGCAGCCAGTGCATGGGGCAGGGCGCTGAAGCTCAGGCTGGCGCCGAGGACGAGGTTGCGCAGGGTTCGGGCCAGCGGCGTGAGGCGGGTGGGTTGCATGGAGGACGGTCCTGAGAAGGTTGAATCAAGGGGGCTTTCCTTCTCTGTCACGCCAGATCTGAAAAACGGCTCATTTATTTTTTACAGGGGCGCGGAGCGACCGAGTGAGTTCCCACGCAGAGCGTGGGAGCGATCAGGCTCTGGCTTCAACTGTCACCCAGTACCGGGTAAACCGCTTCACTTTTACCGGCAGGCTGATTTCCAGCAGATCGAGAATCCGCTCGCTGTCGTCCAGTGGATAAGTCCCGGAGATCAGCAAATCAGCGACTTTCGTATCGCAATTGAGCTGCCCGCGACGGTAGCGGCCGAGTTCGTCGAGGAAGTCGCCCAGGCGCATGTGCGCGGCCACCAGCATGCCATCGGCCCAGGCGCCGCTGTTGGCGTCCAGCGGTTTTGCCGGGCTGATGCCGGTGGTGCTGAAACTCAGTTGCCGGGCAACCGGCAGCAACATCGGCGCGCGACCTTGTGCGTTCAATTCGACCCGACCTTCAAACAGTGCGATCTGCGTGCGGTCGGCAAACTGCCGCACGTTTATTCGCGCGCCCTGGGTTTTCAGCAGGCCTTGGGCGGTTTGTACTTCGAAGGATTGGGTGGCGGTCAGCAGCATTTCGCCTTCAAGCAGACGGATCAGACCATCGCCTCGGACATCCGCTGCACTCGCGGTGTTGAGCTGTAACTGGCCGCCGGCGCCGAGCGAGATCTTGCGTCGCTGACCAATGGGGCTGCGGTAATCGGCCAACAGCGATGGCAACGGATTGTGTTCGCGCATCCCCCAGGTGACCGCTGAGCCAGCGCCGAGAATCAGCAACAGCTTCAGCGCCTGACGACGGCTGCCGGACTTCGGCGCATTCAGCGCGGCGTGGGCCAGTGGCGATGACAAACCCCTCAACCGTGAATTGACCCGCTGAATATGTTCCCACGCGCGGCGATGTTCGCTGTGGGCGTCGATCCATTGCTGCCAGGCTTGTTGCTGACGCGGGTTCAGCGGGCCCTGCTGCATTTCCAGCAACCAGTGCACCGCCTGTTCGGCGACCTGCGCGGAAAAATCCATCGGCGGGTTCACAGGGCGAAGTAGCAGCGCATCGCTGCTTTATTCAGATGACGTTTGACCGTCGCCACGGAAATGCCCAGTTCGGCGGCGATCTGCGGATAGGTCAGGCCATCGACCTGGGCCAGCAGAAATGCGCGTTTGACGGCACGCGGCAGACCGTCGAGCAACTGATCCAGCTCCATCAGGGTTTGCAGGATGATCGCTTTTTCTTCTTCCGAAGGCGCGACCATTTCCGGCATCTGCGCGAGGGTGTCGAGGTAGGCGCGCTCCAGATCCTGGCGGCGGTAATGATTGAACAGCACGCGCTTGGCCAGGGTGGTGAGGAATGCACGCGGCTCGATGATCACCGGCGGCTCGCGGGCGGTCAGCACCCGGATGAAGGTGTCCTGGGCCAGATCGGCGGCGCTGTCCGGGCAGCCGAGTTTGCGCCGCAGCCAGCCGGTGAGCCAGCTGTGGTGGGCCTGATAGAGCGATTCGACAGGATGGGCGGACGACAACGGCATCACTCCGGGCGCATGCGGGACGCGTTAGAGAACAAGAATGGTTCGCATTGTAGGGCTGTGAGTGATGCCCGGCAATCAGACTCTTTTGCGTATGAGAATATTTATCATTAATATCGCATACCTGTCGTCTCGGTCTGTTGACCGGGCGTTAACCGTTTCAGGGTCGAAACATGAAAGCCAAACTCGCCACTCTCCCCATGTCCTATCGTCTGGCCGTCACTTCGCGGGTGCTCGCGGCGGTGTTTGGCGGGTATCTGGTCGCGGCATTGGCCAGCGTCACGCTGACACTGTGGCTGCCTCTGAACCGCGCCGAAGCGGTGGTGACCGGCATGACTGTTTCGTTTCTGGTCTATCTGGTGGCGGTGCTCTGGTGTTTCGCCTGTCGCACGGCGTGGTCGGCGTGGGTCGGTCTGCTGGTGCCAAGCGTGATCCTGGCGACCGTGTCCGGTGCTGCGCGCGGTCTGGGTCTGGCATGAAAGAGGGTTTTCGGCAGGCGATGGCCTGGCTGCACACCTGGACCGGGCTGGTCTTCGGCTGGCTGTTGTTCGCGATTTTCCTGACCGGAACCCTGGCCTATTTCAAGGATGAAATCAGTCACTGGATGCAGCCGGAAATCAATGCCCATCCATTGGATGCCGAAAAAAGCCTGACGCTCGCCCAGCAATATCTGCAACAAAACGCCCCCGACGCTTCACGCTGGATCATTGGCCTGCCCGACGCCCGCGATCCCGGTCTGAGCGTGGGCTGGCAGCAGACGCCCGCCAAGCCCGGCGAACGCGGTGCACTCACCCGCAAGACCCTCGAAGCAGAGACCGGCGCCGAAGTTCAGGCCCGTGAAAGCATGGGCGGCGAGTTCTTCTACCGTTTCCATTTCCAGCTGCAAATGCCTTATCCATGGGGCCGCTGGCTCTCGACCATCGCCGCCATGGTGATGTTCGTCGCGCTGATCACCGGAATCATCACCCACAAGAAAATCTTCAAGGACTTCTTCACCTTCCGCCCGCGCAAAGGCCAGCGTTCGTGGCTCGACGGGCACAACGCGGTGGGTGTGCTGGTGTTGCCGTTTCATCTGATGATCACTTACAGCAGCCTGGTGATCTTCATGTCGATGGTGATGCCGGCGAGCATTCTGGCTTCGTACGGCAACAACGTCCGGGCGTTTTACGACGAGGTATTTCCCGAATCCAGCATTCCTGAACGTGCCAATCAACCGGCGACGCTGGCACCGATGGCGCCCTTGTTGCGGGTGGCCAGCGAGCAGTGGTCGGGCGGGCATGTCGGGCGTATCACTGTGCTCAATCAAGGCGACGCAAACGCTTCGGTGGTGATGTCTCGCGCGGGCTCCGACCGAGTGGTGAACGACTCCGGCAGCGCCGTGACCTTCAACGGTATCAGCGGGCAAATCATCGGCACCGCGCCGCAACAGCCGATAGCGATGGCAGTGGCCGGCAGTTTCTACGGCTTGCACATGGGACACTTTGCCGGGCCGGTGCTGCGTTGGCTGTATTTCATCTGCGGTCTGGCGGGTACGGCGATGATCGGCACCGGGCTGGTGATCTGGCTGGGCAAGCGTCAGCTCAAACATGCCAAAACCGGTGTGATGCCTTTCGAATTGCGGCTGGTTGAGGTGCTGAACATCGCCAGCATGGCCGGGCTGGTGGCAGCGGTTGCCGTGTTCTTCTGGGCCAATCGTCTGCTGCCGGTGAGTCTGGCCGGGCGTGCCGATTGGGAAGTGAACGCGTTCTTCATCACTTGGGGCTTGAGTGTGGTGCACGCGGTGTTGCGGCCGGGGCGCAAGGCCTGGGTCGAACAGCTGTCGCTGGGGGCCGCGCTGTTTGTCGCGGTGCCGGTTCTCAATGGACTGACCACGCCTTATCACCTCGGCGTGACAGTGCCCGAAGGCGATTGGGCCTTGGCCGGTTTCGACCTGACGTGTCTGGGCAGCGGCCTGTTCCTCGCCTGGGCCGCCCGGAAAATGCAACGCGCCGGACACACCGTCAACGTGAAAAAACCTGCCCGTGAAAAGGCTCGGCCAATCACCCTCGAGCAAGGGGCGAACTGAATGCTGCTGGCGCTGTTGCTCTGTTATTGCGCTTTCACCGCGCTTTGCCTGGCGATGCCCCGGCATCACGAAGAGCTGCTGGGCCACAAACCTTCGGCTCGCCGTCGGCAAGGTCTGAAACTCGCGGGCTGGTTGTTGTTGGGGTCGTCGCTCTGGGCGGCGGTTTCCATGAAAGGCTGGAGCTTCGGCCTGGTCGACTGGTGCGCGGTGTTGATGCTCAGCGCGCTGACTCTGGTGCTGTTGCTGTCCTATCACCCACGCCTGGCATTGATCATGGCCGGACTGAGCCTGCTCGCCAGTCCGGTCGCTGCGTGGGCCTTGAACTGACATGCTGATCGGCCATCCTCCCGAACGCCGCGACGACGAACCCCATGGCGCTCGTGCGCATTTTCTTCAGGTGTTCCTGTCCCAGCGTTCGCAGATGGAAGCGCTGGTGAACCGGCGCGTCGGTTGCCGGGCGACGGCGGCGGATCTGGTGCAGGATCTGTTCCTGCGCTTCTGGCGTCGGCCGCTGGTGCAGGTCGAAGAGCTCAGCACTTATCTGTTGCGCTGCGCCGGCAATATCGCCATCGATCATTTGCGCAGCGAAGGCACGCGGGTGCGGGTCAACGAAGGTTGGCAACCGGATGAACCGGACAGCAGCGCCAGCGAACCGCAGGCGGCGCTCGAAGCGGGCAACGATTTGCGCCATGTCGAAGCGGCGTTGCGCGCGTTGCCCGAGCGCACGCGGCAGATCTTTTTGCTCAATCGCATCCACGGGCGCAAGTACGCCGAGATCGCCAAAGCCATGGGCCTGTCCCAAAGCGCCGTGGAAAAACATATGATGCGCGCCCTCGAGGCCTGCAAGGCCAGCCTGCGCGAACCCGCGCCACGCCTGCCAGGGAAAGCACCGTGAACAACACCGACCGCGTCATCCCGACGCCCGCTCAGGAACAGGCCGCATTCGCCTGGCTGAGCCTGCTGCACGACCGCCCGAGCACCGGTGATCAACTGACCTTCAGTCAATGGCTGCACGCTGACCCGGCCCACGCCGAGGCCTACGCCCAGGCGCAAGTGGTGTGGGAGTTGAGCGAAGGGCCGGCGCGCACTTTGGCCGATGAAGATGCGCTGGCGTTGCAGGGGTTGCTCAATGCGATGGATCGACCGCGTCGTCCGCAGGTCCGGCGTTGGGCCGGAGCACTGGCTATGGCGGCCTGCCTGTTGTTGATGATCAGCCTCGGCAGCGGTTGGCAGCCGCAGCGCTGGATCGATGATCTTGGCGCCGATTACGTGTCGGCCCCGGGCGAGATCCGCACCGTGACCCTGGCCGATCAGTCGCAAGTGACATTGGACGCGGATAGTGCCATCGCCGTGGATTTCAGTCACGGCGAGCGGCATGTGCAATTGCGCCGCGGCGCCGGATTTTTCAGCGTGACCCACACCGGCGATCCTTTTGTGGTCGAGGCCGAGAAAGGTCAGGCGCGGGTGCTTGGCACGCAATTCGAGGTGCGCCTGCAACCTCATGGCGCGCAAGTTACCGTGCTGTCAGGGCGCGTCGGCGTGACAGCATCCCGTGATGATCAACAGCAGATTCTCACCGCCGGCCAGCAAGTGGCGTACGGCGCAGGCACTGCGGAAAAACTCCACGCCGTGGACAGCGAAGCGCAACTGGCGTGGCGCCAGGGCTGGCTGACTTACTACAAGTCGACACTGGCCGATGTGGTGCAGGATCTGCGGCGTTATTACCCGGGACGGATCGTGTTGCTCAACGATGAACTGGCGGCGCGCAAGGTCAGCGGCAGCTTTCCGAGCAAGGATCCACAAGCCGTGTTGAATTCCCTGCAAGGGGTGTTGGGATTCGAGCAGCATCAGGTCTTGGGCAAGCTGATCATTCTGCGCTGAAAATATTTTCAATTTTGTGGTGAGGTAAACCCGGACGCCATTCGTGTAGTGACTGAAACTGCGAGTCATTCGCATCCGTTGCGGTTCTACACAGGTCATGAGCAATGAAGTCCAGGGCAAAATCGGGTTCGGTCAAACAGTGGTTAGGCGTTTCGGCCTTGAGTTTTTCGGCATTGGCCCTGTTGCCGATGAGCGTGGCGCTGGCCGCTGAATCCGTCAGCAGTCAGCCACAAAAGCAGTTCAGTTTTTCCCTGGCCGCCAAGCCCTTGCCTCAGGCCCTGAGCGATTTCAGCCGCGTCACCGGGCAGAGCGTGGTCTACACCGATGAAGCGCCTTACGGCTTGACCGCTCCAGCGATCAACGGCCAGATGAGTGCCGAACAGGCGCTGCAACGTCTGCTCACAGGCTCCGGCCTGACCTTCCGCCGCACCGATAGCCATACCCTGGCACTCGAACCGCAACCGACCGCAGGCGCATTGAACCTCGGTGCGACCACCATCACCTCGGTGGTCAACCAGCCGATGACTTACCAGCCACCGGAAACCAGTTCGGTGATGCGCTCTTCCGCTTCGCTTCAGGAAATCCCGCAGACCGTCAATGTGATTCCGGCCCAGGTCATTCGCGATCAGGCACCGCGCAATCTTGATGATGCACTGGCCAACGTCAGCGGCATTACTCAGGGCAACACTTTGGGCAGCACCCAGGATTCGGTGATGACCCGAGGCTTCGGCGATAACCGCAACGGCTCGATCATGCGCGACGGCATGCCGGTGGTGCAGGGCCGTGGCATGAACGCCACGGTGGATCGCGTCGAAGTGCTCAAGGGCCCGGCCTCGCTGCTCTACGGGATTCAGGACCCGGGCGGCGTGGTCAACATGGTCAGCAAGAAACCTGAGCTGACCCAATACAACGCTTTGACCCTGCGCGGCTCGACCTACGGCGACGGCAAGAATGGCAGCGGCGGCTCCTTCGACAGCACCGGTGCGCTGGGGGATTCCGGCCTCGCGTATCGCATGGTGCTGGACCACGAAGACGAAGATTACTGGCGCAACTTCGGCACTCACCGCGAAACCCTGATCGCGCCGTCGCTGGCCTGGTACGGCGAGCGCACCAAGCTGTTGTTCGCTTATGAGCACCGCGAATTCCTGACTCCGTTTGATCGCGGAACCCTGATTGATCCACGCACCAACCATCCGCTGGACATCTCGCGCAACGAGCGCCTCGACGAAAAATTCAACGACATGGAAGGGCGCTCGGACCTCTATCACTTCGAGGCCGACCACGAACTCAACGACGACTGGAAAGCCCATTTCGGCTACAGCTGGAACCGCGAAACCTACGACGCCAGCCAGGTCCGCGTAACCGCGATCGACACCAAAAAAGGCACCCTGACCCGCAGCATGGACGGCACCCAGGGCGCGATCAGCACCGACCGTTTCACCACCGCCAGCCTCGAAGGCAAGGTCAACGTGCTGGGCATGCAACATGACCTGGTGTTCGGCGTCGACGACGAGTACCGCAAGATCTATCGCGCCGACCTGATCCGCCAGAAAAGCCTGAGCACCTTCAGCTACGTCAATCCGGTTTACGGCCGCGAAGTCGAAGGCACCACCGTCAGCCCGGCGGACAGTGCGCAGACCGACCTGCTGCGCAGTGATTCGGTGTTCCTGCAGGACTCGATTCACCTCAACGACCAGTGGATTCTGGTGGCTGGCGGGCGCTTCCAGGAATACGACCAGTACGCCGGCAAAGGCGTGCCATTCAAGGCCAACACCGACAGCAACGGCCAGAAGTGGGTGCCGCGCGCCGGTCTGGTGTATCGCTACACCGATGCGTTGTCGTTCTACGGCAGCTACACCGAATCGTTCAAACCGAACTCGACCATCGCCCCGCTCAGCGGCAGCAGCACCGTGCTCGACGGCAGCATCGCGCCGGAAGAAGCCAAGTCCTGGGAGCTGGGCGCACGCCTGGATATGCCGGGTCGCATCACCGGCAACATCGCCCTGTTCGACATCAAGAAACGCAACGTGCTGGTGGCCAACGCCGAAGGCCCGACCACGATCTACAGCGCTGCTGGAGAAGTGCGTTCCCGAGGTCTGGAAGTCGATCTGACCGGCCAGCTCAGCGACCGCTGGAGCATGATCGGCAGCTACGCCTACACCGACGCCGAGGTCACGGAAGATCCGGATTACAAAGGCAACAAGCTGCAAAACGTGGCGAAGAATACCGGCTCGCTGTCGGCGGTCTACGACTTCGGCAGCGTGATCGGTGGCGATCAACTTCGGGTCGGCGCCGGTGCGCGGTATGTCGGTGAACGAGCGGGTAACGCGGTGAACGATTTCGATCTGCCGAGCTACACCGTGGCCGATGCGTTCGCCACTTACGACACCAAAGTCGAAGGGCAGAAGGTCAAATTCCAGCTCAACGTGAAGAACCTGTTCGATCGCACTTACTACACCTCGGCGGCGAGTCGGTTTTTCGTGTCGATGGGCGATTCGCGGCAGATTTCGTTGTCGAGCACGCTGGAGTTCTGATCAGCGCAAAAACGCCTGGCGATACTCGCCGGGCGTTCCCCCCAGCACCTGACGAAAACGGTTGGTGAAGTGGCTGGCACTGGCAAATCCGCACGCCAGGGCTATCTCCCCCAACGGCAACGCCGTGCCCCGCAACAACTCCCGCGCCCGGCTCAAGCGCCGCGCCAGCACATACTGATGCGGCGGCAGGCCGAAGCTCACCCGGAACATCCGCGCGAAGTGGTATTCCGACAACGCACACAACCCCGCCAGTTGCCCGAGACTGATCGGCTCGGCCAGTTGGCTGTCGATGAACTCCACCAGTTGCCGACGCTGATGCGGCGCCAGCCCACCCTTCAGACGCAAGCCCTGACGTACGCCGACCTGACTCAGCAGGGTGTGGCTGATCAGTTCGTGGGCCAGGCTGCTGGTCAGCAAACGCTCGCCGGGCTCGTCCCAATTGAGAGTGAGTAACTGGCGAAACCGTCGGGCCTGTTGCGGATCTTCCAGAAAGGTCTGTTCGCGCAACTGCATTTCCCGAGGCTCGCGATCCAGCAACGTGACGCAACCCAAGGCAAATTGTTCGGCGCTGAAATACAGGTGGGCCAGACGAATATCACCGTTGATGACCCAACCCGATTCATGGTCGGCCGGCAGGATGCACAACTTGTCCGGGCCGCCCTTGTTACCGGGTTCGCCACGGCGGAAGGTGCCGGTGCCGCCGGCGATGTAGCAGGAGAGGGTGTGATGGCTCGGCGCTTCGTATTCCTGGGCGTCGTGGTGATTGGTCCACAAAGCAGCGGACAGGCCGTCACCCAACTCGGCGCTGTGCACAAGGCGTGCATTGGGCGAATTGTTCAGGGCTTGAAAGACTTGCAAGGTATCGATGGCGGCCATGATCGGTTCTCTTCAACGCCTTGCATCCTACTCCGTAGATTTCGCGCTGCCAGCCTGCGCGCCGACAAAAGCGCAAGTTTATGCAAGCGAGGGTCGAAGGCGCGGGCGGACACTGAAACCCAATCAAGGAGTGTCTGCCATGAACCTGTCGTTGTATTTGTTGACCGTGCTGATCTGGGGCACCACCTGGATCGCCCTGAAGTGGCAACTGGGCGTGGTGGCGATTCCGGTGTCGATCGTCTATCGCTTCGGTCTTGCCGCGCTGGTGTTGTTCGCGCTGTTGCTGCTCAGCCGCCGACTGCAACCGATGAACCGGCGTGGGCATCTGATCTGTGTCGCGCAGGGCTTGTGCCTGTTCTGCGTCAACTTCATGTGCTTCCTGACTGCCAGCCAATGGATCCCCAGCGGTCTGGTGGCGGTGGTGTTTTCCACCGCAACGTTGTGGAACGCGCTGAATGCGCGGGTGTTCTTCGGCCAGCGTATCGCGCGCAATGTGCTGATGGGCGGGGCACTGGGATTGTTTGGTCTGGGCCTGTTGTTCTGGCCGGAACTGGCCGGGCATCACGCCAGTCCGCAAACCCTGCTCGGCCTGGGCCTGGCACTCTGCGGCACCTTGTGTTTCTCGGCGGGCAACATGCTGTCGAGCCTGCAACAGAAGGCCGGCCTCAAGCCGCTGACCACCAATGCGTGGGGCATGGCTTACGGTGCAGCGATGCTGTCGGTCTGGTGCCTGGTCAAAGGTATTCCGTTCGAGATGGAATGGACCTCGCGCTACATCGGCGCCTTGCTGTATCTGGTGATTCCGGGGTCGGTGATCGGTTTTACCGCATACCTGACGCTCGTTGGTCGTATGGGGCCGGAGCGCGCCGCTTATTGCACTGTGCTGTTCCCGGTGGTGGCGCTGAACGTATCGGCCTTTGCCGAAGGTTATCAATGGACGGCACCAGCGTTGGCCGGACTGGTGCTGGTGATGCTGGGTAATGTATTGGTATTTCGTAAACCTAAACCCGTTATTGAAATGATCGCTAAACCCGCACATTGAACAGTCAATCGTCGATTTTCATGACCAGGAATATAAGTGCCGGGAGCAGGAAGTCGACAATGCTTTGCGCCCAGGACATGGCGTTCCATTCCTTTGACTGGTCCATGTCGAACCATTCATTGCCAATGACTTGCAGGCAGAAGTAATAAACAAACAGCGCCACGAGAAACCCCAGTACGGCGTATTTTTTTGCTTCGTGAAATTGCTTTTCCGATGAATTGAGGTTTTTCGCCAGTTGATAACCACCCAAGAGGCAGGACGAGGTGAAGATCGTCTCCAGTGTCATGATCATCCAGTAGATGCGGTGGTGCATCATTTCCGAGTCGATCGATCGATACTTCAAATGGCTGCCTGTCGTATCCATGCTTAGAATGTGGCCAAGATAAACATAGTTCGAGTTGTAATCGGTGGCATTGCTGAAGACAATGAGAGCACCCAATATGCCGACCATGAAAACGATTGCGACTTTACTTCTCCTGATAAGTTGGGAAGTTGTAAGGCTTGTCATTTGTTAATTCTCCATGAATGGTGTCTGCCCGTTGGCAGATAGTTCACGGGATTCTATAGGGGGTGTAATGAAGTCGGGTGATGAGTCGTTTTCAAGTTGTGTAGTTTAAATGGGGGTAGGAACAACTCCAGGCACTTTCAAAGAAACAGGTTGAAAGCAGACGGGGCCGGGAAACTGCGTCCCGGCCCTGAGGGGCATCAGCTCTTCCAGACTTGCGAATTGACCAGATCCTGCGGGCGCTCGCCGAGCAGGGCGCTGCGCAGGTTGGCCATTGCGCGGTTGGCCATGGCTTCGCGGGTTTCATTTGTCGCCGAGCCGATGTGCGGCAGGGTGACGGCGTTTTTCAGCTGGAACAGCGGCGATTCAGCCAACGGTTCTTTCTCGTAGACGTCGAGGCCGGCGCCGCGAATGCGGTTGTTCTGCAACGCTTCGATCAGTGCCGGCTCGTCGACTACCGGGCCACGCGAGATGTTCACCAGAATCGCGTCCGGCTTCATCAGCGCCAGTTCGCGGTGGCTGATCAGGTGGCGGGTCTTGTCGCTGAGTGGAACCACCAGGCAGACGAAGTCGGCTTCGGCCAGCAGTTGGTCAAGGCTGCGAAACTGTGCGCCGAGCTCCTGTTCCAGTTCGGTCTTGCGGCTGTTGCCGCTGTACAGGATCGGCATGTTGAAGCCGAAGCGTCCGCGACGGGCGACGGCGGCGCCGATGTTACCCATGCCGACGATGCCCAGGGTCTTGCCGTGTACGTCGCAACCGAACAGCGGTGCGCCGATGCTGGCCTGCCATTGGCCGGCTTTGGTCCAGGCGTCCAGTTCGGCGACGCGGCGGGCGCTGCTCATGATCAGGGCGAAGGCCAGGTCAGCGGTGCTTTCGGTGAGGACGTCCGGGGTGTTGGTGAGCATGATCCCGCGTTCGTTGAAGTAGGCGAGGTCGTAGTTGTCGTAGCCGACGGAGACGCTGGAGACCACTTCGAGTTTCGTGGCGTTTTCCAGTTGGGCCTTGCCGAGTTTTCGACCGACGCCGATCAGGCCGTGGGCGTGGGGCAGGGCTTCGTTGAACTGGGCGTTGATGTCGCCGTTTTTTGGGTTGGGGACGATGACGTCGAAGTCCTGTTGCAGGCGTTCGATCATGGGTGGGGTGATGCGGCTGAAGGCCAAAACTGTTTTTTTCATCGCTATGGGCTCGGCTTCGGGGCTTTATTGCCAAGCAAGCTAACATTTCTGTTTTGGGTTGTCTTGGCGGCCTTTGGGCCGACCATGCTCTTGGGGTTTTGGGTGAATATCCGTTTCTGCGGGTGCTGCCGCTGGCGTTTTGCTCTTACAGCGACTCCCTTTGGCAAACGCCCCAAAGGAAGCAAAGGTCTGGGCCCCTGCGTTCGGCCCCTCGCTTTGGCTCGGGGTTCCTTCGTTCCGGGATTCATCCGGGGGCATCGCCTACGGTTTGCTTCGCTGCACCTCCTCTCGATGCATGCGGCTGCGCCGCACGGTCGCTGCGCTCCCACCCCCGGATGAATCCCTCCACTCAGCCGGCCGATGGGGCCGGCACGTCAAAAGCGGTACTCGAGCTAACGCTCATTGTGTTGAGTGGTGGAAAGCCAAAGCCAAAGCAAAAGCAAAGCAAAGCAAAAAGCAAAAAGCAAAAGCGGAGGCGGAAGCAGGAGCAGATGCGGCAAAAAGCAGTGGAAGCTGATGCTGATGAGGTTGGGGATGTGGGTGTGGATGTGGATGTGGGTGTGGATGCGTGAGTTTAGTTGCGTGCATTTTCGAACCCGAACTCACCTCGGTATGTCACGTCGGCGTACCTCTCCCAAACAACTCGGTCAGTCCCCTCTCCCTCCGGGAGAGGGTTAGGGTGAGGGGGCGTCCTTCGCATCACCCATTTTTCAGGCCAGCCAAATCAGTTCGCCACCCGCACCCCCGCCAGACTCCCACTCATCTCATAAGCCGCCAGTTCCGCCTGATGCCCCGCCAATATCTCCGGCAACGACCCACGCAGGTACTCGACCCAGGTCTTGATCTTCGCATCCAGATACTGCCGCGACGGGTAGATCGCATACAGGTTCAGTTCCTGCGAGCGGTAGTTGGGCATTACCCGCACCAGCGAGCCATTACGCAAGCCTTCAATCGCGGCGTACACCGGCAATACACCGACCCCCATCCCACTGGTGATCGCGGTTTTCATCGCATCGGCGGAGTTCACCAGGAAGGGCGAGCTGTTGATGGTGACCATTTCCTGGCCTTCCGGGCCGTCGAAAGCCCATTTTTCCAGGGGGATCACCGGGCTTACCAGGCGCAGGCAGGCGTGGTTCAGCAGGTCGCTGGGTTTCTGTGCGCAGCCGTTGGCTTTCACGTAGGCCGGGGAGGCGCAGACGATGCTGTAGGTGATGCCCAGGCGTTGCGAGACGAAGCCCGAGTCCGGCAGTTCGCGGGCCAGGACGATGGACACGTCGTAGCCTTCGTCGAGCAGGTCCGGCACGCGGTTGGCCATGGTCAGGTCGAAGGTCACGTCCGGGTGGGTCTTGCGGTAGCGGGCGATGGCGTCGATCACGAAGTGCTGGCCGATACCGGTCATGGTGTGCACTTTCAACTGACCGGCCGGGCGGGCGTGGGCTTCGCTGGCTTCGGCTTCGGCCTCTTCGACGTAGGCGAGGATCTGCTCGCAGCGAAGCAGATAGCGCTTGCCGGCTTCGGTGAGCGCGATGCGCCGGGTCGTGCGGTTCAGCAGGCGGGTTTGCAGGTGGGCCTCAAGGTTGGAGACCGCGCGCGAGACGTTGGCGGTGGTGGTGTCGAGTTGCACGGCGGCGGCGGTGAAGCTGCCGGCTTCGGCCACACAACTGAAGGCGCGCATGTTTTGCAAAGTGTCCATGGGGTGCTCTCAAGGGAGATGGCAAATTGTGACACGAAGTTTCAGGGGCTGAGACCCCCGACCAAGGGATTATCTCGTTAACGGTAACAAAGATTCACAGGAATCCCAGCTTATCGCCGTATTGGCGCCCCCCTAGAATTGCGCCCACCTCGAAACATCTCCCACCTCAGGAATTCGCAGCAGTGCCGCGTCGCATCAACAGAGCGCTTTTGCCGCTCAGTGTTCTGGCTCTTTCGTTAGGTCTCGGCGGCTGCATTGGAACCGGAGGGATTGCCCCCCAGGGCAAGGCTCTGGAGGCCAATGAACTGGCCACCGACGAGGCCATCGCCCACGCCGCCCGTGACGCAAACTGGCCCACCGCGCAGTGGTGGCAAGCCTACGGCGACCCGCAACTCAATCATTGGATCGACCTTGCAGTGCAAGGCAGCCCGACTATGGCGATGGCCGCCGCGCGAGTGCGTCAGGCCCGGTCCATGGCCGGCGTCGCCGAAGCCGCCGAGTCGTTGCAGATCAATGGTGAGTCGACCCTCAAGCGTCACAACTGGCCGACCGACCAGTTCTACGGTCCCGGTGAGCTGGCCAACAGCACTACCTGGGACAACAACGCCGCGCTGGGTTTCAGTTACGCCCTCGACCTCTGGGGCCGTGAAAGCAACAGCACCGAACGTGCGGTAGACCTTGCGCACATGAGCGCTGCCGAAGCGCGTCAGGCGCAGCTCGAATTGCAGAACAACATCGTGCGTGCCTACATCGAACTGTCGCTGCATTACGCCCAGCGCGACATCGTGGCGGCGACGCTCAAGCAGCAACAGCAGATTCTCGAGCTGGCGCAGAAGCGTCTGAATGGCGGGATCGGCACGCACTTTGAAGTCAGCCAGGCCGAAACCCCGCTGCCGGAAACTCATCGGCAACTGGATGCACTGGACGAAGAAATCGCCCTGAGCCGCAACCAGATCGCCGCACTGGCCGGCAAGGGGCCAGGCGCCGGTGCGCAGTTGCAGCGTCCGACGCTGTCGCTTGGCGCGGCACTGAAACTGCCGTCGGCATTGCCCGCCGAACTGCTCGGCCAGCGTCCGGACGTGGTCGCCAGTCGCTGGCAAGTGGCGGCCCAGGCGCGCGGGATCGATGTCGCGCATGCCGGGTTCTACCCCAACGTCGATCTGGTCGGCAGCCTCGGCTACATGGCCACCGGCGGCGGGGCGCTGGAGTTTTTGACCGGCAAGAAGCTCAACTACAACGTCGGGCCGGCGATCTCCCTGCCGATCTTCGACGGCGGACGACTGCGTGCTGAACTGGGTGAGGCATCGGCGGGTTACGACATCGCCGTCGCGCATTACAACCAGACCCTGGTCAATGCGCTGAAGAACATCTCCGACCAGTTGATCCGCCGCGAGTCGATGGACAAGCAGCAGACGTTCGCCGCCGAGTCCGTGGCCACGGCGCAGAAGACTTACGACATTGCGATGATCGCCTACCAGCGCGGCCTCACCGATTACCTCAACGTGCTCAACGCCCAGACCCTGCTGTTCAAACAGCAGCAGGTTGAGCAGCAGGTGCAGGCGGCGCGTTTGAGTGCCCATGCGGAACTGGTGACGGCATTGGGTGGTGGTCTTGGCGCGGGTAAAGACGTGCCGACTTTTGAGCAGACCGCCGCACCGAAAACCCCGGCCCTCCTGCGTTGAACACACAACCCCTGTGGGAGCGGGCTTGCTCGCGAAGAGGGAGTGTCAGGCAGCCCATTTGCTGTCTGACACAGCGCATTCGCGAGCAAGCCCGCTCCCACAGTTTCTCCGGTTCGACTGACTTTTTGAGCAAGACCAAATGACTCACCTGCCCGCACCTTTGCGCTGGCTCTACTCCCTGGAATGGCGCCGGGGTTTCTTCGACTGGGCGCGCAGCGACGGCGTGACCTGGGTCTATATCTTTAAGGTGTTGATCGCCGCATTCCTGACCCTGTGGCTGGCGATGCGTCTGGAACTGCCGCAACCGCGCACGGCGATGATCACCGTGTTCATCGTCATGCAACCGCAGAGCGGTCAGGTGTTCGCCAAGAGTTTCTATCGCTTCCTCGGCACCCTGGCCGGGTCGGCGATGATGGTCACGCTGATTTCACTGTTCGCCCAGAACACCGAACTGTTCCTCGGCTCACTGGCGATCTGGGTCGGTATCTGCTCGGCCGGCGCCGCCCGCTGCCGCAACTTCCGCGCCTACGGTTTTGTGCTGGCCGGGTACACCGCCGCGATGGTCGGCCTGCCGGCGCTGGCCCATCCTGACGGCGCGTTCATGGCGGCGGTGTGGCGGGTGCTGGAGATCTCGCTGGGGATTCTCTGCTCAACGCTGGTCAGCGCCGCGATCCTGCCGCAGACCGCCAGTGCGGCGATGCGCAATGCCTTGTATCAGCGCTTCGGTGTGTTCGCGTTGTTCGTCACCGATGGCCTGCGCGGGCGCAGCAAACCGGAGTCGTTCGAGGCCTGCAACGTGCGCTTCATCGCCGAAGCGGTGGGGCTGGAAGGGCTGCGCAGCGTGACCGTGTTCGAAGACCCGCACATGCGTCGACGCAACGGCCGGCTCAGTCGCCTGAACAGCGAGTTCATGGGCATCACCACTCGTTTCAACGCCTTGCACCAGTTGCTCGAACGCCTGCGCCGCAACGGTGCCGACCATGTGGAAGCGGCGATCAAACCGGGCCTGCAGGATCTGGCCGAAGTGCTCGACTGCTTCAGCGGCCGCGCCCTGACCAGCCCGGATGCTGCGCGTCTGGTGCTGGCGCTGGCGGCCTACAAGGAAGACCTGCCGGCGCGGGTGCGCAGCCTTCGGGCAATCTTCCAGGAGAGCGAGCCGAGCGACGCCGAGCAGCTGGATTTCCACACTGCATACGAGCTGCTTTATCGCTTCGTTGATGACCTGCACAGTTATGCACAGACCCACGCTTCGCTGGCCGATCACAGCCACGAACGCGAGCGCTGGGACGAGCCGTTCACGCCGCAAACCAGTTGGTGGGCAGCGGCCGCTTCGGGGATTCGGGCTGCGTTCATCCTCGTCGTGCTCGGCAGTTACTGGGTCGCCACCGCATGGCCGAGCGGCGCGACCATGACTCTGATCGCTGCCGCTACCGTGGGCCTGTCGGCGGCGACACCGAACCCGAAACGCATGGCGTTCCAGATGGCCTGCGGCACGTTCCTCGGGGCGCTGATCGGCTTCGTCGAGATGTTTTTCATCTTCCCGTGGATCGATGGTTTCCCGTTGCTGTGCGTGATGCTCGCGCCGGTGATCGTGCTCGGTTCGTTCCTCGCTTCGCGGCCGCAATACGCCGGTGTCGGCCTCGGTCTGCTGATCTTTTTCAGCACAGGTTCGGTGCCGGATAACCTGACCATCTACAACCCCTACACCTTCATCAACGACTACATCGCCATGGTCATGGGCATGCTGGTCTGCGCGGCGGCGGGGGCGATCATTCTGCCGCCGAACAGTCGCTGGTTGTGGCAGCGTCTGGAACAGGATTTGCGCGGGCAAGTGGTGTACGCGATCAGCGGCAAACTCAAGGGCCTGGCGTCGAGTTTCGAAAGCCGCACTCGCGATTTGATGCATCAGGCTTATGGCCTGGCGGCCGGTCAGCCGCTGGTGCAGAAAAGCCTGCTGCGCTGGATGTTCGTGGTGCTGGAAGTCGGCCACGCGATCATCGAGTTGCGCAAGGAACAGGCGATCCTGCCGGTGCATCCGGCGTATGCCGAATCCCAGCCGTGGCGTCAGGCGATCCGGGTCATGGGGCGTTCGCTGGTGCGGCTGTTCCTGCAACCGAATGCGAGCAATCTGGAACGCGCACTGGTGGCGGTTGATCACGCGATCAGCCGTGTCGCCGCCACCGACGAGCCGTTTGCGCCGCACTTCGATACTTCGGCCCTGCGCCGGGTGAAAAGCTACCTGCACTTCATTCGCACCTCGTTGCTCGACCCGCAATCGCCCCTTGCCGCCCATGCCATCGCCAAGCCCGAAGGACTTGCCCATGCCTCGTGAAATCGCCTTCCACGGCGTGTACATGCCGACCATGACCCTGATGTTTTTCGTCGCCGCGGCACTGGCCTGGGCGCTGGACCGGTTTCTGTCGGGGTTCGATCTGTACCGCTTCTTCTGGCACCCGGCGCTGCTGCGCCTGAGCCTCTTTACCTGTCTGTTCGGCGCGATGGCGCTGACTGTCTACCGTTGAGTCTGAGAATTGTCCCGATGAAAAAGTTTTTCAGCCTGCTCGCGACCCTGCTGGTGCTGGCCCTGGCGTTGTGGATCGGCCGCACGTTGTGGGAGCACTACATGAACACCCCGTGGACCCGCGACGGGCGGGTGCGCGCCGACATCATCAACGTCGCCGCCGACGTCACCGGCGAAGTGGTGGACGTGCCGGTCCGTGACAACCAATTGGTGAAAAAAGGTGATCTGCTGATGCAGATCGACCCCGAGCACTATCGTCTGGCGGTGAAACAGGCGCAGTCGCTGGTGGCTTCGCGCAAGGCCACGTGGGAGATGCGCAAGGTTAATGCCCATCGCCGCGCCGATCTGGACAACCTGGTGATCTCCAAGGAAAACCGCGACGACGCCAGCAACATCGCCGACTCGGCACTGGCCGATTACCAACAGGCCCAGGCGCAACTGGAAGCCGCCGAACTCAACCTCAAACGCACCGAAGTGCGAGCGGCGGTGGACGGCTACGTGACCAACCTCAACGTCCATCGCGGCGACTATGCACGCATCGGCGAAGCGAAAATGGCCGTGGTCGACATGAACTCGTTCTGGGTCTACGGCTTCTTCGAAGAAACCAAACTGCCCCACGTGCGCGTCGGCGATAAAGCCGACATGCAACTGATGAGCGGTGAAGTCCTCAAGGGCCACGTGGAGAGCATTTCCCGCGGCATCTACGACCGCGACAACCCGGAAAGCCGCGAGCTGATCGCCGATGTGAACCCGACCTTCAACTGGGTGCGTCTGGCGCAACGGGTGCCGGTGCGGATTCATATCGATGAAGTGCCGGAAGGTGTGTTGCTGGCGGCGGGGATTACCTGCACCGTGGTGGTCGAACAATCCCCGCCGCCATTGAAACAATCGTCAATTCAGTGATTCAGCTGTAGTAGGCGAATAATTTGCCCAGCCCGCCGGCGACCCCGGTGGGATTACCGGTGCAGAGAAATGTGTTGTCTGTACGGGGAACTACAACGACCGGATCTGCGGCATTTGAAGTGTCTTCAGTGACATACCCAGCATTGCCGAAACTTGAGTCGGGAGTTCCGTCGGGTAGCCAGCGCGCGAGGTAATAGTAATGTCGTGCTGCCACGGTCAGTTGCGTTCCATCGGGCAGTACATATCCATCTTGCCAAGAGCCGTCCCTGTCCTTTTCGTATTTCGTTAACAGCGGTTTACCTCCGTTGATGTTGAGATCAGGCAGGCCGTTTTTTGTGATGTAGCAACGCATCCCCTGTGTTTCAGCGGCGCCGGGTGGTCCGGCTTGCCCTAACCCGAGAAAGCCTTGACTGGTGGGCAACAGGTCGTTGAATCGAGTCGTATGGTCAGTAACACCAAAGCCGCAGTATCCCGGTGTAATAAGGTTGCCGAACCTTGTGTCCAGAGCGCCATTGTCATGAAGGCGTGCGATAAGCGCTGTTTCTGGGGTGTCGAGCAAACTCCCATGACCTGCCACCACGATTTTTCCGTCGTCTTGAGGCAGCACGGCGCAGAGACTGGTGGGTGCAGTCGAGTCTTGTACTTTAAAATCGAGTCGGCCGGTAATGTTGAAGGATTTGTCGAGCCTGCCGTCCTGGAGCAGTCGGTAAAGCACGCCGGTTGTCTTGCTCCAGTCACCAACGGCGTGACAAGTGGTGCTGATTAGCAGCTTTCCATCTGCCTGCTCGGCAATTTTTGAATCATCCGTTATACAAATTTCGTTCGGCTGATTTTCAATGACGAGGTGGCCGTTGCCCTCCGGCCCGAATGTCGGGTCGGGTTTATAGTCGCTGGAGTAGCAGGCAATGGCCAAGTGAGCTATCGGATCGACCCCCGAATACTGAATATGAGCACCGAGCATTAGCAAGCGTCCGTCTGCAAGACGTAAAAGCCTGCCCCCGGCGCAAGGATCAGTCCCCTTGAAGGAGCTGATCAGTGGGTTTCCTTCGTTAAAGCTTTGGTCCAGGTCGCCAGAGGAGGTCAGCATTGCAAGCCCGTATTGTCCGAACCCGACTGCTGTTTCCAGCGTCATACTCAGCAGAATTCTATTGTCCTGTAGCACAAGAACACCCTTGATCAGTCGGGTTTCAAGTATGTCGCCGGGAAGGATACTCAGGGTTCGCTCACCCTCTATACCAAATGATTTGTCGCGTTCGCCTGCGCTACGTTCGGCGTTGCTTTGGCTCATACGCACCTCTGAATGATCGGACAATTCTGGATGCCCGAGTTGGCGACTCCTGCGCACTATTGATACACAGGGACACTTTCTGGTGGGTAATAGTCTGTGCTTGGAGAGGGGGGAGATGCCTACTGTCAGAAGTAACAGGTGCCAACACATTTCGGACAGCCGGTTGCGGACTCAGCGAGACCACGCAGCTCGCTGAGTTCGATACGAGAGCCGAGTTTCTTGCCATCGGTGAGCACCAACAATTCGTTCGGTGCGTTGAAGTCCAGCACCCGATCCAGGGGCGAGGCCATGGAAAATTGTGGCGAAAAGCGGCTGTCAGAGCTGCCCACGTAACCCGAATCGCTTCATCAAGGTCGACTCCAGCGCCCCCTTGGGTAACAACCCCGCCAATAACGGCAACGCCCGGCTGCCATTACCCAAGCGAATCAGTCGCGGTGGCTTGCTCTGCTGCACGGCTTTGAGCAGTCCGGCAGCAAACTCAGTGGCCGGAGTCGGGTTGTCCTGGGACGCCTTGGCCCGTGCGCGAATGCCTTCACGCAGCGGGAACCAGGGTGATTGTTCGTTGATCAGTTGTTCGGCTTCATGACCGGCATTCTTGGCGAAGCTGGAGGCAATCGCTCCGGGCTGGACTTCCATGACCCGCACGCCAAACGGCGCCAGTTCCATGCGCAAGGCATCGCTCAAGGCATGCACGGCGGCCTTGGATGCGCAGTAGGCGCCCGCGAACGGCGTGACCAGCACCCCCGAAACGCTACCAATGTTCACCACGATCCCCTTGGCCCGGCGCAACACGGGAAACAAGGCGCGGGTCACGCCAACGATGGCGAAGACATTGGTTTCGAACTGACGCTGCATGGCCTGTACGCCGCCATCGAGCAACGGCCCCATCGCGCCGTAACCGGCATTGTTGATCAGCACGTCGAGGCCGCCGTGTTGCTGGTTGATTCGCTCGGCGAGTTGTTCCAGCGCAGCGTTGTCATTGACGTCGAGCTGCACCGCCGTGAACCCGGCGGCACCGAGAGCCGCGACATCGTCAGCCTTGCGCGCACTGGCCCAGACCTCGTAGCCGGCGCTTTTGAAGGCATCGGCGAGGGCGCGGCCGATGCCGCTGGAACAACCGGTAATCAACGCAACGGGCATGGCGCATTCCTTGTGCAAAAGTGTGGGGGAGGGGATCAGTCGGAGAAACTACCCTGCAATCGCTCGGCGCGAAACTCCAGGGTTTGCGGGCGATAACCGGGACGCAGCGGCGGCATCGGCAAACAGTCTTCCCAATTGCCGCCAGCCTGCAATTCGCCGGGGCCGCGATAGCGCGGGGCGGCGTATTGATTGTCGGCCAGGTTCACGGTGTCGCCCGGCGCATACGCCGCGATGCGCCAGCGCAGTTCGGTCAGCGGCACGTCGTTGCCATTGTTCATCTTGAGCAGCAGCGGGCGGTCGGCGGGACAGTGTTCGGGGGCATAGACGATGCGCAGTTCAAGCCGCGCCAGTTGTTTGACCTCGCGGTTGTCCAGCCACACCACCCACATCGCCACCAGCCCGAGGCCGACCGCGGCAGCCATCGACACCGGCAAGGCTTTGGCCGGGTAGCGCAACAGCAGGATCAGCCAGGTAATGACCAGCAAGACGCCGATGAACATGTTCGAACGCTCCTTGAACTCTTGATGACCATCCTACCGAAGGGGCGCGGGAATGGACATTCGTGGATGGCGCGAGGGTGCCGTCGGTCGGGACTGTAGTTTCTGACAGTAGCCGAAACAGCGCTGAGCTTGCTCAGATGCCAGAGTCACAACGAGTGCCGGTTGCGGAGAAGCGCGCTCCATGAGCTTGCACATCAATACGCCGAGGATGTCTGTGTTCGAGCCGCGCGGCTTGTCGGTTCGCACGGTCGACTATTGTCGGGTCATCGAGGACGGGCCTGTCGAGCCCCGGATCAACCGCACCCTGCATGACCCGGCGGGGCATGCGGTGAAACAGTGGGACCCGCGACTTTGGCTTTCGCAAGTCGGGGACCCGCTGACGCCGGCCAACCTGACGCAGGCGTTTAGCCTGGACGCCACGGTGATTCGCTCGGACAGCGTCGATGCCGGTACGCAAATCGAGTTGAAAGGACTCGCCGCACAAACGATGTTCAGTTGGGACAGCCGTCAGACGCGACGCGAGATCGAGTACGACAATTTGCTGCGCCCTGTCGCGATATTCGAAGAAGGAACAGGCGAGCTTCGGCGTTGTGTCGAGAGATTGACCTACGGTCATCCCGACAGCGGGGATCAGTCGCGAAACCAGTTCGGTCAGCTGATTCGTCATGACCATCCGGCCGGCAGCGTGCTGTTCACCGCGTTTGCAATCAGCGGCCCCTGCACCGAAGACACCCGCCACTTCACACTCGATCCGCTGACACCCGACTGGCCGGAGCAGGAGGCGGATCGTCTGCGGCTGCTGGAGCCAGGCGTCGGTGCAACATCGCGGTGGCGCCATGGTGCGCTCGGCGATGTACTGGAGCAAACGGATGCTCGAGACAACCGGCATACATTCACGCTGACCGTCGATGGCCGTTTGCGCGAGCGCCGATTGCAGTTGAAGGGGGAACCCGAGCAGATCCTGATGACTGACATTCGCTACAACGCGCAAGGCAATGTCACTCGGCAAACCGCTGGCAATCGTGTGCACACCACCCGGACCTATCGCCCCGAAGACGATCGCCTGCTGGGCCTTCGGTCCGAAGACGCTCACGGTCTCGTGCTGCAACACCTGAGTTATGAATACGACAGGATGGGCAATGTCCTGAGTATCGAAGACAAGGCGCTGCCGATCCGTTACTTCTCCAACCAGCGGATCGATCCGGCCAGCCGCTTTGTCTACGACAGCCTTGACCAGTTGATCATGGCTTTCGGCTGGGAAGCCGGAAGTGCCAGTCAAGGCCCGCAATCGACGGGGCGCGTCGATCCGGCGGCGGTCAGTAACTATCAGCAGATTTACGAATATGATCCCGGCGGCAACCTGCGCAACCTGATTCATGTCGGCCCGCAAAGCCACGGGCGCAAACTGCAACCGACGAGTTACAGCAATCGCTCTTTGCCTTACGAGGACGTGCCTCCCGGCGACCCGGAAATCGAAGCTGCCTACGACCGCAGAGGCAACCTGCTGCTGTTGGAACCGGGGCGGATGCTGAGCTGGAACCTGCGTAACCAACTGCAATCAGTCAGCCCGGTGGAACGCACCTCCGGGCTCAACGACCAGGAGATCTATCTCTACGATGGCAGCCGTCAGCGGGTACGCAAGATCCGTTCTTCGTTAACCAGTGCCCGAACCCTGGTTGCCGATGTGCGCTATTTGCCCGGGCTGGAGTTGCGAACCGACAACGGTACCGGTGAACGGTTACAGGTCATCACGGCCGAGGACGAATTGAACAGTATTCGAGTGCTGCACTGGGCGAGCCCGCCGCCTTCGGGAATCAACAATCGGTATCGATATGCAGGCTCGGATCATTTGGGTTCGGTCAGTCTGGAAACCGCCGATGACGGCGCGGTGATCAGCCGTGAAACATTTCACCCATTCGGAACCAGTGCCAGGCAGGACGGGGAGTTCAGCTACAAATTCGTCCGTTACTCGGGCAAGGAGCGCGATGCCAGCGGGCTTGATTACTACGGTTACCGCTACTACATCCCGTGGTTGCAAAAATGGAGCAATCCGGATCCGGCGGGGGAAGTAGATGGATTGGACCTCTACCGGATGGTCCGCAACAACCCGATGACGTTTTTTGACGAGCAGGGCGAGGTGTCAAAATCCGATTCGGCGAGCGGAATTTTTGACCTGTATAAAGCCAGTTACAGCGCGACTGACAGAACGTTTCCCTACAGGATGATGAGCGAGATCACACAGAACAAGCTCAAGTTTCTGACCACAAGGGCAACCGCTCAGGTGCTTGAAAAAACCAAGTCACAACGCTTCAGTTTGCGCCACTACTCTTCCTATGGAGATAGTGGTGACGCACCACCTTTCAAGACGATCGAATCAAACTTTTCGCTGGTTAAAAACAATGTGATGACCTTGGGTGGAAAGGGCGGAAATACCAGTGAAAAAGACTGGACCAAAGCCGGGAATATGGGTTTCACGTTCTTCTTGCTGGCGATCAACGGGGAGGTCAACGAGCGCGCCTTTCTCAAAACGAAGACACATTTCGCGGAATATGACCTGGATGATGACACAGTGCTTGAAGCCGCTTTCGGGAAAGGCTTCAGCAATCTAGAGATTTTCGCATCGCCTGACGTGCTTGATCCCAAGCATTCGGCAGACATGGGCAAAGTGCCGATGGTCAAAGGCACCTTGATGGACATGAAAGCGCTGCTTTTGGGTAACTCGGGTATCAGTCCGGTGCAGGTGGGAAGGATGGACTCCCGTGCATTGCTGGACAAAATTGATCATGCATTTGGTGGCAGTCTTGAGATCAAAGTGCCTGGAACCATCAACGTCAGTCATTGGCAAAAAAAATCGACGGCAGCCATACGCAAAGCAGCATGATCAAAAAAAGCCCCCGCCCGCACTTCGATGATTTTCAGCGGGATCTTGCCCGGGTTGCGCGAAGGAGACCGTTGGTCGGGACTGTAATTTCTGACAGTAGCCGAAACAGCGCTGAGCTTGCTCAGATGCCAGAGTCACAACGAGTGCCGGTTGCGGAGAAGCGCGCTCCATGAGCTTGCACATCAATACGCCGAGGATGTCTGTGTTCGAGCCGCGCGGCTTGTCGGTTCGCACGGTCGACTATTGTCGGGTCATCGAGGACGGGCCTGTCGAGCCCCGGATCAACCGCACCCTGCATGACGCGGCGGGGCATGCGGTGAAACAGTGGGACCCGCGACTTTGGCTTTCGCAAGCCGGGGACCCGCTGACGTCGGCCAACCTGACGCAGGCGTTTAGCCTGGACGCCACGGTGATTCGCTCGGACAGCGTCGATGCCGGTACGCAAATCGAGTTGAAAGGGCTCGCCACGCAAACGGTGCTCGGTTGGGACAGCCGTCAGATGCAGCGCGAGATCGAGCACGACAATTTGCTGCGCCCCGTCGCGATATTCGAACAGGGGGCAGGTGAGCCTCGGCGTTGTGTCGAACGCCTGACCTACGGTCATCCCGACAGCGGGGATCAGTCGCGAAACCAGTTCGGTCAGCTGATTCGTCATGACCATCCGGCCGGCAGCGTGCTGTTCACCGCGTTTGCAATCAGCGGCCCCTGCACCGAAGACACCCGCCACTTCACACTCGATCCGCTGACACCCGACTGGCCGGAGCAGGAGGCGGATCGTCTGCGGCTGCTGGAGCCAGGCGTCGGTGCAACATCGCGGTGGCGCCATGGTGCACTCGGCGATGTATTGGAGCAGACGGACGCCCGAGACAACCGGCATACATTTGCGCTGACCATCGATGGCCGCTTGCGCGAGCGCCGTTTGCAGTTGAAGGGGGAGCCTGAGCAGGTCCTGGTCACTGACATCCGCTACAACGCGCAAGGCAATGTCACTCGGCAAACCGCTGGCAACCGTGTGCAAACCTCCCGGACCTATCGCCCCGAAGATGATCGCCTGTCGGGCCTATGGTCCGAAGACGCTCACGGTCTCGTGCTGCAACACCTGAGTTATGAATACGACAGGATGGGCAATGTCCTGAGTATCGAAGACAAGGCGCTGCCGATCCGTTACTTCGCCAACCAGCGGATCGATCCGGCCAGCCGCTTTGTCTACGACAGCCTTGACCAGTTGATCATGGCTTTCGGCTGGGAAGCCGGGAGTGCCAGTCAAGGCCCGCAATCGACGGGGCGCGTCGATCCTGCGGCGGTCTGTAACTATCAGCAGATTTACGAATATGATCCCGGCGGCAACCTGCGCAATCTGATTCATGTCGGCCCGCAAAGCCACGGGCGCAAACTGCAACCGACGAGTTACAGCAATCGCGCGCTCTCTTATGACGACATACCCCCCGACGACGCTCAGATTGAAGCCGCCTACGATCGCAGAGGCAACCTGCTGCAGTTGGAGCCGGGGCGGCCGCTGACCTGGAGTCTGCGCAACCAACTGCAATCGGTCAGTCCGGTCGAACGTGCTTCCGGTACCAATGACAGCGAGACTTATCTCTACGATGGCGGCCACCAGCGGGTGCGCAAGTTGCGTTCTTTGCAGACTGGCTCGCGCACCCTGATTGCCGACGTGCGCTATTTGTCTGGACTGGAGTTGCGCGGCGACACCGGCATCGGCACCGGCGAACGGTTGCAAGTCATCATTGCCGACAACGCTCGGGTACAGCACTGGGAGAGCCCGCCGCCTTCGGGACTCAACAATCGGTATCGATACCAGCATGTCGATCACCTGGGTTCGGTCAGTCTGGAAACCGCCGATGACGGTGCGGTGATCAGCCGGGAAACATTTCACCCTTTCGGCACCAGCGCCTGGCAGGACGGCGAACTCAACTACAGATTCGTCCGTTACTCAGGTAAAGAGCGTGATGCGACCGGGCTGTACTACTACGGCTTTCGCTATTACATCTCGTGGCTGCAGCGCTGGCTGAATCCTGACCCGGCGGGTGCAATCGATGGGCATAACCGGTTTTGGGCGATGCGCAACAGTCCAGTCGTCTATGTGGATAACGATGGGCGGGCACCCAATAGAACGTTATCGACGAAAGCGCCCGATCAGGTTTATCACGACCTGGCGCAACAGGGGAAAATCGAGGGCTGGCAAGCCGCAGGCATGCAACCGATCCGCAACTTTTTTGAACGCAGTGAAGACCCGAACGTGCAAGCCTACCGACGGGAAATTCCCCGTGCTCTGGAAGAGTTGAGCGCAAATGACAATAGGCGGTTGCTCAACACCCATCAGGCCCACGTGATTGCCGCCGCACGGATCCAGACCGCTTCGCCTTCGGGAGCGGTGCTGTATCACTCGGGTGAAATCATGTCCGCTGCCATCAGCACGGTCATAGGCGAACAGGCCACGAGCCGCATCATGGGGCCCCTGTCTGTGGCGTTCAACAGCCCTGTAGAGGATCCGCAAGTGTTGGCAGCAAGGCGCGACGCTGTGGCCTCCGGCTTTGTCGAAGCGGGCAGGGCGGCGTTTCGCTCCAGCCGGCCGGCAGTGCGGGTGGTCGGGGCTGTGAGCATGGCAATGGGCAATGCGATGAGGGTGTCGGAATCCGCAACTGTCACCCAGTACAGAATGTTGTCTTCGACACCGGAGTCTGGTGCCGTGATGCTCAGTGCGCAACGCACAGCATTTGAGCAACCGGTGAGACCTGTCATGGTTACCGAATCACCGTCGTCGCAGGCTGAGCCAGGGCACAATCGGCCTAGCGCTTTGGCTCGAACTTTGCTCGCGGTGGCGTCTGAATCACAGGCTTCCAGTGGAGTACGTACAAGACGCGCGTCACCCCCGGGGCAGATGCAATGTGGTCCGAGCAGAAGATTGTCTCGCGGTTAAATATCAAAGCCCCCGCCCAACCCGCTGCGGATAGGGGACGCAGCGGGCCGGGCGGGGGCTTCTTATTGCAGAGCGATCACTGCGCGATGGTTTTCACCGACACGCCGCGTTCGATCGGGGTGGAGCGACCGTAGATATCCTCGAAGCGCTCGATATCGTCTTCGCCCAGGTAGGAGCCCGACTGCACTTCGATGATTTCCAGCGGGATCTTGCCCGGGTTGCGCAGGCGATGGACCGAGGCGATCGGGATATAGGTCGACTGGTTTTCGCAGAGCAGGAACACGTTCTCGTCGCAGGTCACTTCGGCAGTGCCGCTGACCACGATCCAGTGTTCGGCGCGGTGGTGGTGCATCTGCAGCGACAGACACGCGCCCGGTTTGACCGAGATGTGCTTGACCTGGAAGCGCCCGCCCATGTCCACCGAGTCGTAGGAGCCCCACGGACGGTAGACCTCGCAGTGGTTCTGGGTTTCGCTGCGGCCCTGCTCGTTGAGTGTGTTGACCATCTGCTTGACGCCTTGGACCTTGTCCTTGTGGGCGATCATCATGGCGTCCTTGGTTTCGACCACCACGATGTTTTCCAGACCGATCACCGACACCAGTTTGCCGTTGCCGTGGATCATGCAGTTCTTGCTGTCCTGGATCACCACATCGCCCTTGCTGACGTTGCCGTTGGCGTCCTTCTCGTTGACTTCCCACAGCGACGACCAGCAGCCGACATCACTCCAGCCTGCCGACAGCGGCACCACGCAGGCGCGCTGGGTTTTTTCCATCACGGAGTAGTCGATGGAGTTGTCCGGGCAGCAGGCGAAGGTGGCTTCGTCGAAGGTGATGGTGTCGGCGTCCTGAGCGCTGCGCTCAAGGGTCAGCAGGCAGGTGTCGTAGATGTCCGGATCGTGCTTTTTCAGCTCTTCGAGGAAGCGGCTGGCGCGGAACAGGAACATGCCGCTGTTCCAGTAGTAACCGCCGGACTCGACGTACTCGGTGGCGCGTTTGACGTCGGGTTTTTCCACGAAGTGCGAGACGCGGCTGACGCCTTCCGGCAGCAGCGAATCGCCGGTCGACTTGATGTAGCCGTAGCCGGTTTCCGGTTTGGTGGCCGGTACGCCGAACAGCACCATCTCGCCGTTTTCTGCCGCTACGGTGGCCAGGGCCAGCGCACGTTGCAGGGCTTTCTGGTCTTCGAGGACGTGGTCAGCCGGCAGTACCAGCATCAGTTCGTCGCGACCTTCATTGACCAGCATCATCGCGGTGAGCGCCACGGCTGGCGCGGTGTTGCGACCGAACGGTTCCATCAGGATGCGCTGGCATTCGAGGTTTCGGGTGCTCAACTGCTCGTTGACGATGAAGCGGTGATCCTTGTTGCAGACCACGATCGGAGTGTCCATGCCTTCGAACACCAGGCGTTCGAGGGTTTGCTGGAACAGCGTGTGTTCGCCGGTCAGGGCGAGGAACTGCTTGGGAAACTGCTTGCGCGAAAGCGGCCAAAGACGTGAACCGCTACCACCTGACAAGATCACCGGAATCATATTGTTTACTCCATAAAATCGATTGGGTTAGAGCCACGAACCTGTGTCGTTTCACTCTTGTTTTTGTCTCGTATCCGAACTGACAACCCGGTCAAGGGGGGGAGGGGGCTTACTCCCGAAGGCGGTGCATCAGTCGACATATCTGTTGAATGTCGGACCGCTTTCGCGAGCAAGCCCGCTCCCACAGGGGAACTGCGTCAGTTCAGAAAAGGATTAGCGAGTCGACACCGGGCGTTTCACCCAGACTGGCGACAGGTTGCTGCCGTTGCCGGTGACGTACAGCACCGCTGCTTCACCGCGCTCCAGGGCGACCGGTTTCACGTCGCCGACTTTCTTGTCGCCCTCGTACAGTGCAAGGCTGACTTTCACCGGGTTGATTTCACGCTCGCCACGGCCCTTGGCGGCCACGTTCGGCACCACGTCGGTCTTGCCGTCGGCGGTTTTCAGGGTCAGCGGTTTGTCGCTGAGGTTCTGCACGCGCACCAAGGATTTCTGCTTGTTCTTGAACGGCGGTTCTTCGATCAGTTGCGGCGCGCCGGAGGCGTTGTTGACCAGGGTGTAGTAGTGATCACCGGCAAGTTTCACCGGCAGGGTCTGGCTGCCGATCTTGGCGCTGTAGTCGCCGCCCGGCATGAAGCTGAAATCGCTGCTGGCCAGTGGTGCAACGTCGCTCAGATTGGTGCTGCCGACGGTGGCGCTGACTTCGGCGTTGCTGGCGTTGTAGACCCGCACGAAGGTCGAGCCTTTGGGTGCGGTCGGGCCGTACAGCGCGGCGTCACCACCGGCAAAGGCCTGGACCGACAGCACGCTGAGGCCAGCGACCAGAGCAATGCGTTTGGCGAGACGACGAGGAGTTGTAGTGAAAGTCATGGTGTACCTCTCTTTCAGTTTTGCGCCCGATCGGGCGTCTCGGATTTAGTGTTTACTGCTACGTTTTGTTGGCGCGCGCCGGCTTGTTTAAGCTCTGCGACCCACTGCGGGTCGGCGTCGCCGATTTCGTTGTTCACAGGCAGATATCGTTCAGGAAACTCCCAGATCAGCACCTGTGGCGGGCTGTTCTTGAAGTCATCGCTTTTCAGGTAGCTGAGCATCGGCAGGATCGGGCCGTGGCCGTCTTCTGCGTAGTTGACGACGTCGCTGTGCAGCGCTTGCTTGAGCGCACCGACGAAGTTCCAGTTGGGGTTGGCGCTGTAGCTGGTGCCGATCAGCGCGACCGGCACTTCGCTGTTGGCGAACAGGGCGTCGTCACCGGCAGGCTGCTCGGCGGCGGCCACGGTGTTGCGCTTTTGCAGCGGCTCTTGCGCCGGCATCAGGTTTTCGAACAGCGGATCCAGCGGCAGGAACAGACGCAGGTCGCCCTTGTGCGTGACCTTCTCCGCAGGCGTCGTGACGAAGCGCTGCGGCTCGCCGCTGAGCGGAAACTTGTCAGCGATGGTTTTGGCCAGGGTGTTGGCGGCGATTTCCGCGCCTTCCGGGGTCCAGTGGGTGTCGGTGCGCAGGAACACTTGCTGACCGTTCTGCTTGGCTTTTTGCAGCGGGCCGAGCAGGTCGGGGGCGAGGATCTTGTCCGCCGCGACACGGGCGTGGAAGTCCTGATAAAGGTTGGCGTGGATGCTCGCCGGTTTCACTTCACCCAGGTGTTCCGGGTACAGGCGAACCTTGGCCGGCACGATCGCCATCACCAGTTTCACGCCTTTCTCTTTCAGGGTCTGGCGCACGCCTTCGACCAGCGCGTAGTTGCCTTGCAGGTTCAGCTCTTCGTTAACGATCGGGTTGAATTCCTCGTCGCTGTACAACCACTGATCGCGACCGAGCACCACGCCCGGACGACCTTCGTTGAACAGTTTGAAATCCAGCGCGGCCCAGAGGTTGGTGCCCAGGCGCTTGATCGGGAATTCATCGTCGTAATGGGTTTCCACGGCTTTGGTCCAGCGGCCGTTGAGCACCGTCGCGTCGGCGTTGGTGCTGAAGCCGAAGAAGCTGCGCACCGACCACAGACCGAGCACCAGCAGGGTCACCAGAAACAGCGCGATGTAGAAGATGCGTAATGAGCGGGTCATGTCAGATCCCTCAGAACTGGAAGTAAAGGAACGGCGAGAAGCTTTGCGCCGAGAGTTTGAGAATCGAGGCGATGAACAGCAGCAGGATCACGGCGCGCATTGCGTAGCGCGACCAGTCCGCCGTCCAGTACGCCGGTTGCACCTGGGCGTCGACGCCGACGGTGTAGCCAGGCTCGTGGATGCTCGCCGGGTTTTCGCCAGGCGCTGCCTTGATCAGGCCCGGTTGCGCACCGGCAGGGCCATCGCTTTCGACGTTGACCTCAGGTTTGGTTTTGGCCGGAGGCTGGTTGGTGTACAGGTCACGCAGGCCGAAGAACGCCAGCGTCACGTAAGCCACCACCAGAGTTGCCACTTGCAGGCCGGTGAGGCTGGCCTGGTTGAGTTCCGACAGCGACCAGTCGCCGAAGCTGAACATCGCGCCGTACATGCGCCCGGCAACGTGCAGGTTTTCGGCGCGGAAGATCACCCAGCCCATGACCACCAGCAGGAAGGTCAGCGCCCAGCGGATCGGGTTGAGGCTGCGCGGCGAAGTGTTGAGGCCCAGCGCTTTTTCAATCGCCAGCCACATGCCGTGCCACGCACCCCAGACGATGTAGGTGATGTTCGCGCCGTGCCACAGACCACCGAGCAGCATGGTCAGGAACAGGTTGCGATAGGTCATCAGCGTGCCTTTACGGTTACCGCCGAGAGTGATGTAGAGGTAGTCACGCAGCCACGTCGACAGGCTGATG
Organism: Pseudomonas fluorescens; assembly: GCF_030344995.1. Lineage (GTDB taxonomy): Bacteria > Pseudomonadota > Gammaproteobacteria > Pseudomonadales > Pseudomonadaceae > Aquipseudomonas > Aquipseudomonas fluorescens_BF. The sequence goes on from NZ_CP128260.1 coordinate 1,381,735, forward strand.
TGCCAGCGGCGCCAGAACTCGGTGATCGACTGGCTGATGTAAGGCTGCTTGAAGTTTTCCATGAAGCGGAAACCCATCATCAGGCCCAGGCCGATGGCCATGTCGCTGTAACCGGAGAAGTCGAAATACAGCTGCGCGGTGTAGGCCAGCGCGCCGAGCCAGGCATCGCCCGTGGTCGGGTTTTGCAGGGCGAAGCAATGGTCAGCCACCACGGCAAGGGTGTCGGCGATAAAGACCTTCTTGATGAAACCCTGCATGAACCGCGTGCAGCCCTCGGAGAACTTGTCGAGGGTGTGGGTGCGGTTGTTGAACTGGTCGGCCAGGTCACGGAAACGCAGCACGGGACCTGCGATCAGGTGCGGGAAGATCGCCACGAACGCCGCGAAGTCGATCAGGTTGCGGGTGGCCGGGGTGTCGCCGCGGTAGACGTCGATGATGTAGCTGATCGACTCGAAGATGTAGAACGAGATACCGATCGGCAGCAGCACGTGGGTAAGGATGAACGGCTCGAGACCGACCGACGTCATCATCGCGTTGATGCTGTCGACGCCGAAGTTGGCGTACTTGAAGTAGCCGAGGATGCACAGGTCCACCGCCACGCCGAGCAGCAGCCAGCGCTGTGCCGGTTTGGTGCGCACGCCGGCGGCGCCGACTTTGAGGCCGATCCAGTAGTTCCACAGGGTGACGCCGGCGAACAGCGCCAGGAAGTCCACCCGCCACCACGCGTAGAACACGTAGCTGGCGATCAGCAGCAGCAGGTTGCGATAGCGTTGCCCGCTCAGGTAGTACAAGCCGAGAAAGATCGGCAAGAACAGAAACAGGAACACGTTGGATGAAAATACCATCCCGATCTCTCCATGTTTGAACCAACAGTCAAGGGCCAAAGCCCCCCCAAACCCCCCGTGGTGTTGGAGGGGTGAAACGGTGTTTCTTTGAAGGTTGTGGGTGGCCTTGCGACCGCAGCCCTCACCCCCCGCCCTCTCCCGGAGGGAGAGGGAGCCTGATCTCTGGTGCTGCCAATATCGAGATCGACTCGATGTATCAGGTCGGCGGATTTCTCATAAGCACCTCGGTCAGTTCCCTCTCCCTCCGGGAGAGGGTTAGGGTGAGGGGCTTTTGCCTTTTGCTTCTCATGACCCCTTGTTGCCCTTTTCATGGGACGGGTCGTAGACCTTGGTCAGGTCGCCACCGAGTCGGAAGGTCTTGAATGGCTGCATCCCGTGCTTCTTCTCGATCACATCCGGCGAACAGGTGTAGAGGGTGCAGAACGGCTCAAGCCAGGCGAATTTCATGTCCTCTTTCAGATCGGTCATGTCCTGCTCTTTGCCGTTCTTCTTCTCGAAGTCCTCGGGATCTTTCACCCCTGCCAGCACCCGGTCACCCAGACGTTTCAGCGCGCCGTTGTTTTCCTGACGCAGATCCACACCGTTGACCTGGGCGAAACTGGCGATCATTGCCAGCGGCGGCAGGGCGTAGTTGTGATAGGCGAGGGCGCGTTGCTGGCGCTTGAGTTCGTTCGGCAGGTAACCGTCGGCATCGACCTGATTGACCCCGACCTTGTATTCCTTGACCGCCCAATCGAACAGGTCGCGGCGGTTGGTGGCGACCGATGTCGCCATCACCGACCAGGCTGCCCAGTAGGAGTGGTTGTTGGTTTTTTCCAGCGGCAGGTTGTCCCAGTCGCTGACCACCTGATCGGCCATCTTGCTGAACCAGGCCTCGATCAACTGCGCTTCCTGCTGGTGCTGAGCCAGCGGATGGGAGTCGGAGAACTTCAGGCGGATGTACGAAGAGGCCATGCTGCCCAGTGCCCATTTGCGCATCGACTTGCCGGTGTGGTTGAAATCCTTCGACATCAACGCATCGGCCTTGGCCCACGCGGTGAGCCAGTTCAGCGTGCAGTCGAGCTGCTCCGGGCGACCGTCGCGCATGAACTGCATCACCCGCTTGGCGGTGCCGCGCTCCAGGGTGGTGATGTCTTTGGTGGTGTCGCGAAAGGCCTTTTCCGACTGCACGTTCAGCGTTGCGCGGGCCTTGTCCGAGCCTTCGTACTTGCTGCGAAATTGCAGCGGCCCGGTGTAGGGCGCCGGCATCGCGTCGCAGCCTTCGCTCTTGTCACCGGTCTTGAATTTATCCACAGGCGCAAAGTAGCCCTGAGGAGGACGCAGTGGCGCGGCGGCCTGCGCGGTGCCGGCGAAGATCGCCAGCCCGAGCAGCGTCGGCGCCAGAAGAGTTTTCAGTTTCGGATTTCGCATAGCAGACCTCATTGCCCGACCTGAGCGGTTTGTGGCCCAGCGCCCGGGAATACGTTGCGTTTGCAGATTTTCGCTTCGACTTTCTGTGGCGCGGTGCCCGCTTCCGGGCCCTGGACTTCGACCGCCAGCAGGTTTTGCGAGGCCCAGTCTTCGTCCGTGCGCAGTTCAAAGGCGAAACGACCGTCGGTGTCGGAGGTTTCCGGTTTCTCGATCTTGATGTCCTCGTGGCGACCGTTCATGTACCAGAGGGTGGCTTGCAGGGTTTTCACCGAGGTGTCGGCGAAGCGGATGTCGACCTGATGGCTGCTGTTCTGCAGGTTCAGGTTCTTGCTGTTGACCAGCAGTTCTTGCTTGCTGCCCGGCTTGAGCGTGGTGCTCGCGGACATTTGCGCGTCTTTGCCTTCGCAGCCGTTGTCGAGCAGGGACATCATCTGGCGATAGATGGTTTCCTGGTCGAGGCGGTACAGCGGCGAGAATTCCCAGATGAGGATTTTCGGCGGAGTCTTCTGGAATTCGTCGCTGCCCAGGTACTGCAACATCGAGCCTTCCAGACCGCCGCCGGGGAAGGCGACGTTGAGAATGTCGGCGCCGATGGCTTCTTCAAGGAACCCGGCGAAGTTGTAGTTCTTGCCGCTGTGCGAAGTACCTACAAGGGTGATCTGCGGGTTGCCGGAATCACCGAACAGATCGCCGTCACCCGCTTCGCCTTTCGGCTCGGTGGTGAACTGATCCATGTACTGGATCGCGTAACTGGTGCCGCACAGTTGCCCGGCCATGTTGTGCAGGGTGCCGGTCTTGCCCATGCGTCCGGAGCGTTTGGTTTCGAATTCACGCTTGGGAATGTCGGCGAAGGCCGGGATCTGCTTGACCTTCTCGGCGACGATTTTCGCCGTGCGCTGGGCACCGTATGGCGTCCAGTGCTGATCACCGCGGAAGTAGAAGTCGTGGGCGGGCAGGGTGTCCGGCAGCGATTCGTTGGTCAGCGGCGACAGGTCCGGCACCACGTAACCCATCTTCGCGAAACGGCCGAGCATGGTCTTGTAGTTGCCCAGTGCTTTCTCGTAATCGAACGCGGCTTTTTCTGCCGGGTTGAGCTTGTTGCGGTTCACCAGACCACGGGTCGGCTGATAGACGATCACCAGTTCGACGCCTTTGGCCTTGAACGCATCGTGCAGCTGTTGCAGGCGTTTGTAGCCGGCCGGGGTAGTGTTGAATTCGGTGCGCAGGTCTTCCTGGGTCCGGAACAACCAGTCGCCCTGGGCTTGCACCAGCGTGGTGAAGTTCTGCTGATAACGCGTGGTGTAGTTCTTCGCGTCATGAGCGGCCGGACACAGACTGCAGCAGGGTTCGGCGGTGAATTTCGGTGGCTGGACTTCATCTGCGCGGGCGCTATTGCTGGCCGCCAGAATGCCCACGGTCAGGGCCGACAGGCTGAGTAATTTGATCAGGTGTGGGTGCATAAAATTATCCTCAGTCCCGCATTTCGGTCTGGCGTTCGACAGGGTCGATCAGCACGGCTTTCTGCTGGCGCACCAGCAGGTCGAGAATTTCATCCTGGCGCTCGCCGAGGATGCCGTTGAAGCTGATGCCGCTGGATTTGGTCGGCGCCAGCATCGACACGCGATACAGCTCGACACTCAGCGGCGAATCGATCGACAGCGGGCCGCTGCCGTTGGCCGCCAGTTCACCGCCGACCACGATCAGCGAGACCTGGGCGTCGAACGGGTCGAGCTTGATGTCACGGTCGGTGTCGGTCAGGTCCTTGATGTGCCCGTAGACGCCGGTCAGGCCGTTGGCCATGGCGACGTTTTCGTAGAGGCGGATGTTCACGCTGTTACGAATGCGGATGCCGTGGCGCTTGTTGCTGATGACCTTGTTGCCCCACAGCAGGTTGTCGGCGGACTCGTAGAGGGTGATGCCGTCGGTGTGGTTCTTGTAGATCTCGTTGTAGGCGATCAGGTTGTTCACGCTGTTACGGTCGATCACCAGGCCCGAGAGGTGGTTGTCGTAGCTCTTGTTGTTGAAGATGAAGCTGTCGTTCACCTCGCGGGAAATGATGATCCCGTGCTTCTTCTTCGTGCCGTACACCGTGTTCTCGGCAATGATCAGACCGTGGGAACGGTCGTGCGGGTCGATGCCGTAGACGATGTTGTCCTTGTAGGTGTTGCCCTTGACCACGAAGTCGCGGGTCTCGTAGCAGTAGAAGCCGTACCACATGTCCGAGAACTCGGAGCCGACGATCCAGCCGGTCGGCTCGGGACGCTTGAGCACCTTGGCCATGTTCGGCGTGTACTGGGAAATACTCACCCCGTAGGACTTACTGTTGGCGTAGCCGAAGCTGGCCATCTTGCTGTTGACGATGTAGGTCTCGGTGCCGCCCCAGGCCAGCAGGAACGGGCGGAATTCCTTTGGCGAACGGAACGTTGCCGGGCCGTTTTCCTTCTCGCGCCAGCCAGTGACCTTGGTGTCACGCACGAACAGCTGACCGTTGTTGACCAGGAACGAACCGGCCTCCTGGGACAGGCGCAACTCCTGGGTCTGGCCGTCGATTTCGAGGATGCCTTTGCGGCCGACCACGATAGGCAATTTGGCCAGATACACGCCCGGCGAGGTTTCGCTGAAGTACTGCTTGGGCAGCTTCTGCGCCAGCTCCTTCAGGTTCATGTAGCCGTCGTCGACGAAGATCGCCTGCGGGATGCCGTGCTGACGCACCACCCATTCGGCCATCTTGTTGTCGCCGCCGATGAAGTCCTTCAGGGCGTCTTCCTGCATCATCCGGCGCACGCTGATCTTGCCCGGTTTGCTGCGCACGATTTTCGCGGCGGCGGCTTCGGCGGTGTAGCCGGAGAGGTCGGGCAATTTCGGCTTGGCCAGTTCCAGCGCTTCGGTCGGCGCGCTGCTGACGGTGTAGGTCTTGGCCTGTTGCAACTCCTTCGCGGTGGTCACAGGCTTGGCTGGTTCCACATTGGCGAAGGCGCCGGCCGAGGCCAGCAGCATCGCGCCGGCCAGCAGGCTGAGTGAGCCTTTGCGGGCACTGTTCATGTCGGGCACTCCCTTGGCGGTCAGCATCAGAAGCGCCAGATCACGTCGATGAACGCGCGGTGCATGTACGAATCAACTTGGCTGCCATAGGCATCACCCGGCTTGAACACGCCGCCACGGAAACGCACCAGCGCCGAAGGCTCGTCGATCGACTGGCTCAACGCCGCCGGCAGCAAGCCTTGCTTGAAGTACTTGGTGACCACCAGATCCATTTCCTGGCCCAGATCCTTGTTGCCGTCCTGCAGTGGCAGCGAGGTGCTGGAGAGGATCGCGCCGGTGACGTCGTCGGTATTGTTTTCCACGGCGTTGATGCCGTTGCTGCCCACCGGCTTGTTGCCGTCCACACGCCAGAACTTGTGGTAGATCAGGCTGGCGTCGTACTGGTCGTTGAGCATCCACGAACCGAACAGCGTGGCGGTCTGCATGTTGTTCATTTCGCCACGGAAGGCCTCGCCGAAACGGTGAACCCGCGAACGAGTACCGGTGTAGTTCGAGCGGTTGCTTTCCAGGCCGTTCTGTTCGTAATCGGCGCTGGCGCGGGCATAGGCCGCACCGACCTGCCACTGCGGATCGAGGCGCAGACGCACACCAATATCGGTGGCCCAGCCGTCGACGTTGTCGCTGCGCTTGGCCTGGGCCGGACGCGTGCCGTCGGCGTTGAGGGCGTTGACCGTGTCGCGATCGCCGCTCATGCCGGTGATGCTGCCCCAGTAGTTGACGGTGTTGGTGTTGCGCCAGTTGTAGGCGTCGCTGTCGGCGGTCAGGCCGAGCCAGCTGATGTCGCCGTTCTCTTTCTTGTCCAGCGAATCGCCAGCCACGCCCGGCTCCGGATAGTCGAGCTTGCCGTCGTCATGGGTGTGGTGGCCGCGAATGCCGACCCAGTTGCCCGGTGTCCACTGGTAAGCGGCATCGGCGTAGGCGTGCAGGCGATCCTTGTCTTTTGGCGCCAGCTCCTTGAGGTCGGTGCGGTATTCGCTGAAGCGTTCGGCGACACCGGCGTTGGCCCGCAGCAGGGTGGTGTCGAAGGTCCAGTTCAGGGCTTCGATGTTGGTGTCGCGCCACTGGCCGTCGTCGTTGCGCAGGCGCTGGCGACCGAACTTGAGGATCTCGCCGGGGTAGGGCGTCAGGCCGCTGTAGCCGACCCAGAATTCGCGCATCGCCAGGTAGTTTTTCTTGGTCTTGCGGTCGCCGTTGTCGGTGGTCTGAGTGCCTTCGCTGTCGGACTGCTGCAGGGTGTCGGTCTCGATGATGTCGGTCGAGGTCACAGCCTGGCCCATGGCGTAGGCGCTCCACGCGCCGCTTTCGCCGTAGACCCACGGACGCAGGTCGAGGCCGACGCCGTTGACGTCGCCGCCGCTGGCGGTGCCGAGGTCGCGGTCGTCTTCGGACTGGCCGGTGATTTTCACTTCGAGGCCGAAGTTCTTCGATTCAGTCATCGCGGCCAGGGTCGGGCAAGACCAGATCAGCGCGAACGTGAGGCCAATGCCGGCCTTCACAAAGGGATTCAATTTCATAATTTTTCCTCGCCGTCTTCTTCTTGCAGGGCGTGCAGTTGCAGCGTGTTCTGGCTCAGGGCGCCACGGGTCGCCTGTTCCTGTTGCAGCAGGCGCTGGGCTTCGGCCAGACGCTCGGGCGGCAGTTGCGCGGCGAGGGTGGTCGCCAGCTCATCGGCTTGCGGCGTGTTTTGGGCTTTTGCCAACTGGCTGAACACGTAGGCGTTGAGCGGGTCGGGCTTGGTGCCCTTGCCTTGGGAGAACAGCTGGGCGATGGCGAAGTCGGCGCTGTTCTGGCCGTTGCGCGCAGCGGTCAGCAGATGGTCGAGGGCCTTCTGCGGATAGACCTTGCCCAGGTAGCCACGGCGGTAGATCTGGCCGAGGTAGTAGTCGGCGGCGACTTCGCGGCCGACGGCTTTCTGGAAATGTTCCTCAGCGACTTTCGCGTCGGCCGGGACCAGTTTGCCTTCGTAGTAGAGCTTGCCCAGCAACAGTTCGGCGCGCGGCTGGTCGGCGGCTCGGCCGTTGTCCAGGTACTTCATCATCTGATCGATGTCGCCCAGTTCCGGGAAGTCATACAGCAGTTGCGCGAGGGTGACCCACGAGGCCGGGTAGCCCGGCGCGATCGGCTCGAGCAGCGACTGTGCGGTTTTTTCGTCGGTCTTGCCCAGGGTCGAATCGGCCAGCACACGAGCCACCGAATCCACCCGCTGAGCGCTGACAGTGCCGCGGCTGTAACCGGCCTGCAGCTGCTTGATCAGCTCGGCCTGTTGCTCCGGCGCGCCACGTTTCTGATAGACCGTGGCCAGCTCGACGTAGCAGATGTCGGTGGTGTTGAGCGCGGCCTTGCAGATTTTTTCCACGTCATCCAGATGCTGGTCGTAAGTGCCTTGGGTGCGATACAGCAGCACCTGAGCGAGACCGGCTTCCGGGTAACCGGATTTGCGCCACTGATCGATCTGCTGCTGAGCGTTGATGTTCGGGAAGCTGTGCGGGAATTGCAGGTACAGCATCGCGAGCGGGATCAACGTGTTGCCTTCGCCACTGGCGGCGGCTTTCTTCAGCAGGCTTTCGGCCTCCTGATGCTCGGCCTCGGTGGAGCCGGGCTTGGCCACCAGCAAGCGACCGAGTCGGGCCTGGGCACGCGGCGAAACACTGGCGGCGGCGCGGTAGGTGGCTTCGGCCTGTTTCATCTGTTCCGGGTCGCGGCTGTCGACCTGGATGTCAGCGAGGCCCACCTGGGCTTCGCTGTAACCCAGATCGGCCAGCGCACGGTAGTTCTGCGCGGCGGTCGCGGTGTCACCGCGCTTGAGCGCTTCGTTGGCCAGACGCTGGTCGGGCAGGCCGGCGCAACCGGCCAGACTGACTGCCAATGCAACTGCACACAGAGGACCCATGTGGGAGCGGGCTTGCTCGCGAAGGCGGTGTGTCAGCCCACACTGATTTTGAATGTTGAACCGCATTCGCGAGCAAGCCCGCTCCCACAAGGGCTGCGGCGTGTTCAAAAGAGTAGGAATCGTCACAGGCATGTCCTCGACTTAAAGACCGGCAGCCATGGCTTTGTCGATCAGCCAGTTCAGGTTCGGACCACGGTCGCTGTTCACTTCCACCGGGCGGCCGGCGAAGCTGCTGTCCAGCGGCTCGTCTGGCTGGATCTGCACGCGGATGTCGGAGGACAGGTCGGCGCTTTTCAGGCTGGTGCTGCTGACGATCTTGCCGGTGCGGGTCTTGTCTTCGCCGGCGATCTGGAAGCTCACCGGGGTGCCCGGACGCACGTCGCCGAACTGGCGATAGGAGAAGCGAGCATCGACGGTGGCCTGGGTGTTGCGCGGTACCAGCGAGAAGATCACGTCACCCTTGCTCGCGTACTGACCGTCGGCCACCAGTTGCTGGGCCACGGTGCAATCGCACGGCGAGGTCAGGGTGCCGGTCATCTGCTTGCCGAACAGTTCTTCAACCTTGGCCGGTTGCAGTTGATCTTCGTCCAGATGGCCTTTGAGCACGTCGAGCATGCTGGTGCTGAACGTCGCCAGCGGTGCGCCCTTGGCGGCAACGCCGTCGGACTTTACCAGGCTCTGCACGGTGCCGTCGCGCGGCATGGTGATGTTCATGCCCGGCACGCTGACCAGACCGGCCTGCGCATGGCTGACGAAGTACATGCTGTACACCGATTTGAAAATGAATCCCGCCGCCACCAGGCCGACCGCGAAGACACCGGCGCTGAAGGTCACGGCTTTCAGGCGACCGAACGGGGTCATGCCGGAGCCACCATCCTTGACCTTGCGCGCCTTGGTGAAGTTGTCGCGCTGCAGGGTCGCGAGTACTTCACCGATGCTGACGATGTCGCCGGCCAGGTGCGAAGTGATCAGGTGGCGCAGGGTCGAAATGTCCTGCGGTTCGAGGTTCTGAAACTGGCAACCGGCACGACCGGTCTGGCGGTCGAAGGAGCGCACCTGCAGCTCCACGTCCATGGCCAGGCCGAGGTTGTCGATGACGAATTGCAGACGCGCCTTGTACACCTCGCCGACGGTCAGCGGCAGTTGACCGGCATTGAACGCCAGGCCACCGGCAGACAGGTCGATGACGCGCGCATCGACGGGCGTCCGGTCAGGGCCGAAGAACCGCAGCTTGGCCGGGATTTTGACCCGGGCGTGCTGGCGCTGGGCTTCGGATTCATGCACTACGTTGACGTTGACGGCGGTATTCATAGGGGCGATTTCCTTGTTAATTCAAGAGGGGGCGGGTCAGACCATCATCAGCAGCACGGCGACGAAAATGCTGCCGGCGGAGAAGGTCATGGTCCGAGACGACCAGGTGTTGAACCAACGTTGAAAGCTGGCGAGATCACGGGTCAGGGCAGTGGGTTGTCGGGTCCAGGATTGTTGGTCGAGGCGGAAGAACACGTAGATCTTCACCAGCGCGCCGACGATCTGGTTGTAATAGAGAATTGCCGGGTAGGCCGGACCGATCCGGTGGCCCGAGCACGACAGCAACAGCGTCAGGATCAGGCGGGTGATGCCGATCCACAGCAGGTAAACCAGGATGAACGCGGTGCCGTACTTGAAGCTGGCGATGATTGCCACGGTCAGACCGAGCAAAGATGTCCACATCGAAACGCGCTGGTCGAACAGCACCACCGAGGTGAAGGCACCGAGGCGTTTCACGCCCAGGCCCAGAGCCCGGGAGTTCTGCCGCAGGTTGTTGCCGTACCAGCGGAACATCAGTTTGCGGCTGGCCTTGATGAAGCTCTTTTCAGGCGGGTGCTCAACGGTGTTGATCGCCGCGTCCGGCACGTAGAAGGTGTCGTAGCCCAGGCGCATCAGGCTGAACCAGCTCGACTTGTCGTCGCCGGTCAGGAACTTGAAACGGCCCAGGCGCCAGTGTTGCAGCGAGTCGCTTTCGACGTCGGCGATGAATTCCGGGTTGGTCACCACGGTGGCGCGGAACACCGACATGCGCCCGGTCATGGTCAGCACGCGCTTGGACAGGGCCATCGAGCACATGTTGATGTGGCGCTGGGCGAAACGCAGCTTGTGCCACTCGCTCATGATGTAGCCGCCGCGCACTTCGCAGAATTCGTTGGTGGTCAGGCCGCCGACGTTGCCGAACAGCTGGAACCACGGCACGGTCTTGCGCACGGTGCCTTCGCCGAGCACGGTGTCGCCGTCGATCACGGCCACCACGGCGCGGTCGTCCGGCAGGTGACGGGAGATCGCGCGGAAACCAAACGCCAGGCCATCGCGCTTGC